>NZ_JBFTNF010000021.1:0-105456 GCF_056397345.1 Cupriavidus sp. 05N38
GCTGGCGACAGCGGCGCGTTGTGCTTTTCCCTGCAAGCTGTTTCTTCCATCCCTCGTCCTACAATCGGCCCATCACTAGCAGAACCACCACGACCAGTACGACGAGGCCAAGGCCGCCGCTGGGGTAATAGCCCCAGCCTGTGCTGTACGGCCAGGCCGGCAGCGCGCCGAGGAGCAGAATGATCAGAAGGATAAGCAGGATCGTGCCGATGGCCATGATGGGCTCCTTTTCGGTTGGATTTCCGTTGTTGGATTTCCGTTGTTTCCAGCGGTAGTGCCTCGCTTGCATGCCCGGGCTTACTTGCCCAGCTCGTGGCCGATCACACCGCCGGCGACGGCGCCGCCGACCGTGGCGGCAGTGTTGCCGTGCGAGAGTTCATGCCCCGCCACGCCGCCAGCCACGGCGCCGGTGGCGGTGCAGCCATTCAGGCCCATCAGAAGTGCGGCACCCGCGATGAGCGCGCTGGCAAGTCTCAACATGGCGGTCTCCTGCATGCATGATTTGCGATGGCGGTGCAGGCGCGCGGTACGCGTCTGCCATGCATCCAAGATAGCTGGGCGCGACGGCGCGCCCAGCAGGTCATGCGCTGATATGGATGTAGGAATTGGACGACGCCGCGTGTGCGGCGCCGCTAGCCTGGAAGCGGCGGGAGGGGAAATCGAGCTGCGCGAACCAGCCCCGGCGGGGCGGCCGGCAAGCGATCAGCGCAGGCGCTTGATGAGCGAGGAGGTATCGGCGCGGCCGCAGCCGTCCTGCTGCAGGTCGGCATAGAACTGGTCGACCACGGCGGTCACCGGCAGGCTGGCGCCGTTGCGGCGTGCTTCGTCCAGGCACAGGCCCAGGTCCTTGCGCATCCAGTCCACCGCGAAGCCGAAATCGAACTTGTTCTCGACCATGGTCGGGCCGCGGTTCTCCAGTTGCCACGAGCCCGCGGCGCCCTTGCTGATGACGTCCAGCACCACCGGCATGTCCAGCCCCGCGCGCTCGCCGAAGGCGATGGCTTCGGACAAGCCTTGCAGCAGCCCGGCAATGCAGATCTGGTTGACCATCTTGGCCAGCTGGCCCGCGCCGGCGCCGCCGATGCGGGTGACGGCGCGCGCGTAGGCGCCCAGCACGGGCGCGACGCGGTCGTACGCGGGCTGGTCGGCGCCGCACATGATGGTGAGGATGCCCTTCTGCGCGCCCACCTCGCCGCCCGAGACGGGCGCGTCGACGAAGTGCAGGCCGCGCTCGGCGGCGGCGGCATACAGCTCGCGCGCCACATTGGCGCTGGCGGTGGTGTGGTCAACGAAGACACAGCCGGCCGGTGCCTGGGTGAAGGCGCCGTCGGCGCCGGTCATCACCGCACGCAGGTCGTCGTCATTGCCCACGCAGGAGCAGACTGCTTCGGCATCCTGCGCGGCGAGCGCCGGGGTGGCCGCGGATTTGCCGCCGAACTCGGCCACCCACTGCGTGGCCTTGCTTGCCGTGCGGTTGTAGACCGTGACCTGGTGGCCCTTGGCGGCGAGATGGCCCGCCATGTGATAGCCCATGACGCCGAGGCCGATAAATGCAACACGCATGACTGGAAAGCTCCCTGACCGGCAGGCCAACGTCGTGCGTTGCCTGCCCTTGGCGCGGGGCAGCCGTTGCGGGGCGCCCGCA
Source organism: Cupriavidus sp. 05N38 (assembly GCF_056397345.1). Taxonomy (NCBI): domain Bacteria; kingdom Pseudomonadati; phylum Pseudomonadota; class Betaproteobacteria; order Burkholderiales; family Burkholderiaceae; genus Cupriavidus; species Cupriavidus sp. 05N38. The sequence goes on from NZ_JBFTNF010000021.1 coordinate 1,646, forward strand.
GAATGAGAAAACCGGGCGGTAAGCCCGACGAAGCAGCGAATGCTGCCATTCTTGCACTGCAACGTCAACCGCGCCTGCGGCGCATTCCTGGCCCGGGCGCGCGGCTATTCGAACGACACCTGGCCGGAGCCGGTGCGGCTGACATGGCGCTGCATCGGCCGGCCGCGGACGACGATCTGACCGGAACCGGCGAGCGCGATGCTGGCCTCGTCCGAGGCAATGCCGAGAATGCGGCCCGAGCCGCTGAGCCAGGCGTCCAGCCGGCTTGCCCGCAGCGCGCCGGCGTCCACGTTGCCCGAGCCCGAGAGGGCGGCCCGCACTTCGCCGGCCTGGCCTTCGGCCACGATGGAGCCGGACCCGGAGAGCTCGAGGTCGATGGTGGCCTCGCGCAAGCCGCTTGCCCGCAGGGAGGCGGCCCCGGGAATGCTGACCGCCTGCAGCGACGGCGCGCCGATGGCGACCTTCAGCGGCGCCGCCAGCACGACCGGCGCCTTCAGGTCGATCGACAGGCGGCCGTCGGCAACGGTGGTCAGCACCAGCGGCAGCACGTCGGCCGGGCCGGTGATGGCCACCGAGAAGCCGGGATTGGCCGCAGGGCTGACCGAGAAGACCGCGGTGACCGGCGCGTTGAGCTGCACCCCCGAGAATGCGCCCGGATGGCGCAGCTCGGTCTTCTCCGGGCCGCTTGGGCGGAGCGCCTCTTGCGAAGAAACCACCTGGCCGTTGACGATGACCACGCTGCTGCTGCTGCTGCCCGAGCCGGGCGTGGACACCGTCGTGCTCTGGTTGACGATCACCGTGCCCTGTTGCGCCGTCGCGCTGCCGCAAAGGCAGCAGGTGGCCAGCGCGCAGACGCGTAGCAGAGTAGTGCAGGCCATGGCTATCCTCGGTTGGGGAAGCAGGACAAGGGCGGGCTAGCCTGCCGTTTGCCGGCTGTCCGCCGGTTCGGTCGCCGGGCCTGTGGTGGCCGGGCGCGCGTCAGCGTCCCGGTGGAAGGTGTACTTGTCCTTGCCGGTCCTCTTGGAATCATAGAGGGCTTCGTCGGCTTTGATCAGGGCGTTGGCCAGCAACCAGCATCGCCCAGATCGGACGGGCGGCTTCATCGATGCCGTCGAGCACCATGCGTGCGCCGGCGCAGAAGGCGACCACGAAAGCGAAGTTGAGGACTTCGAAATGCCGGGCGCGACGCATGAACGGCACGGCCACGGTCAGTGCCGAAACGGTGTTGGCGCGCGCCGCGGGTCATCGCGGCAGGCCATCTCCGGCAGTCGTGCAAGGCGCGGCAAGCGTCGCCGGGTGGCTTGGTGGTACGGCACTCACAGTACCGCGCGGCGAGGTTTCCCGCACCTTGTGCGCGTGGCTATGCTTAAGACGTAGTACGGCAACCGGCGCCGGCAATCACATGACGACGGCATGCCGATGCCTGGCGCGGGCATTGCGCGCTGGCGGTTGTGCAGGAGGGTGTATGAGAACGCTGGGCTTGCTGTTTGCCACATCGCTGGCGATAGCGCTGCCGCTGCGCGCGGGTGCGGCAGGTTGCCAATATGACATGCAATGCAAAGGGGAACGGATTTGTCAGCAGGGCCAGTGCGTCGCCCCACCCGATGACGATGGCACCGACGGCGGGAGTGCGGCGTCCCGCTCCGCCCAGGTTCCTCCCGCAAGCTCGGCGCCGGCCTCGGCGCGCATGACCAAGAGCGCGCCGGCCCCGAGCGAGCCACGCTTTTGCTGCACGGTGGCCGGCAAGCTCAGGCCCTACGGCAACATGTCCTCCGACACCGCCGTGGGCGATGCCTGCCAGGGTGCGACCAACTCCGGCAAGCCCGTTCCGGGCACGGCCTGCCAGTGAGGAGGACCGCCGGGAGGGCAAGCGCGGAGCGGCTGCGGCAAGCGCTTAAGCAGATGCCTGCGTGGCGCCGCTGCCATTGCTGCCTGGGGCCGGCAGCAATGGCGCCGCGCCAGGCAGGTACGCCGTGACCCACTTGGTCATCGCGTCGCCCATGGCCGGCAACACGTTGCCCTGGTCGGGCAGGAAGTCGCGGCCCATCAGGCACCACTGGAACGGGTCGCTGCCGCTTATGGCGGCGAATTGCTGGTGCAGCCCCTGCGTCCATTGCAGTTGGGCGGCGTTGATGATTTCGTTCAGGCTGTTGAGATAGGCCGCCATGCGCTGGCCCATCACATCGGCCATTTCCGGGCGGAACGTGCCGAAGGTAAACGGCTGTGCCGCGGCTTCGGCCGCATACTCAGCGCCTTCCGCGAACAAAGCCTGTGCTGTTTGCGCGTTCAGTGCGCCGATCTTCTCCGCTGCTTGTGTCCATGTGTCGGCAAGGCCGAAAAACGGGTCCGGGAACGCCAGGTGTGCTTCGACAGAAGTGGAGCGAGGGGGTTGCGCCATTGAAAATCTCCGAGGGCGATGCCGGGCGCCTGCGGGGATTCCGCAGGCGGCACCAGAGCCTGCTGCGCCGCAGCATCGCTGCTAGTCAGCATAGGCGTATTCGACGCGGAGTCAAGAGCTGCAACATGCCCACGGTCCGTGTGGGCTGGCCGGCACCGGGGCGGTGCGGCCGCCATTTAGGGCGCTGCGGCCGGCTTTCGTTCCGCGTTTAGTCCGGCTTGACGCCGGCTTCCTTGATCACTGCGGTCCATTTCGCCAGTTCCGCCTTGATGCGCGCCTGGGTCTGCGCCGGCGTGGTCCAGGTGGCGATCGCTCCCTGATTGAGCAGCGATGCCTTGACCTCGGGCTCGGCCAGGATCTTCTTCAGTTCACTGTTGATCCGGTCGATCACGGGGGCCGGGGTGCCGGCCGGCGCGACAATGCCGAACATGGAGTTCACCTCGAAGTCCTTGAGGCCTGCCTCGCGTGCCGTGGGCACGTCAGGCAGCGCGGTGACGCGCTCACTGGTGGTGACGGCGAGCGCGCGGATCTTCCCGCCCTTGACATAGGACTGGGCCGCCGGCACGGTTTCGATCATGCTCAGCACCTGGCCGCCGATCAGGTCGGTCATGGCCGGGCCGCTGCCCTTGTAGGGCACGTGCAGCATGTCGACCCCGGCCATGCGCTTGAACATCTCGCCGGCCAGGTGCTGGGGCGAGCCGTTGCCGGCCGAAGCGAATGTGACGGCGCCGGGGCTGGCCTTGGCCAGCGCGATCAGCTGGGGCAGGCTGCCCGCTTTCACGGTGGGGTTGACCACGAACACCAGCGGCACGTTGCCGACGATCGAAATCGGCGCGAAGCTCTTTTCGATGTCGTAGGACACGCGGCTCTTGTACAGCGCCGCGTTGATGGCGTGGCTGGTCAGCGCGCCCATCAGCAGGGTGTAGCCGTCGGCGGGAGCCTTGGCCACCAGCTCGGCGCCGATATTGCCGGCCGCGCCCGCGCGGTTGTCGACCACCACCTGCTGGCCGAGCGCGGTGGAAAGATGCTGGGCCAGGGTGCGGCCGATCACGTCGGTGGCGCCGCCCGGCGGGTAGGGCACCACGAGGCGGATCGGCTTGGCGGGATAGTCGGCGGCGGCAGCCAGGCCGGGGCAGGCGGCGCCCGCCAGCAGGGCGCCGGCGCTGGCCAGCGCGCTGAGCAACAGATGGCGCCGGGGCGCGGAAACGCTGCGGCGAACAGAGCGTCGGAAGCCAGTCATGGGGGATCTCCTGCGCCGGGATGGTATGAGTTGGAATGCTGGCCGCTGCGGTCGCAGCGCGGGGACGCCCGGCTCGTCAGGGCAGAGTGTAGGGGGCGCCTCTTGATAGAAGAATCAGAATTTTTCTATCGACTGATCTGTATTTCCAATCAAATCAATCAGGCTGATCCGGACGGTGCGACGTTGCGGCATTGCCGCCTATCCGCTGGAGGAAGACATCGTCTTCCTGTGAACTAATAGGGTTCGCGTGTTTCAGGCTCGGGCTGGCGCCGGGGCGGCGGCGCCGCCGCGTGGCCGGGGCCTGCCGGCGGTGCCGGACGCGCTGCGGCGTCATCCCACGCGCTGCGCAGCGGTGGCCGCGGCAGGTTGGCCTGCCAGGCCCGCAGGATCACCTGGGCGATCTGGTTGTGGGCCTCCTTGGAAATCACATTCTCCTCGCGCATCGCCTCCAGCGAGCGCTGTCCTTTGCGCAGCGCGAACAGCATCAGCAGGCGCTTCTCCAGCGCCAGCGTGTAGCTGCCGAACTGGGCGCGCATCTCGTCCAGCCCGCCCTGCACCGATTTGGTCCGGTCTCCCAGCACGCCGTCGAGCACCGTGGCCAGGCGGGCGCCGAACACCGGCGTGAGCAGTGAGCGGTTGTATTGCCGCAGGCGTTCCAGCACCGTCTGGCGGCACACCAGCAGCTCGAAGCGGTCGGCCAGCGCGCGCGCCAGCGGCCGGTCGATCGACAGGCGCTGGTGCAGGAACAGCGCCACGCGGTAGCCGCGCTGGTAATCCAGGATGTGGCGCGCGGCGCGGTTGTAGCCCAGGCGCCCCTGTTCGCGCGCGGCATCGATCATGCGCGTGGTGTTGTGCACCATGGCATCGAGGTTGGCGACCGAGATCACGCCGTCGCCATATTCCGGGATCAGCTCGCGCTCGCGCGTGGCCAGCGTGACCAGCCCGATGCTGAGGCGGTCGCGCTCGGACAGCGCGCTATCGAAATCGAACTTCACCGACCCCAGCTCGATCTCGCGCCGGTATTGCAGCGCGACCTCGCGCGCGGCTGCTGGCGGCAGGCCGAAGGTTTCGGCGATGCGGTTGAGCGTGGCCTCCACCTCTTCGGTGGAGAGCTGGATGGCCTGGCGCTGGAGCGCCTGGTCCTGCGGCGACAGCCGGTCCAGGCCGAGCTGGCGGATCAGCCAGCGCAGCGTGGTGCCGTTGAGCAGCAGGCTGACCAGCACGAAGCCGGTCGCCAGGATGGCGATGAAATGGCGTGATTCGATCGGCAGCGCGTCGTTCTCGGCGATGCCCAGCGCCAGTACCAGCGTGACCGCGCCACGCAGGCCGCCCCAGGCGATCGCCAGCTTGTAGGCGCCGTTGATCGGCGCGCTCAGCTTGAGCCAGGACAGCAGCGGCAGCAGGCCGAACAGCGCCAGCAGGCGCGCGGCCAGCGCGGCCAGCACCAGTACCGCCAGCAGCACGCCGTGGTGCAGCGTCACCCCGGCCAGCATCGACGGCACGCGCACGGACGCCAGGAGGAAGACGACAGCTCCCGCGATGCCGGCGAACTGCTCCCAGATCATGCGCAGGTGGCGCCAGTTGCGCGGCCTCAGCCGCGTCGGGCCCAGCGCGCTGACCATCAGGCCGGCGCATACCACGGCCACCACGCCCGACACGCCGAGCATCTGCTCGGCCAGCAGGTACAGCGGATAGGGCAACGCCAGCGTGAGCGCGCCTTCGGCCATGGCCAGTCCGGCCAGGCGCGGCAGCAGGTCCGCCACCAGCCGCCCGGCGACGATGCCGCACAGCACGCCACCGGCGAAGGACCAGGCCAGCTCGCGCAGGCCGGCGGCCAGCGTGGCCTCGGTGCCGTGGCCGGTCAGCATGGCGACCAGCACGCCCGCGATGGCAATGGCGGCGGCATCGTTGAGCAGGCTCTCGCCTTCGACCAGCCGGATCAGCCGGGCCGGCGCGCCCACGTCGCGGAAGATGGCAATCACCGCGGCCGGGTCGGTGGTGGCGACCACGGCGCCGAGCAGCAGGCACACCACCAGGCTGGCGCCGCTGGCCAGCGCGGTGACCAGGCCGATCACGCCGGTGGCCACGATCACCGCCACGATGGCCAGCAGCAGGACGGGCGCCGCGTCCGGCAGCATGTTGCGCACGTCGGCGGTCAGCGCGGCGTGGAACAGCAGCGGCGGCAGGAAGATCCACAGATAGGCCTCGGGCGGCAGGGCCGGATCGATCAGCGGATGGAGGAAGTGCCAGGCGAACTGCGGGGCGGAGGCATCGATGGCCACGTAGCCCGCGCCGATGGCAATGCCGATGGCCGACAGCAGGGTGGATTCCGGCAGCGACAGCCTGGCCGCGGCCACCTGCACCACGGCCACGATGGCCAGCAGGGCGCCGGCCAGGATCAGGACGTCGACGACGATATTCAAGCGCGACTCCGCAACGCTGGCGCGGCCCGGTACGGCGCTGGTGCTGGCGCAGATTCTGGCGCTGATGCTGGTGGTGCTGGAGATGATGTCACTGCGGGATCCTTGGACGGCGGCTGGCTCCGACCATACCCCGAATCGCCGGGCGCTTTCAAGCGCTGTACGGTTTGCTTGCGGATTGGCCCGGGCGGCTTCAGCCGGCCTGCGCCACGCCACCACCGGCCTGCGCCAGATGGGCCCGCAGCACGCTCGCCAGCGCAGTCGCGGCCGGCGACAGGCTGCGGTTGCGCGGTGTCACCAGGCCGATCGAGCGCTCCGTCACCGGCGCGGTCAGCAGGCGCTCGACGATGCCGGGCTGGCGCACCGTGCCGGCCGCGATCTCCGGCAGCGCGGCCACGCCAAAACCGCATTCGACCATGGCCGCGATGGTGGCCAGGTGCTCGGCCTCGAAGCCCGGCTGGAAGCGGATGCGGTTCTGCAGGAAGGCCCACTCGGCGTACTGGCGCACGCTGCTGGGATGGGTCATCGACACATGCTCGGCGTCCACCGTATCGGCCCAGCGCAGCGGCCCCTTGCCTTGCGCGAGCGGGTGCGTGGCCGGGATCAGCAGCACGAAGCGGTCGGACATCATCGGCTCGTAATGCAGATCGGCCTGCTGCGGGTCCGCCGCGGTCAGCGCAAAGTCCACCTCGCCGGCCCGCACCAGGTCGAAGGCGGGGCCGGAGAGCGTGTCGTAGACCTTGAGCGCGACCTTGGGATGGTCGCGCCGGAAGGCCATCAGCACACGCGGCAGCAGGCGTGCGGCGAGCGAGGGCAGGGCGGCCACGGCGACCTGGCCCCGCTGCGCGCTGGCAATGCCGCTGACCGCGTCGATGGTGTCGCGGAAGGCTGCCTGCAGCACAGCCGCCTGCCGCATGAAGACTTCGCCAGCCGCGGTCAGCCGCACGGTGCGGGTGGTGCGGTCGAACAGGCGCACCCCGAGCGACTCCTCGATGCGCAGGATCTGGGTGGACAAGGCCGACTGCGAAAGATGCAACTGGCCGGCAGCCTGGCGGAAGTTCAGGGTCCGGCCGAGCACCAGCGTGGTCTCGACATCGCGCATCGACAGGTTGATCTTCATTGGATTGATCTCGTTTTTAGATCATTTTATCTAAAAAATCTGATTCATCAATCAAAGGGGATTGTCTACACTGGCGCTCGCACTGTAAAACGCCCGCCTAAAGCCGTCATAGCCGTCATAGAAAAGGATCTGCCATGCCACACGCCCCCGTAACGTTCCCGCTTGCCGCTCCCGGCAAGGCTCACGCCGTGGTGGTCGGCGGCGGCACCATGGGTGCCGACGTGGCCGTCGTGCTGGCGCGGGCACATTGCCGCACCACCGTGGTGGAACCGGACGCCGGGCGTGCCGCCGCCGTATCGACACGCGTCGGCGCCAATCTCGCCGCCATCGGACCGGACGCCGAGGCCGGCATGTCCGGGCTGGCGGTGGCTGCGTCGCTTGATGCGATCGACTGGAACACGGTCGACCTGGTGATCGAATGCATACCCGAGCGGCTGGACATCAAGCGTGCCCTCTTTGCCGACCTGGTTCAGCGGGCGCGCTCCGACGCCATTCTCGCCAGCAACAGTTCCAGCTTCCCCATCAGCGCCATCGGCGAGGGCCTGGCCACGCGCGAGCGCATGCTCGGCCTGCATTTCTTCATGCCGGCGCACCTGGTGCCGCTGGTGGAAGTGGTGATGGGGGCGGGGAGTGCYGAAACTGGCGCAGACGCGCTGATCGCGTTCATGCGGCGCTGCGGCATGGTGCCCGTGAAGGTGAAGAAGGACCTGCCGGGCTTCCTGGCCAACCGCCTGCAGCACGCCTTGTCACGCGAGGCGTTCGATCTGATCGACCGTGGCATCGCCTCGCCCGAGGATGTGGACGCGGCGGTGCGTTTTGGCTTTGGCTTCCGCTTCCTGGCGGCCGGGCCCGTCATGCAGCGCGACCACGCCGGCATCGACGTGCATGCCGCGGCGGGCGCGACCATGTACCCTACCTTCTGCAATGCCGCCGAGCCGGCGCGCTGCCTGACCGAGCGGGCGGCGGACGGCCGCCACGGCATGAAGACCGGCGAAGGCTTCTACCAGTGGACGCCGCAGGCCATCGCGGCCGAGCGGGAGCGCTATGACCGGCTGCTGCGCGCGGGGCTCGACCTGATCGCGCCCGAGTTGCCCGCGATCGAGCCCTGATCCGAACCTAGACCTTATCCCGCACACGCCATCCATACCGAGCGCACCATGACCGAACAAGCCCTGCTGGCGGATTCGCCGCTGATCATTACCGTAGCACCGAACGGCGCGTACAAGACCGCCGCCGACCACCAGGCGGTGCCGACCACCGCGGCCGCGCTGGCGGCCGAGGCTCGCGCCTGCCTGGACGCGGGCGCGGCCATGATGCACATGCATGTGCGCCAGCCCGACGGCCGCCATTCCCTCGATGCCCAGCTCTACCGCGAGGCGCTGGCCGCCGTGAAGCAGGCGGTGGGCGATGAGTTGCTGGTGCAGGTGACCAGCGAGGCGGCCGGCATCTACCGCGCCGCCGAGCAGATCGCCATGGTGCGCGAACTGCGTCCGGAGGCGGTGTCGATCGGACTGCGCGAAATCGCGGTGCCGGATATCGCCGAAACCGAGCTGGCCGCGTTCCTGGCCTGGCTGGCGCAGGAGCGCGTGATGACGCAGATCATCCTGTACGACGCGGCCGACGTGGAGCGCTGGCAAGCGCTGCGCGCCCGGGGGCTGGTGCCGCCGGGCGCGTGGTCGGTGCTGTTTGTGCTGGGCCGGTACTCGGCCGGACAGGTTTCGTCGCCGCGCGACCTGCTGCCGTTCCTGCAGGTGTTCGACGGTACGTTGCCGTGGGCGATCTGCGCCTTCGGCCGCGAGGAGAATGCCTGCGTGACCACCGCGGCTGCCTTCGGCGGCCACGTGCGGGTGGGATTCGAGAACAACCTGAAGCTGCGCGACGGCAGCACCGCGCCAGGCAACGCGGCGCTCGTCGGGCAGGCTGCGGATGGCGCGCGGACCCTGGGCCGCCCGCTAGCGTCGGCCGAGCAGGCCCGCCGCATCTACGGCCAGATCCGCTGAGCACGTGCCGTCGGCCGGCGAGGGCCGGGCGGCAATGAGCGCGCTCACACGCCGTCGGTGAAGCTGTCGCGCGGRCCGGTGCGGGCGCCGTCGCTGAAGGGGTTGCGCGGGCTGATGTTGCCGCCGCCATCGGTGAACGGGTCGCGCGTCCCGTGGTTGCTGACGCCTTGCGCGCCTGCATCCCGCGGCTGCCCCGCGGCCGCGCCGTCGAGGTAGGGATCCACGCTGCGCGGGGCGGCGCTGGCGAAACCGGCCGCGCCGGCCAGCGTGGCGGCCGTGGCGGCGAGCAGCATGGCTTGCTTGAAAGTACGCATCGTTCTTCTCCGAGGATTTGCCGATCGCCATCGATCGACCTTGGAGGCAAGTCTAGAAAGACGGCGGCCACGGCAACATGACCCCCGCATGACAATGCTGTCATGCATCATCCCGGCTTTCAGCCCGCGTGGCTGCACCCGGCGACGCCGCCGCGCGGGCCGAGTCCTTCCCGGGCGGTTGGCGCAATACGCTCCTCAGGCATTCCTTCTATTGCGATCCGGCGCCGCTTCTCCAATCATGTAAGTGCGCGTCGTGGCGGTACCGCGCCCAATCGTGTCGAAAATGTGCCAAAAATCTCATAAATTCTTAATGATTGGCGGAAATGCGCAATCACGCTATCCTTGCGCGATTGTGGGGCGTGCTGCACACGGGAAGGTGTCTCGGGACGATTCTGGACGCTTCTGGACGCTTCGGAGACAGGGGCGCACGCGGCTCACGGCCGCACCATCATTGATGAAGCAGAAAACATAAGGCCTGAAACGGCCGCAAACATGACGCTTTACCAGATCAAACCGAAGTTCCAGGCTCTGCTGCGGCCCTTGGTGAAGCATCTTGCCGCGCGTGGCGTCACGGCCAACCAGGTCACGCTCGCCGCCGCCGCGGGCTCCCTGGTGATCGGCGCGCTGACGGCAGCGCTGGCCTGGCTTCCGGGCGTATTCCTGCTGATGCCGCTCTGGCTGTTCCTGCGCATGGCGCTCAATGCCATCGATGGCATGCTCGCGCGCGAACACGGCCAGCAAAGCGTGCTGGGGGCTTATCTCAATGAACTGGGCGATATCGTCTCCGATCTTGCGCTGATCCTGCCGTTTGCCATGGTGGCCCCGTTCGGTGCCGGCGAGGTCATGGTGTTTGCCGTGCTGGCGGTGATTGTCGAATGCGCGGGCCTGATCGGCCCGCTGGCCGGGGCCAGCCGCCGCTATGACGGCCCGCTTGGCAAGAGCGATCGCGCCCTGGTGCTGGGCGCGCTGGGGCTGTGGGTCGGTCTCGGCCGTGGACTGGCCCCGCTGGCGCACTGGCTATTTGTGCTGCTGGCCGTGCTGTCGCTGCTGACCATTGCCAACCGGGTACGCCGCGGGGTGGCCGAGGGCACGCAGGCCCGCAGCGCACGCACGCAGCCGCCACGCACCGAACCGTCTTCCCAACCCGTGGAGTGAACCTACGTGGACAGTCAAACCGGGCGTTCCGCCGTCGAGGCACAGTTCGAGACCCATGACGGGCAGTCGCTGTTCTACCGCCACTGGCCAGCCAGGGATGACGCGCCGCAGGGTGCCGTGGTGCTGTTCCACCGGGGCCACGAGCACTCCGGGCGCATCGCCCACCTGGTCGATGAGCTTGACCTGCCGGGACACGCCTTCTTCGCATGGGATGCGCGCGGTCACGGGCGTTCGCCGGGCGAGCGCGGATACAGTCCCAGCCTGGCGACGTCGGTGCGCGATATCCAGACCTTCGTCGACCACATCGCCGCCGTGCATGGCATTCCGGTCAGCCGCATCGCCGTGGTGGCGCAAAGCGTCGGCGCGGTACTGGTGTCCACCTGGGTGCATGACTACGCGCCACGGATCCGCTGCCTGGTGCTGGCCTCGCCGGCATTCAAGGTCAAGCTCTACATACCGCTGGCACGGCCTGGACTGAAGCTGATGCACAAGCTGCGCGGCAAGTTCTTCGTCAACAGCTACGTCAAGGCCAGGTTCCTGACGCACGATCCGGAGCGCGTTGCCAGCTACCAGCAGGATCCGCTCATCACGCGCCCGATCGCCGTCAATATCCTGCTCGATCTCTACGAGACCGCCGAGCGTATCGTGGCCGACGCGGCCGCCATCACGGTGCCCACGCAGCTGCTGATCTCGGGCGCCGACTGGGTGGTGCACCGCGCGCCACAGGACGCCTTTTTCGAACGGCTTGGCTCGGGCGTGAAAGAGCGTATCGTGCTGGACGGCTTCTATCACGACACCCTTGGCGAGCGCGACCGGGCGCAAGCCGTGACGGCCGCGCGGCGCTTTATCGTGCGCGAGTTCGAGATGCCGTCGGCGCCAGTCTCGCTGCTCGATGCGGACCGCAGGGGCGTCTTCAAGGACGAGTCCGACCGCCTGGGCCGGCCCGCAGCCGGCCCGGCCGGCATGTACTGGGCCCTGACACGGGCCGGCCTGAAGTTCGGCGGCCTGCTGTCGGACGGCGTACGCCTCGGGCAGCAGACCGGTTTCGACTCGGGCTCCACGCTGGACTACGTCTACTGCAACAAGGCGCAGGGCAGGTTCGGGATCGGACCGCTGATCGACCGCGGCTACCTGGACGCTATCGGCTGGCGCGGCATCCGCCAGCGCAAGGTGCATGTCGAGGAGTTGCTTGGCCAGGCCATCGGCACCCTGCGTGCCGCCGGCGTGCCGGTGCGGATCGTCGATATCGCGGCGGGCCACGGCCGCTACGTGCTCGAGGCCCTTGCCGCCAAGGTGTTCAACGGCTCCGCCGCGCAGCACGTGCAGAGCATCCTGCTGCGCGACTACAGCGACATCAACGTCAAGCAAGGCCGCGCACTCATCCGCAGCAAGGGCCTGGCGGATATCGCACGCTTCGAGAAGGGCGATGCATTCGACGGTGACGGGCTTGCCGCGCTCGACCCGGCACCCACGCTGGCCATCGTCTCCGGCCTGTACGAGCTGTTCGGCGACAACGCCATGGTGGCGCGCTCGCTGGGCGGCCTCGCCCGGGCGGTGGCGCCGGGCGGCTACCTGGTCTATACGGGGCAGCCCTGGCATCCGCAGCTGGAGTTCATCGCGCGCGCGCTGACCAGTCACCGCGCAGGTTCGGCCTGGGTCATGCGGCGCCGCTCGCAGGCCGAGATGGACGAACTGGTCCGCCAGGCGGGCTTCGAGAAGATCGCGCAGCGCATCGATCCGTGGGGCATCTTCACGGTCAGCCTGGCGCGCAGGGTCGCGTGATGTTCCAGCAGCAGGCCGAAGGCGGCAGCGCAGGCACGGCGCCGCGCATGGACGTTGCCGAAACCCGTCCGTGGGGTTTGGCGCTGGCCTTGCTCTGCGCCATGGGCGTGCTGTTTTTCTCTTCCTACGGCTTCGCCAACTGGCTGGCCAGCTTGCGCGCGGACGTGCCGTATTTCTACTTCGGGTGGGAACGGCATATTCCCTTCGTACCGTGGAGCATCGTGCCGTACTGGTCGATCGATCTGCTCTACGGCCTGTCCTTCTTCCTGTGGCGCACGCGCGCGGCGCTCATCACGCATGCCAGGCGGCTGCTGGCGGCGCAACTGATCTCGGTGGCCTGCTTCATCGCGTTTCCGTTGCGCTTTGCCTTCGAGCGCCCGCCGGCGGACGGCTTGCCGGGCCGTCTGTTTGCGCTGTTGGGCGGCTTCGACAAGCCGTTCAACCAGGCGCCGTCGCTGCATATCAGCTTGCTGGTGATCCTGTGGGTGGCCTATGCCATGCATGCGCGCGGTGCCTGGCGCTGGCTGCTGCATGTGTGGTTCGCGCTGATCGGCATCTCGGTGCTGACCACCTACCAGCACCATGCCATCGATTTGCCGACCGGCTGGCTGGTGGGCTGGTTCTGCGTCTTCCTCTTCCCGCTGGGGCAGGGCGAGCGGCGGGGCGTGGCCGGGCGCGGGGTGCGCACGCGCCAGCTTTCCGTGCGCTACGCCGCCGGCGCCCTGGGGGCCGGCGCGCTGGCGCTGGCGGTGCTGCCAGCCTCGGCCCTGGCGGCGTTGCTGCTTGGCTGGCTGGCGCTGGCGCTGGCCTGCGTGGCAGCGATCTACCGGCGGGGGTTGCCTGCGTTGTTCCAGAAAGGGCCCGACGGCAGCATGCCGATGGCGGCGCGGTGGGTGCTGGCGCCGTACCAGCTTGGCGCCTTTGCCAATTCGCGCTGGTGGACGCGCGGCCGGCCGCAGGCCAGCGAGATCGTGCCCGGTATCTGGGTGGGCCGCTTCCCCGACGCAGGCGGGCTGCGCCGGCTTGGCGCGCAGGCGGTGCTGGACCTGACCGCGGAATTGCCGCGGCTCGCGCCCGCCGGCATCCCCTATCGCTGCGTGCCGGTGCTGGACCTCACCGTGCCGCCGCCCGCGCAACTGGACGAAGCGGTGGCCATACTGGAAGCCTGGCATGGCGAGCGCCGCACGGTGCTGGTCTGCTGCGCGCTGGGCTATTCGCGCAGCGCACTGGTGGCCGCGGCCTGGCTGGCCGCACGCACCGGTGCGCGCGCCGTCGATGAGCCGCTGGCCCTGCTGCGCAAGGGGCGACCGCAAGTGGTGCTGCGCGCGGACAGCGTCGCGGCGCTGGCGGATTTCATCGGCCGCAGGCAGGCGGCGCAGTCTTCGGAAGGAACGGGCCATGGCGAGCGCAATGGATGACGACGGCCTGAACGACGGCGGCAGGCGCGATGCCGCCGCCGCGCACTGGGTGGCGCAGGCCACCGCGGGCGGGCTGGAAGCCGCGACCAGGCTGACATGGGCCGGGCTGGTGCTGGCGCTGATCAACGTACTGCTGGCCGGCACGCTGTCGCCGGCGGGCATGGTCTATCTCGCGCTGGGGATCGTGGCCGCCCTGTCCGGCGCCGTACAGTTGTGGCTGCTCGTGCGCGTCACCATCGATTGCCGGCTGTTCAAGGTGCTGGCCGATGTGATGGCGGATAGCGACGCCGGTGGCCTGGCGGGCAGTAGCGCGCCGCTGGCGGCACTGGATCGCGCGCTGCGGCAGTTGGGCTGGCTGAAGCCCGGCGTCCCCGGCGCCGCCAGCCGGAATCTGGTGGAGCGCGCCCGCGGCGCGCTGCGCTTGCTTCACTGGGCCGCGGTGCTGGCCGCCCTGCAATTGCTGGCGGCGCTGTTGCTACTCCTGCTGAGATAACGTGCAATGTGGATTTCCAAGCTGGTGGCACGCGCCATCATCCTGTTCGCTCGCCTGCTGACGGGCATGCAGGCGCGCTGGAACGGTTGCCTGCCGGCAGCCGTGCAGCGCATCTACTTCGCCAACCACAGCAGCCACGGCGATTTCGTGCTGATCTGGGGTTGCCTGCCGCCGGACCTGCGCTCGTTGACGCGGCCGGTGGCTGGCGCGGATTACTGGGACAAGTCCGCCGTGCGCCGCTTCATCGGGCGGGATGTCTTCAATGCCCTGCTGATCGACCGCACCAAGGGCAGCCAGGGTGGCGACCCGGCTGCCGATCCGGTCGCGCTGATGAAGACAGCGGTACTGCGGGGAGATTCGCTGATCCTGTTTCCCGAAGGCACGCGCAATACCACCGATGAACGGCTGCTGCCGTTCAAGAGCGGCATCTATCACCTGGCGCGCGTGTGCGGCAGCGTCGAGTTCGTGCCGGTGTGGATCGACAACCTCAACCGCGTGATGCCCAAGGGTGAGATCGTGCCGGTGCCGCTGCTGTGCACGGTTACCTTCGGCAAGCCGCTCACCCTCGGCGAGCAAGAGAGCAAGGACGATTTCCTGGCACGTTGCCGTGCCGGCCTGCTGTCGCTGGCGCCGGCGCTGGAGTAGGGACCATGATCCAATCTTATTCGAACGTACTGCGCGAGACGTGGGTGCTGTTCGCCGCGGTGTTCGGCGTGCTGGTACTGGCCTCCGCCGTGACGGCGGTGCTGCGCTGGCGCATTGCCGGAGGCCGCCCGCACGCGGTGATCGACAACCTGGGCGCACGTGTATCCGCGTGGTGGTGGATGATCGGCGTGCTCGGCGTGGCGTTCATGCTGGGGCGCACCGCCATCATCGTGCTGTTCTACCTGCTGTCGTTCTTCGCGCTGCGCGAGTTCGTCACCATCACCACCACCCGGCGCGGCGATCATCGCGCCATCGTGGCCGCATTCTTTGTCTTCCTGCCGCTCCAATATGTACTGGTCTATATCAGCTGGTACGGGCTGTTCTCCATCCTGATCCCGGTCTATGCCTTCCTGATCCTGCCCATCCTGTCAGCGCTCTCGGCCGAGACCACGCGCTTCCTCGAGCGTTGCGCGGGCGTGCAATGGGCGGTGATGATCTGCGTGTTCTGCATATCCCACGTGCCTGCGCTGCTGACCTTGCCGATCCCGGGCTTCGAGGACCGCAACCTGCTGCTGATCGCCTTCCTGGTGATCGTGGTGCAGGGCAGCGACGTCCTGCAATATGTCTGGGGCAAGCTGTTCGGCAAGACCAGGATCGCGCCCTTGCTGTCACCGTCGAAGACCGTAGAAGGCTTTGTCGGCGGCGTGGCCAGCGCTACCGCCCTGGGTGCTTCGCTGTGGTGGATCACGCCCTATGGATCGCCCTGGAAGGCCGGCCTGATCGCGCTGGTGATTGCCTTGATGGGTTTCCTCGGCGGGCTGGTGATGTCGGCCATCAAGCGTGACCGCGGCATCAAGGACTGGGGCCATATGATCCAGGGCCATGGCGGCATGCTCGACCGGCTCGACTCGGTGGTGTTCGCTGCGCCGATTTTCTTCCATGTCACGCGTTACTGGTGGGTGCCCTGAGCCAGTGCACGCGCAAGCATGCGCGGGCGGGCGCAGGCCACGCCGCATGCCGGCGCCGCCGCTGTGCGGCTTCGCCAGCGCAGTGGCGGTTCGGGCTGGTGCGGTGGAGGTGGACCTACGGGGCCATCCTTCCTGGCGTATACCCGGACACGCCGAACCGGGTTCGCGCCGCCTGCCTCGGCATGGGGCGGTACGTGCACCCGGGTGCGTGAAGGATGCTGCCATGGCGGCGCGCGCAGGGCCGTGAAATA
Source organism: Cupriavidus sp. 05N38 (assembly GCF_056397345.1). NCBI lineage: Bacteria > Pseudomonadati > Pseudomonadota > Betaproteobacteria > Burkholderiales > Burkholderiaceae > Cupriavidus > Cupriavidus sp. 05N38. Next base: position 17,850 of record NZ_JBFTNF010000021.1, read on the forward strand.
TGCCGTAGGAAATGTCTGCTCCAGCATTGGCGCAAGACCCTGTAAAATCCTCGCCTACAGGCGCGGCTCGACCCGCCCGGATTGCCCCCTTCCTTCCCTTTGCCGGCCCATCCTCGCCGGCAAAGTCAATTACGAAAGTCATGTCAGAGTCTGATGAAGCCAGAGTAGCCGCGGCGGCGTGGGTCCGTGAGCAGATGGATCGCCACGGCCTCACGCTCGAAGATTTGGTCGAAGCTGGTTGCTTTCCCGCATCGCTGCAGGAGCAGGACGAACCGGACGCCGAAGCGGCAGAGGTCGTGGAGGCGCCACAATCGCTGGCGGTCGCCAGGCCCGCCACGCCCCTTTACCGCAACGCCCTCGGCCAGAGCTGGGACGGCACCGGGGAGCGGCCGGAATGGCTGCAGCGCGCGGTGAACGCCGGGCAGTCGATGGAATTCTTCCGGGTCGAATAGCCCGGGGGACTGGCAGCGGATAACGGCGCGCGCGCCTACTGCGCCGCCGCTTCCACTTCCAGCGCCGTGATCGTCAGCGCGCCATTCACGCGCGCCACGCTGAACCGCACCCGGTCGCCTTCCTTCACCCGCCCGACCATGGCGGGATCCTGCACGCGGAAGATCATCGTCATCGCCTGCATGTCCAGGTTGGCGATAGGGCCATGCTTGATGGTGAGTTTGCCGGCAGCGGCGTCCACTTTGCGGATTTCGCCTTCGGTCATCGGGGCCGGTGCCGCGGCAGTGGCGCTGGCGGTGGCCGCGCCGGTTGCGTCGGCCGCCATCGCGGGCAGCGCGGCCGGGGCGCTCAGCAGCGCGAGCAGGGCGATCAGGGATGTGCTGGGTTTCATGTCGGTTCCTTGTTCCTTGTTCCTTGTTCGTTGGCGTTCGGGGTAATCAGCGCACGCGGATCTGGCCGCGCATGCCGGCGTCGAAGTGGCCCGGTTGCAGGCAGGCGAATGGCACGCGGCCGCCGCGCGTGAAGTGCCAGACCAGTTCGCCGCTCTTGCCGGCATCGAGCGTGACGGCATTGGGGTCGGCGTGTTCCATCTCGGGCATCTTCAGCATGGCGGCGTAGTGGGCCTTGAGGTCGGCGTCGCTGCCGATCACCATCTCATGGCGCAGCCGGCCGGCATTGCGCACCAGGAAACGAATGGTTTCGCCGGCGCGGACGGCGATCTCCGACGGCGTGAAGCGCATGTCGTCGCTCATGTCGATGACAATGGTGCGGCTGACCCTGGACGCATCGCCAGGCTGGCCGATTGCGTCGCCGCCCTCGCTGGCATGGTGTCCGGCATGGTCGCCCGCGGCAAACGCCGGGGACCATGCGAAGACGCTCGCTGCGGCCAGCAGCGCGGCTGCCGCGCGGGATTTCAGTTTGCTCATCGGTCTGGTCATTTGCCTGCGCCTTTTGCCTCGGTGTATTCGAATGCGACCGTGCCCTTGGGGTGGCGGTACCAGCCCGGATCGCGATAGTCGTCGCGGCCGAGCCCTGCGCGCACCTTGAGCACGCTGAACATGCCGCCCATTTCGATGGGCCCGAACGGACCCTGCCCGGTCATCATCGGCAGGGTGTTGTCCGGCAGCGGCATCTCCATGCCGCCCATGTCCGCCATGCCGGCTTCGCCCATCGCCATGTAGTCCGGCACCAGGGCGTTCATGCGCTTGGCCAGGTCCTTCTGCTTGACGCCGATCATGGTCGGCACCTGGTGTCCCATGGCGTTCATGGTGTGATGCGACTTGTGGCAGTGGAAGGCCCAGTCGCCCGGATTGTCGGCCACGAACTCGATCGCGCGCATCTGGCCCACGGCCACGTCCGTGGTGACCTCGGGCCAGCGCGCGGACGGCGGCACCCAGCCGCCGTCGGTGCCGCTGACTTCGAAGCGGTGGCCGTGCAGGTGGATCGGGTGATTGGTCATGGTCAGGTTGCCGAAGCGGATGCGCACCCGGTCGCCCAGGCGCACGGGCAGGCTGTCGATGCCCGGGAACACGCGGCTGTTCCACGTCCACATGTTGAAATCGGTCATCTCCGCCACGCGCGGGGTGTAGGAGCCCGGATCGATGTCGTAGGCCGAGATCAGGAACACGAAGTCGCGGTCCACCCGCATCTGTGCCGGGTCTTTCGGATGCACCACCAGGAAGCCCATCATGCCCATGGCCATTTGCACCATCTCGTCGGAGTGCGGGTGGTACATGAAGGTGCCGGCGTGCTTCATCTCGAATTCGTAGACGAACGTCTTGCCCGGCGGGATATGCGGCTGCGACAGGCCGCCCACGCCGTCCATGCCGGCCGGCAGGATGATGCCGTGCCAGTGCACCGTGGTGTGCTCCGGCAGCTTGTTGGTGACGAAGATGCGCACCTTGTCGCCTTCCACGCATTCGATGGTTGGCCCCGGGCTCTGGCCGTTGTAGCCCCACAGGTGCGCCTTCATCCCCGGGGCGAACTCACGCTCGACCGGCTCGGCCACCAGGTGGAACTCCTTCCAGCCTTGCCGCATGCGCCACGGCAGGGTCCAGCCATTGAGCGTGACCACCGGGTTGTAGGGCCTGCCGGAGGCGGGCTGCAGCGGCGGCTGCGTGGCCGTGCTCGATTGCAGCGGTGCCTCGGGCAGCATCGCCGCGCCGGCGCGCGACACCAGCGCCGCGCCGAGCATGGCGGCGCCGGAGCCATGCAGGAATTGTCGTCGGGTGACCATGTTCAGTTTCCTTTGGGCAGGGCTGCGCTTTCCGGGCGGGCGGCGGCCACGGAAGACGGTGCGGAGGGCAGGGAAGGCGGGCGCGCCGGAGCCGCTGCGGCCGGTGGCCTGGCTGGCGCGCCTGCGCCGTCGGGCAGGCGGCCGCCAAGCGCGGCCTGCAGCTCGGTTTCGGCCAGCCAGTATTCGCGCAGCGCGTCGAGGTAGCCATTGACGGCGTTGACCTGCTCGCGCGCGTCCGACAGCAGCTCGAACACGCTGAGCAGCATGCCGTTGTAGCGCAGCAGGGCTTCGTCGGAGATGCGCTTGCGCAGCGGTACCACCTCGTCGCGGTAGTGCCGCGCGATATCGTAGCGGGCCTGATAGCCGGCGTAGCTCTCGCGGACTTCCGAGCGGGCGTTGATCGCGTTTTCCGCCAGCCGGCTGGCCGCCTGCATATAGACCGCCTCGGCGCGCGCCACGCGCGCGCCGCCCCAGTCGAACAGCGGGATCTCGAGATTGATGGCATAGCCGCTTTCGGTGGGCTTGGCCGTTTCGGAGTTGCGCAGGTAAGCCACGTCGATCACGCTGATGAAACGCGTGGCGCGCGTGAGGCCGAGCGAACGCGCCAGGCTCTCCAGCTGCACGCGGCCGGCCTGCAGGTCCAGGCGATTGCCTACTGCATAGCCTTCGAGGTCGGCGAGTGCGGGGCGCGCCTTCGGCAGGTCTGGCAGGCGCTCCGGCAGGCGGTACTGCGCGCCGCTGCCCCACAGGCCGAGGCGGCGCGTCAATTGCTCGCGTGCCGCCAGCGCCTGCTGGCGCGCACGGGCGAGCTGGGTGGTGGCGTCGGCATAGAAGGCCTGTTCGCGTGCATGGTCCAGGGAGCTGACGTTGCCCGCGCGCGCAAGATCGCGGGCGAACAGCGCGCCGGTCTCGGCCGCGTGCCTGACCTGTTCGGCATAGCGCACCGCCTGTTCCGCGGCGACCGCGTTGACGAAGGCCTTGCGTGTTTCGAATGCATGCCGCAGGAGGCTGTCGGCCACCGCCAGCCGGGTCTGCGCAAAGCGGTCCTGCTCGATGCGCGCCGCCAGCGGCAGCGTCAGCAGGTTGACCAGGCCCACCGCGATGGCGCGTTCGATCTTCAGGTCGTCGCCCTGGCGCGTGCGGCTGAAGGAGAAGCCGGGATTGGGCAGGCGCGTGGCCTGCACGTATTCGGCCTCCGAGATGCCGAGTTCGGCGAATGCGGCCTGCAGGCCAGCGTTGTTGAGCAGCGCGACCTGCACCGCGCTGTCTGCATCGAGCGGCTGCGCCAGCAGCGACCGGGTGCGCTGGTAGGCGTCGGCGCGCTCCTGGTCGGAGCGGATCCACAGCGCGTCCGTGCCCAGCCGTTCGCGCGCAGCAGTGGCAGCAGTGCCGAAGCCGCCGTCGTCGCTGAAGCTGGCGCAGCCGGCCAGCAGCAGGGCGCAAGTAGCCACGGCCGCCCGCAAGCACCCTGGAATGGAGAGAAACATGCGGCTTCCTCAGTGATGGCGGGCGTGGCCGCCGGGAGCGGACGCGCTGCCGCCGCCGTTGCCTGGCGCTGCCGGCCCTGGCGTGGCTGCGGGGGCATCGGATGCCTTTGCGGGGAGCGCGCCTGGTGCTACCTGCGCATTGGTCTGGCGCCAGGGCGCCACGGCCTGGGCCTGGAATGGCAGGTAGCCAGCCAGGACGTCCAGCGATGGCAAGGACGGCACGGGTGCGCCGGGATCGAGTGGATCGGCGGGCGCGGCCGGGCTGGAGGCGGCGTTGGCGCTGGCGCCGCTGCCGGGCTGGGCCGATGACAGGGCCGGCCCGAGCAGCAGGCACGCTGCCGCCATAAAGCGGACGAAATGCATGACAACCTCAGTGTTCGTGGATTGCGCCATGGTCGGCGCGGGGCAAGACGAACCTCAGCGAGCGTGCGATGGACGCACCTCGGGTGTCAGCAGCGTGCGGCGGGGGGACGGTCGGAGGGAGCGGGGAGAAAACCCGAGAAGGCCGCGAGCGCGGCCTGGGGGGCAGCGTGGCCGTGGCTGGCCAGCGCGAGTTCGGGCAGCACGGTGGGCATTACCGCGCCGAGCGCGCATGCCGAGCATGCGCTGCAAGTGCCGTTGGCGCCGTGCCCGGCGTGGTGGCTCTTGGCATGGTGATCGGGATGGGCCGGGTGGGCGGCGGCATCCGCCATATCGTCCACGTCGTGCGGCGCGGCCGTCGTTTCCTCGCAGTGCGCGCCGGCATGGCCGGCCAGGGCCGCTTCCGCCTGTGACTTCATGGCGGCGTGGCGCAGCATCATGGAGTCGATGGCCGGCGAATCGGCCGGCATGAGCGCCCCGGGCGATGCCTGGATCGACTGCGCCGTGCTGCACACCATCATGACTGCCGCCGCGATACCCTGTGCGGGCAGCGCGATCATGGCAAGACACAGCAGGAAGCAGCTCAGGAGGCGTTTCATCGAGGCCGGGCGAAAATGGATGCGGTATTGTACCTGCATTGAAAGCCGCGCGACCATGACGCCAACATGACAATGCTGACATCTTCGGCCATCGTTGCGAATCCTCGTATAGCGTGTCGGTGTGTTGCGAGCGGCGCGAGGGATGGTGGACAGCCGCTGGCTGGCCAGGAGTGAATGGAAATGCGCATACTGATTGTGGAAGACGAGCCCAAGGCGGGGGATTACCTGCGCAAGGGCCTGGGTGAATCCGGCTTCGTGGTGGACCTCGCGCGCGACGGCGTGGACGGGCTTGCCCACGCGCGCGGGCAGGAGTACGACCTCATCGTGCTCGATGTCATGCTGCCTGGCATGGACGGCTGGAAGGTGTTGCAGGAGCTGCGCCGCGAGCGCGATACGCCGGTGCTGTTCCTCACCGCGCGCGACGAACTGTCAGACCGCCTCAAGGGCCTGGAGCTCGGCGCGGACGACTATATGGTCAAGCCCTTCGCCTTTGCCGAACTGGTCATGCGCATCCGCACCATCCTGCGGCGCGGACCGCTGCGCGAGAGCGAACTGATCGAGGTGGCGGACCTGCAGATCGACACTGTCAAGCGCCGCGTCACGCGCGACGGGCAGAAGCTCGAACTGACCTCCAAGGAGTTCACGCTGCTGCAATTGCTGGCGCGCCGCCGTGGCGAAGTGCTGTCGCGCTCGCTGATCGCCTCCCATGTGTGGGACATGAACTTCGACAGCAACACCAATGTCGTCGATGTCTCCATCCGGCGCTTGCGCGCCAAGGTCGACGATCCTTTTCCCCGCAAGCTGATCCATACCCGTCGCGGCATGGGCTACGTGCTCGAGGACGAGGATACGCAATGATCCGGGCGTCATGATGCGTTCCGTGCTGCGCCTGCCCGCTTCGCTCACTGCCCGCATGGCGCTGGCCTATGGCGCGGCGACCGTGGCCATTCTGGTGGCGGTGGGCACCTACCTGGCCAGCGCGCTCGCTACCCAGTTGCAGGAGCGCGACGAAGGCGAACTGGTCGGCGAAGTGCTGCTGGTGCGCCATCTGCTGCGCGAAGTCAGCACCGAAGCCGAGGTCCGCGCCGACACGCATCGCTTCGCCGATCTCGCGCTCGGCCACGAAGGCCTGATCCTGCTGGTACGTGGCAGTCAGGGCGAGCCCCTGGTGACGCTCAATCCGCGCCATGAGCCGGTGCCGGTACTCCCGGTGCTGCCGGCCACCGCGGCGCCGGACAAGACGCTGCTGCGGACCTGGTACCCCCGCAACGGCGTGGCCTCGCGCGGCATCGCCGCGCTGGGCCAGCTCGGCGATAGCGAACGCACCGTCGAGATCGTGGTGCTGCGCGATGCCGGCTACCGTGTCGCCTTGATGAAAGCCTACCAGTCGCAGATGCTGTGGGCGACGCTGTGCGGGGCCGCGGTGGCGGCCGGCCTTGGCTACCTGCTGGCGCGGCGCGGCCTGCGGCCGCTGCGGCGCATGGCCGAAGACGCCTCCGCCGTGACCATGAGCAGGCTCGCCACGCGTCTCGACGCCGGGCAGGCACCCACCGAGCTGCGCGCGCTCGTCGACGCGCTCAACGACATGCTTGCCCGTCTGGAAGACAGCTTCCACCGGCTCTCAGAGTTCTCGGCCGATCTGGCGCACGATTTCCGCACCCCGATTAGCAACCTGATCGGCCAGACCCAGGTCACGCTCGGCCACAGCCGCCCGGTGCAGGAATACGAAAACCTGCTCGAGTCCAACCTGGAAGAATACGAGCGCCTCGCCCGCATGATCGAGAACATGCTGTTTCTCGCCCGCGCCGATCACGCACAGGTCGCCATGAAGGTGCGCGCGCTGGATGCGCGCGCCGAACTCGACAAGGTAGCGGAGTATTTCGAGGCCGTGGCCGCGGACCGCGACATCAAGGTGCGGCTGGCCGGGCACGGCATCGTGCGTGCCGACCAGACCCTGCTGCGGCGCGCCGTGACCAACCTCGTGGAAAACGCCTTGCGACACGCCCCCGCCGGCAGCGCCGTCGACATCCGCGTGACGGCCGACAGTGCCGCCACCACCATCCGGGTCGGCAACGGCGGCGCGGGCATCGCGCCGGACGCGCTGCCGCATGTGTTCGGCCGCTTCTACCGCGGCGATCCCGCGCGCAGCAACTCTTCCACTTCCACCGGGCTGGGGCTGGCGATCGTCGACACCATCATGCGCCTGCATGGCGGCCGCGTCAGCGCGCGCAGCCGTCCCGGGGAGACGGTGCTGGAGTTGTCGTTTCCGGTAGCGAACCCCTCGGCGGAACGCGCCAGCGGGTAGGCCGCCTTGCGGCGGCGCGCGGCCTGCGGACCGGCTGCGCGCTCTGCGCGCCATGCGGCAGGACCATCCTCATGGCCCTGCGCCACGACTTCGGCTACGGCACGATCAGCCTTCCGGGAGTGCCGGCGCCATTGGCGTGCCGGCTCCGGCTTCCTCCCGCTCCTCCTTCTCCTCGTTCTCCTCCTTCTCCCACTCATCGCGCCGGTGCGCCAGCCGGTAAAGCACCGGCAGCACCAGCAGCGTCAGCGCGGTGGAAGACAAGATTCCCCCGATCACCACCGTGGCCAGCGGCCGCTGTACCTCGGCCCCGGTGCCGGTGGCGATCGCCATCGGGATAAAGCCGAGCGAGGCCACCAGCGCGGTCATCAGCACAGGGCGCAGGCGGGTGAGGGCGCCGGTGTGGATGGCCTCGTCCAGGCCCTTGCCTTCTTCGCGCAGGCTGCGGATGAAGGAGAGCATCACCAGGCCATTGAGCACCGCGACCCCCGACAGCGCGATGAAGCCGACCGCGGCGGAGATGGACAGCGGAATGCCGCGCAGCCATAGCGCGAGGATGCCGCCGGTGAGCGCGAAGGGGATGCCGGTGAAGACGAGCAGGCCGTCGCGCATGTTGCCGAACATGGCGAACAGCAGCACGAACACCATCAGCAGTGCCACCGGCACCACGATCTGCAGGCGGGTGGTGGCGGACTGGAGTTGCTCGAAGGTGCCGCCCCAGGTAACCCAGTAGCCAGCCGGGATCTTGATCTGGCGGTCCAGCGCAGCCATGGCTTCGGGGACGAAGCTGCCGACGTCGCGGCCGCGCACGTTGGCGCTGACGACGATGCGGCGCTTGCCGTTCTCGCGCGAGACCTGGTTGGGGCCGGGCGCGAGCGTGAGCGTGGCGATCTCGCCGAGCGGGATGTAGCTGGTGGGGGCGGCCTCTGCGTTGCGCGCGGCGCCGCCCCTGGGCAGCGGGATGGGCAGGCGGCGCAGGGCTTCGACGTCGGCGCGGATGCCTTCGGGCAGGCGCACGCCGATATTGAAGCGGCGGTCGCCCTGGAAGAAGATGCCGGCGTCGCGTCCGCCCACGGCGATGGCGACGGTGTCCTGCACATCGGTCATGTTCAGGCCGTAGCGTGCCGCGCGGGCGCGATCGACATCCACCGTGAGCACCGGCAGGCCGCTGGTCTGCTCGACCTTGACCTCGGCGGCGCCGGAGATCGCCTGCAGTACGCCGGCGACTTTCTGCGCGGTGTCTTCCAGTACCTGGTTGTCGTCGCCGAAGATCTTGATGGCGACATCGCTGCGCACGCCGGAGATCAGTTCGTTGAAGCGTAGCTGGATCGGCTGCGAGAACTCGTACTTGTTGCCAGGGATGGTTTCCAGTTCGGCTTCCATCTGCGCCAGCAGTTGCTCGCGCGGCTTGCGCGGATCGGGCCACTGCGCGCGCGGCTTGAGCATGATGTAGCCGTCGGAGGCGTTGGGCGGCATGGGGTCGGAGGCGATCTCGGCAGTGCCGGTGCGGGCGAAGACGCGTTCGATCTCGGGGAATTTCGCCTTCAGCCGGGTCTCGATCTGCTGCTGCATGGCSACCGACTGSGTCAGGCTGGTGCCGGGTATGCGCARCGCCTGCACGGCGAAATCGCCTTCGTTCAGGTTGGGAATGAACTCGCTGCCCAGGCGCGTGGCGAGCAGGCCGCTGAGCAGCACCGCGACGGCGGCGAACGTCAGCACCACGGGCGTGTTGGCGATGCTCTTGCCGAGCAGGGGGGCATAGGCGCGCTTGGCCCACAGCATGAGGCGGTTTTCCTTCTCGGCGACCTTGTCGCCGATGAACAGCGCCACCGCGGCCGGCACGAAGGTGACGGACAGGATCATCGCGCCGACCAGCGCCAGCACCACGGTCATGGCCATGGGATGGAACATCTTTCCTTCCACGCCGGTGAGCGCGAAGATAGGGATGTACACGATCATGATGATGAGCTGGCCAAAGACCAGCGCGCGGCGGGCCTCCTTCGATGCGGCGAAGACTTCGTGAAAGCGCTCGCTGCGCGTGAGCGGCCTGCCGTGGTGCTGCTGGGCATGGGCCAGGCGGCGCACGCAGTTCTCCACGATGACAACGGCGCCGTCGACGATGATGCCGAAGTCCAGCGCGCCGAGGCTCATCAGGTTCGCGCTGATCTTGTAGGTCACCATGCCGGTGAAGGTAAACAGCATGGACAGGGGGATCACCAGGGCCGTGATCACGGCTGCGCGCAGGTTGCCGAGGAACAGGAAGAGGATGACGATGACCAGCACCGCGCCTTCGACCAGGTTCTTCTTGACGGTGGCGATGGCGCGATCCACCAGCAGGGTGCGGTCATAAACCGTGACGGCCCTGACGCCTTCCGGCAGCGAGCGGTTGATGGCCTCCATACGCTTGTCCACCGCCTGCGATACGGCCCGGCTGTTCTCGCCGATCAACATGAAGACGGTGCCGAGCACGACTTCGCGCCCGTTGTCGGTGGCGGCACCCGTGCGCAGTTCGCGCCCGATGCCTACGTCGGCGAGGTCGCGGATGCGGATCGGCTGGCCTTGCGCGCTGCCGACGATGATCTCGCGGATATCGTCGACCGACCTGACCTGGCCTGGTGCGCGCACCAGGTACTGCTCGCCGCGCCGCTCGATGTAGCCGGCGCCCACGTTAGCGTTGTTCTTCTCCAGCGCGGCCACCACGTCCTGCAGGCTCAGGCCATAGGAAGCCAGCCGCTCAGGGCTGGGCGCCACCAGGTATTCCTTGGCGAAGCCGCCGATGGAGTTGATCTCGGTCACGCCGGGCACGGTGCGCAGCTGTGGCTTGATGACCCAGTCCTGGATCTCGCGCAGGTCGGTGGGCGTGTAGGCGCTGCCGTCGGGCTTCCTGGCGCCGTCTTCGGCTTCCACGGTCCACAGGTAGATCTCGCCCAGGCCGGTCGAGATCGGGCCCATCTGCGGGGCCACGCCGGGCGGGAGGTTGCGCGCGGCCTCCTGGATGCGCTGGTTGACGAGCTGGCGCGCGAAGTAGATGTCAGTGCCGTCCTTGAAGATCACCGTCACCTGCGACAGCCCGTAGCGCGACAGCGAGCGCGTCTGTTCCAGCCCCGGCAGGCCGGACATCGCGGTCTCGATCGGGTAGGTGACGCGCTGCTCGGTCTCGAGCGGCGAATAGCCAGTTGCGGCGGTGTTGACTTGCACCTGCACGTTGGTGATGTCGGGCACGGCGTCGATGGGCAGCCGGCTGTAGTTGTAGACGCCGAGCGCGGCCATGGCGAATACGGCGAGCAGCACCATCCAGCGCTGCGCGATGGCGAAGCGGATAAGTCGTTCGAACATGAGGGTCTCCGCCTTAGTGGCTGTGCTCGGCGCCGGCCTTGCCGAGCTCTGCCTTGATCACGAAGCTGTTGCCTGCCACGTATTTCCAGCCGGTCCTGAGGCCATGCGTGATCTCGACCAGCTTGCCGTCGCTGCGGCCGGTCTTGACCGGCTGGGCCAGGAAGCCGCCCGGCACGACGACGAACACCACCTGCTGGTCGCCGTTGCTCTGCAGCGCCTGCGCGTCGATGGCGACCGGCACGTCGGCGCTGGAATCGGTGACGGCCACGGTGACGAACAGCCCCGGGCGCCAGGCCATCTTCGGGTTGGGCAGCGTGACGCGTGCCGTGGCGGTACGGGTCTGCTGGCCGAGCAGGGAGCCGACGTAGGACACCTTGCCGCCGGCCTTGCCGTCGAAGGCCGTGGAGGCAATCCGCACCTTCTCGCCGACGCGCACGCGGTCCAGATCCTTGGGCGCGATCACGAACTCGGCCCATACGCTGCTGAGATCCGAGATGGTGAAGACATTGGCGTCCGCCGCCACGGCTTCGCCGAGCGCGAGGTGCTTCTCCACCACGGTGCCGTCGAATGGCGCCCGCAGCTCGAAGCGGTTCAGTGCGCGCGCATTGCCCGCGTTGCCACTGGCACCGATGGCGGTGAGCTTCTGCGTGGCGTTCTGGGTGGCGATGCGGGCTTCCTGCAGCGCGGTGCGCGCCGCAAGATAGTCCTGTTCGGCCGAGATCCTGTCCTCCCACAGCTTTTTCTCGCGGCGGAAGGTGGATTCGGCGAGTTCCAGGCGCTTCTGCGCGGCCAACAGTTCGCTGCGCTGGTCCGACAACACGGTGCTGGCCAGCACCGCCAGCAGGTCGCCCTTCTTCACCTGCTGGCCGAGGTTGGCGGAGACATTTTCCACCACGCCGGCCACGCGTGGCACCACGTGGGCGGTGCGGTCCTCGTTGAAGCGGATCTCGCCGGGGAAGGCAACGGTGCCTTCGATACGCGCCGGGCCGGCGCTCTGCAATGCCAGCCCCGCGCCCTGGATCTGCTCTGGCGTCATCTCGATGCGACCTTCCTCCCTGGCCAGCTTGATGGCAAGCGGTGCACTCGCACCTGGCAACGTCACGTCCAGGCGGGCTTCGAAAGCATGGGGCTCGTCGATGGCGCCTTCGCTCTGCAGATAGGACTGCGCTGGCCTGAAGGCGAGGGTTTCGGCCTCGCCGGTGAGCCGCAGCAAGCGTCCGGAGATCTTGACGCTGCCGGGTGCGACCGGCTTGCCTGCCTGCGCGGCCCAGACATGCATGCGCGGCGCGTCCTGGCCGGCGGCGCCTTCGGCCACCAGCACTTCGACCGTGGCGTCGCCCTGGCGGAACAGCTGGCCGCCGTTGGGGCCGGTGGTGCTGGCGTGGTGTTCGGCGTCGCCGTGCGCGTCCGCGTCGTCGTGCGCGGCGCCGGGCCTGGCGCCRTGATGCTCGTTGTCATTGTGGGCGGCAGCCTCGGCATGGGTGCCGCTGCCGTGCCCGTGTCCGTCCGCGCCGCCGTTGCCACGCCCGACGAAAATCAGCGCCGCGCCGGCCAGCGCGCCGCCGGCCAGGATGATGGCGACGGCCGTTTTCTGCTTGGTGTTCATTGCCATGATGGAATTCCTTTTGAGCCCTGACGGCGCTAGCGGCCGAGAATGCGGTCGATGGTGGTGGCGGCCTGGTAGGCGCTGGCGACCACGCCGAGATAGCGGATGCGTGCCTGGAACCACGTACGCTGCGCATCGAGCACGTCGAGGAAGTTGAACTTGCCGGCTTCGAAGCCGCGCGTGGCTGCATCGAATGCTTGCCGGGCGGCAGGCAGCACCGTGCTCCTGAGCGTTTCGGCCGAGGTGCGCGACACGGTCAGTTGCTGCGCGGCCTGCTGCAGTTCCCTGGACAGCCGCACCTGCGTGGCGCGGTACTCGTCCGCGGCCTTGTCGGCCTGACGCATGGCGGCGTACAGGTTGCCCTGGTTGCGGTCGAACAGCGGCAACGGCAGCGCCACGCCGAGCACCGGCATGGTGCCGCGATCCGAGGCGTTGTCGCGCTTGCTGCCAAGGCTGACGGTCAGGTCCGGATACTGGCGGCTGCGCTCCACGCCGATCACGGCCTGGCGCCGCTCCAGTTCAAGCCGGCTGCTTGCCAGTTCGGGCGCGGCGTCGAGCGCCTGCATCAGGATGGCGCCGTCAGGGCGCGCGGGCAGGGCATCGAGGTTGCCGGCGGCTTCGCTGAAACGGGCTTCGCCGCTGCCCCACAGGCTGGCCAGCGACAGGCGAGCCGTGGCCAGAGCCGCTTCGGCGTCGGCCACCTCGAGTCCGGCATTGGCTTGCTCGACGCGCGCCTTGCTTTCTTCCAGCGGCGCGATCTTGCCGGCGGCCACGCGGCGTGCCGCGGCCTGCGCCCCTTTGGCGGCAATTTCGGCCGAACCGAGCGCCAGCCTGAGCCGTTCCTGCGCGATGACCACGCCGAAGAAGCTCCCGATCACGCTGGCGCGCAGGTCGGTGCGCGTCACGCCAAGCTGGGACTGGGCCAGTTCGCGTGCCTTCTGCGCGGCGCCGATGCGCGCGGCCCGCTTGCCGCCCAGTTCGATGGGCAGGTTGATCTGCGCGGTGGTGGTGCGCGTGTCGCGGCGGTTGTCCTCGAACAGGACCGCCACTTCGGGGTTGGGGATCACCCGCGCCTGGGCGATGCCACCTTCCGTGGCAGCCAGTTCATGGCCAGCGGCGGAGAGCGTGAAGTTGCGCTCGGCCGCCAGGGCCAGGGCATCTTCCAATGTCAGCGCGCCGGCTGGCTCAGCGGAAGATGCGGCAGCCTGCGTGGAAGAGGAGGCAGACGAAGGCGCAGGAGAATGCGCCAAAGAAGGCGCCAAAAAGTCCGAAGAAGGCGCCGCGTCCTGCGCGAACGCGGCCGGGCCGAGCAAAGCTGCCGCCAGCCCGAGCGGCATCACAAATGTTCTCATCGAATTTCACCGGAAGGAAACCAGGGAAGCTCGGCGAGACGAAAGTCTGGAGATGGGTGGAGTCGTCTCGCCGGTCAGGCGGCGAGCGACCACTGCGGACGGTCGGGCGTGGCGCCCGGCGCGGAGAGGAATGACGCGGCAAGCGCGTGGTAGGAGATGGTCATGCCAGGATGCGAGCCCGTGCTGGCAAAGTCCGGCAGCACCAGTTGCGCGCCGGCGAAATGGCAGACCGCGCAATCCAGGTCCGGCAGCTTGGTCTTGCTGCTGCCGTCCTTGGCGTCCCGGCCGTCGGGGCTGTGCTGATCGGTAGCCGCGCCCTGGTGGGCATGACTGTGGTGGCCGAAATGCCAGCTTGCGCCCGCGGCATTGGCGCCGCCGTGCTGACCGTCATGGCCGCAATACGCCGCCGCACCGGCCCAGGCGAACTGGAGCGGCAGAAGGAGGGCGAAAAGCAGGATCAGGAACCGGCGCATGTGGCGGATTATATAGGCAGCGGGTTTGACCATGACGTACGCAGGGGATAAGCAGGCATTTCCCGGGAGATGGCGACAGTGGTGGCCTGCAGGCGCGGACCGGTGATTCGAGCCCGGAAACGGCCGGGGGTTCCCGTGGCCGAAGCGGCATGGCATGCACATTCCCGGCCCGGTAGACGGGGCTTGACCCTGTAGTCGCTCCAGGGTCTTAAATGGCGATAAGCCACAATAAGCAGGGAACACCGCCATGCCTAGCGCAACGCCAGACCAAACCGCCGTCCGTGACCGGAAGGGCAGCAGCCACGACCACGCGCACGACCATGATCATGACCACGGGCACGTTCATGGGCACGTTCATGGACACGTTGATGGCGACGACCACCAGCACGGGCATGGACCGGATGGTGAACAGCATGCGCACCGGCATGCGCCACATGCGCATGACCATCAAGGCCATCGGCACGACCACAACCACGAACACGACCACAAGCACCACCACGCCGGCGAGGCGGCCTGCTGCGGCAGCGCCTGCGCGTCGTCCGGGGTAGCGCCGACAGCCGCCGTGGCGGTGCCGGCGGGCGCGGCAATGGCCACTTATCGTATCGATGCGATGGACTGCCCGACCGAGGAAACCCTGCTGCGCAACAAGCTCGGCGGCATGGCCGGGGTAGCCGCGCTGCAGTTCAACCTGATGCAGCGCGTGCTGACGGTGCACCACACGCTGGATTCGCTGGACCCGGTGGTGCGCGCCATCGAAAGCCTCGGCATGAAGGCCGAGCCGCTGTCGGAGCAGGCGGCCGAACTGGCGCCGCAGGCCGCCAGGCCGTGGTGGCCGCTGGCGCTTGCCGGCGCAGCGGCGCTGGGCGCGGAAGCGGTGGAATGGCTGCACGTGCCGGGGCAGGACTGGCTGGCACCGGTGCTGGCGCTGCTGGCCGTCGCCATCGCCGGCCTCGGCGTGTACAAGAAGGGCTGGATCGCGCTGTCCAACGGCAACCTGAATATCAATGCGCTGATGAGCATCGCCGTGACGGGCGCGATGCTGATCCGGCAGTGGCCGGAAGCGGCCATGGTGATGGTGCTGTTCGCGCTGGCAGAACGCATCGAGGCGGCGTCGCTGGACCGGGCGCGCAATGCGGTGCGCGGCCTGATGGCGATGGCGCCCGAGCAGGCCACGGTAAAGCAGGCGGACGGCAGCTGGCAGGCGGTCGATGCGCGCGCGGTGTCCATCGGCGCGCTGGTGCGGCTGCGCCCGGGCGAGCGCGTGGCGCTGGATGGCCGGGTGCTGCGCGGCCAGTCCACGCTGGACCAGGCGCCGATCACAGGCGAGAGCGTGCCGGTGGACAAGGGCGTGGGCGATGCGCTGTTCGCCGGCACCATCAACCAGGCCGGCGAGTTGGAATACGAAGTGACCGCGGCCGCCAGCGGCTCCACGCTCGCGCGCATCATCCACGCGGTCGAGGCCGCGCAGGGCAGCCGCGCTCCCACGCAGCGCTTTGTCGACCGCTTTGCCCGCGTGTACACGCCGCTGGTCTTCCTCGGCGCGGTGCTGGTGGCGGTGGTCCCGCCGCTGGCGCAGGGCGGCGACTGGAGCGCGTGGATCTACAAGGCCCTGGTGCTGCTGGTGATCGCCTGCCCGTGCGCGCTGGTGATCTCGACGCCGGTGACCATTGTCAGTGGACTGGCTGCGGCGGCGCGGCGCGGCATCCTGGTCAAGGGCGGGGTCTATCTCGAACAGGGCAAGGATCTAGCGTGGCTGGCGCTGGACAAGACGGGCACCATCACGCACGGCAAGCCGGTGCAGACCGACTACCTGCCGCTGGGCGAAGTCGTCGCGGGTGGCGCCGCGGCGAGCGACGCGGCCCGCGTGGTCGCGGCCAGCCTCGCGGGCCGCTCGGACCACCCAGTGTCGATGGCGGTGGCCAGCGCCGCGCGCGCCGCAGGCATCGCGCTGCTCGATGTGCGGGACTTCGCGGCGCTGCCCGGCTACGGCGTGAGCGGCACCGTCAACGGCCGCGCCTACTATCTCGGCAACCACCGCCTGATCCATGAGCGCGGGCTGTGCTCGCCCGAACTCGAGGCCACGCTGGAAGCGCTGGAGCGGCAGGGCAAGACGGTGGTGCTGCTCGGTGCCGATCACGGTGTCGAGGCCCTGTTCGGCGTGGCCGACACGGTCAAGGAGAGCAGCCGCCAGGCAGTGGCCGAGCTGCATGCGCTGGGCGTGCGCACGCTGATGCTGTCGGGCGACAACCCGCACACGGCGCAGGCCATCGCCGGGCAGGTGCAGATCGACGAGGCGCGCGGCAACCAGTTGCCGCAGGACAAGGCGGATGCCATCGCCGCGCTGAGCGTGAAAGGTGGCGAAGGGCAGGCGCGCGCGGCCGGCAGCGGCAAGCGCGTGGTGGTGGGCATGGTGGGCGACGGCGTCAACGACGCGCCCGCGCTGGCGCGCGCGGATATCGGCTTCGCCATGGGCGCGGCCGGCACCGACACCGCCATCGAAACCGCGGACGTGGCGCTGATGGACGACGATCTGCGCAAGATCCCCGCCTTCATCCGCCTGTCGCGGCGTACCTCGGCGATCCTGAAGCAGAACATCGTGCTGGCGCTCGGCATCAAGGCGGTTTTCCTCGTGCTGACCGCGCTCGGCCTGGGCACCATGTGGATGGCGGTGTTCGCCGACATGGGCGCGAGCCTGCTGGTGGTGTTCAACGGCCTGCGCCTGGCCAAGGCGGGGCGGGGATAAAACGACCGCGCCCCCGGGAAAGGGGGCGCGGCAGTCATTCCGGTGCGGCTCAGGGCTGGATGATCAGCTCGCCGCTGCGGCCTTCGATGGCGCCCCAGGTCACCGGGGCCTGCGGCAGGGCCGAGCGGTCCAGGTGGCGGTAAAAGGTGGCCATCGATACCAGCTCGTGGCCCTGCGCGCGCCAGCCGTCCAGCAGCCGGTTGAACACCGGCGCCAGCTTGCCGCCTTCCAGCTCGGTATGCAGCGTGAAGACATGATCGCGCTCGCCTTCGCTCAGGCGCAGGACAGCGGTGTGGACATTGTCCTCGGTCAGGCCATCCGTGCCGATCAGCTCGTCGAGCGTGGGCAGCGTGGTCGGCATCTGCACGTGGCGGCACGCCACGCCGTCGACGGTCGGAATGTAGGGCGCGGTCCCGCGTCCATCGGACGCATAGACCATGCCCCAGTCGTCGATCTGGCGGAAGGCCTCGTCGTTCATCTGCCAGCCCGCCGCGCCGTGGGTGGGCGGCGCCTCGCCGAAGATATCCACGTAGCGGTCGAAGGCGCTCTGCATCTGGCGCCGGGTCCAGGCGGCATCGCGCCCGCGCACATTGTCCTGCCAGTAGACGTGGTCCCAGGTATGGATGCCGCACTCATGGCCGGCCGCGCGCGCCGCGCGCATCTCGGCGGCGCCCTTGCGGCCAATGTCGGGGCCGGGCAGCAGCACGCCGTACATCAGCGTGCGCAGGCCGTAGTTGGAGACCACCGAGGTGCGCGACACCTTCTGCAGGAAGCCGGGGCGAAACACCCGCCGCAGTGCCCAGCCGGTGTGATCCGGCCCGAGACTGAAGAGAAAGGTCGCCTCGGCCCGCACGCGGGCCAGCATGGCGAGCAGCGCCGGCACGCCTTCGCGGGTACCGCGCAGCGTGTCGACGTCGACCTTGAGGGCGATACGGGCCATCGGGCGCGCCTTAGTTGGCCGAGTCGACCAGGGTACGCGCTTCCACCACCTTGCCGCGGTAGGCTTCGAAGATCGCGCGCAGCGCGTCTTCCATGCCGACCGAGGGCTTCCAGCCCAGCTCTTCGATGGTGTTGTCGATCTTCGGCACGCGGTTCTGCACGTCCTGGTAGCCCTTGCCGTAGAAGTCGCCCGAAGACGTTTCCACGATCTGGGTTTGCTTGGCCAATTCGGCGTATTCCGGGTAGTCGGCGGCCATCTTCAGCATCATCTCGGCCAGTTCGCGCACCGAGTGGATATTGGCCGGATTGCCGATGTTGTAGATCTTGCCGGTGGCCACGCCTTCCGGGTTCTCGATGATGCGCATCAGGGCGCTGATGCCGTCGGTGATGTCCGCGAAGGCACGTTTCTGCGCGCCGCCGTCGACCAGCTTGATCGGCTCGCCGCGCACGATATGGCCGAGGAACTGGGTCACCACGCGCGAGGAACCTTCCTTCGATTCGAAGATCGAGTCCAGGCCGGCGCCGATCCAGTTGAACGGGCGGAACAGGGTGTAGTTCAGGCCTTGCTCCATGCCGTAGGCGTGGATCACGCGGTCCATCAGCTGCTTGGAGCAGGCATAGATCCAGCGCGGCTTGTTGATCGGGCCGCAGATCAGCTCGGAGGTCTCGGGATCGAACTCGTCGTCGTGGCACATGCCGTACACCTCGGAGGTGGACGGGAACACCAGGTGCTTGCCGTACTTCACGGCGGCACGCACGATCGGCAGGTTGGCTTCGAAGTCGAGCTCGAACACGCGCAGGGGCTGGCGCACGTAGGTGGCCGGGGTGGCGATGGCCACCAGGGGCAGGACCACGTCGCACTTGCGGATGTTGTACTCGATCCACTCCTTGTTGATGGTGATGTCACCTTCGAAGAAGTGCATGCGCGGGTGATCGATCAGGTCGCCCAGGCGATCGCTGGACATGTCCATGCCGTAGACTTCCCACGGCGTGGTTTCGAGAATGCGGCGCGTCAGGTGATGGCCGATGAAGCCGTTGACGCCAAGAATCAGGACCTTTTTCATCGGTTTTCCTCTTTGGATTGTGCAGTAAGAAATGTAGAGAGTACGTCGGGCGAAACGGCTTGTGCCGGTGCACCCGCGTCGAGTAATGCCTGGATCAGGATCGTGCCGCCGTCGCCGCACAAGCCGATGATCTGTCCGCCTGCCACGTGCAGGCCGGGACGGGCGCCGGCGGGCAGCCCGGCGCTAGCGGCCGGATTGCCATGCGGGCGGCGCGCCTGTGCCACCACGAAACGCCGCCCGCCCACGTCGGTGAAGGCGCCGGGATAGGGCGGCGCGACGGCGCGCACCAGGTTGTAGACCTGGGCGGCGCCTTGCTGCCAGTCGATGCGGCCGTCCTCCGGCTTGCGGCCGGAAAAATAGCTGCCTTCGGCGAGGCGGTTGGGCAACTGGACGATATTGCCGGCCATCATGGCGGGCAGGGCACGCCATAGCGTCTGCTCGGCCGCCACGGTCACCTTCTCGAAGACTTCGCCCGCGGTGTCGTCCGGCAGGATCGGCACGGAAGTCTGGTCGACGATATAGCCGGCATCCGGCTTGGCTTCCATGGCGTGCAGCGTCGCGCCGGTTTCGCTTTCACCGTGCAGCACTGCCCAGTTCACCGGCACGCGGCCGCGGTACTTCGGCAGCAGCGAGCCATGCATGTTGAACGCGCCCCGCGGTGCCAGCGCCAGCACCGCCGCGGGAATCATCGAGCGGTAGTAGAAGGAGARGATCGCGTCCGGGCGCGCGGCAGCCACTGCCTGCGCGATCGCGGGGTCGCGCGGATCTTCGCCATAGGTGAAAGGTATGCCGAGCTCGGCGGCGGTATCGGCGACGCGGCGGAACCAGATGTTCTCGTCCGCGCGGTCGCGGTGCGTGATGACCAGCGCCACTTCCACGCCGCGCGCATGCAGCACGCGCAGGCAGCGGTCGCCGACGTTGTGATAGGCGAAGACTACTGCGCGCACGATGAGGGCTCCGCGATTTTCTGCTGTTCGGGGTTGCCTTCCAGCACGGCCTGGATGCGGTAGCGCGGGCGGTTGCGTACTTCCTGGTAGATGCGGCCGATGTACTCGCCCAGCAGGCCGATGCCGAACAGCATGATGCCCACCAGGAAAAAGTTGAAGGCCAGCAGGGTGAACACACCCTGGACTTCCGCGCCAAGCAGGAAGCGGCGTACCAGCAGCACCACCACCAGCCCGGCCGAAGCCAGCGAGAGCAAGGTGCCGATGGCCGAGAACCATTGCAGCGGCACGATCGAGAAGCCGGTCACCAGGTCGAAGTTCAGCCGGATCAGCTGGAACAGCGAGTACTTGGATTCGCCGGCGTGGCGCTGCTCGTGCTCCACCATGATTTCCACCGGATTGGAGGAGAACGTGTACGCCAGCGCGGGGATGAAGGTATTGACTTCGCGGCAGGCATTGATGGTGTCGACCACGTCGCGGTCATAGGCGCGCAGCATGCAGCCCTGGTCCGTCATCTTGATGCGCGTGATGCGCTCGCGCAAACGATTCATGGCGCGCGAGGCAATGCGGCGGAACGCCGTGTCGTTACGCTCGCGGCGGATGGTGCCGACGTAGTCGTGGCCTTCGCGCATGGTCGCCACCAGGCGCGGGATTTCCTCCGGCGGGTTCTGCAGGTCGGCATCCAGCGTGATCACGATCTTGCCGCGGGTSTGCTCGAAGCCGGCCAGGATGGCCATGTGCTGGCCAAAGTTGCCGTTGAACAGCACCACGCGCGTGACGTCGGGGCGCAGGCGGTACTGGCTGGCCAGGATCTGCGCCGAGCGGTCGCGGCTGCCGTCGTTGATGAAGATGATCTCGTAGCTGCAGGCGAGACTGTCCATCGCCGGGTAGAGACGGTCGAACAGGGCTTGCAGGCCGTCTTCCTCGTTGTAGACGGGAATGACGACGGAAACCTCGACGGGGCTTATTTGAGGAGGCGTTTGCATGTTTCGCTGAGAGTTGCGCAGACCCGTTCCACGTCGGCGGACTGCATGGCAGGGAACATCGGCAGAGTGACGATGCCCCGTCCGATGCGCTCGGCATGTGGCAGCATGCCTTCGCGCCAGCCAAGGGAGCGGTAGTAAGAAAACAGGTGGAGGGCGGGATAGTGCACGCCGGTGCCGACGCCGCGCTCGCGCATGCCTTCCATGACGGCGGTGCGGCCGCCCTCGATGCGCGCGGCCGGCAGCACCACCTGGAACATATGCCAGTTGGTGGTGGCCAGTTCGCCGTCGCGCGGCAGCGGCAGCTCGATGCCGAGCTCGGCCAGGCCGGCGTCGGCGGCGCAGCGGAAATAGGCTTCGGCCAGTTCGGCGCGGCGCGCGGTGACACGGTCGAGGTGTGCCAGCTGCGACAGGCCGATGGCGGCATTGACGTCGGTCAGGTTGAACTTGCCGCCCGGTTCTTCGACATCCATGCCGTCCATGCCGGTGCGAATCACGCCTTGCAGGCGCAGGCGCTCGGCACGCAGGGCTTCTTCGGGCGAGTTCATCACCAGGCAGCCGCCTTCGACGCTGGTGATGTTCTTGTTGGCCTGGAAGCTGAAGCTGACCAGGTCGCCGAAGGCGCCGATGCGCTGGCCGCGCCAGCGCGAATCGATGGCCTGGGCGGCGTCCTCGATCACGCGCAGGCCATGCTTGCGCGCGATGGCGTAGAGGCGGTCCATGTCGACCGGCAGGCCCGACAGGTAGACCGGCATGATGGCGCGCGTGCGCGGCGTGATGGCGGCTTCCACGGCGTCGAGATCGAGGTTGCGCGTGCGCGGGTCGATATCGACGAAAACCGGCTTTGCACCCACCGCGACCACCACGTTGGCGGTCGCCACCCAGGTGATCGGCGTGGTGATGACCTCGTCGCCGGGGCCAATGTCGGCCACGCGCAAGGCGATCTCCATGGTTGCCGAACCATTGGCGAAGGTGCGCACCGGACGGCCGCCGAAGAGCGCGGACAGCGCATCCTCGAACGCGTGCATCTTGGGGCCGGAAGTGATCCAGCCCGAGGCCAGTACCTTGCCGACTTCGGCAATGGCGTCGGCGTCGATCACCGGCTTCACGAAGGGCAGGAAATCTTGGGCTGCGGGTGCGGTCATGGCGGTCAGGCTTGTTGGTGCAATGGTACGGTGATCAGGAGCGGGCAATCAGGAACACGCCGGCGAGAATCAGCAGGATGCCTGCCACGCGCATCGGGCCGATCATTTCGCCGAACAGCCACCAGGCCGCCAGCGCATTCACCACGTAGCCGAGCGACAGCATCGGGTAGGCAATGGAGACGTCCACGCGCGACAGGCCCACGATCCACACGCCCACGCTCACCACGTAGAGCGTGAGGCCGGCCAGCACGGGCCACTGCGTCAGCACGCGCAGCGCCGTGGTGAACAGCGTGGCGCGCTCCAGGGTGATGGCGCCCACGGCGTTGGTGCCAGCCTTGAGCAGCAGCTGCGCGCACGCGTTGAGCAGCACGCCGGTAAAGATGAAAGCGAAAGTCGATAGCGTCATGGCGCGCGGTTCGGTTCTGGCTGGGTTGCCGCCGGCGCCTGGCCGGGCGGCGGGAAATTGGTGACCGCCACGCGGCGCTTGTCCTGCCCGATCTTGTACATCGGCACCTTGCGCTCTTCCAGCAGGCGGTAGGTCGCGGCCGACATGATACCTACGGCATGCTGGCCGTCCTGCCATTTTGCAATAAAGGCATCCAGGCTGGGCAGCCATTTCTGCGGTTCCTGCTTGGTGCCGAATTCAAGCTCGTCCGGCCATTCCACCATGATGGTGGTGCGGCGCAGGTAGTAAGGCAGGGTGTGGTCCAGCATGCGCACGCCATAGATGGGCATGTCGTCGGTCAGCACGGCCTCGATGGCCGGCACCATGTCCACGCCGGAGGTCGGCCGTCCCATCACTTCGTGACCGAGCAGCGCGACCGTGAAGCTGCTGAGCATGGCCAGGGCGTAGACCGTGATGCTTACCATCAGGCCCTTGGCCGCCAGCAGCCACCGCGCCAGGAAGATTCCGCCCAGCATCAGCACGAAGGCCGCGCCGACCCAGACCGCGAACAGCCGGTACAGCTCGTTGGGCGTATTGTCGGAATTCAGCGTGGCCACGTACGGGCTGGCGAGCAGGCCGATGGCGGCGATCACCAGCATGCCGTTGAGCTGCCGGCGCCAGTTGCGCTCGTCGATGTACTGCAGCGCCACCGCCGCAAGCATTCCCAGCGCGGGAAAGATCGGCACGATGTATCCGGGCAACTTGGAGCCCGACAGGCTGAAGAAGACGAAGATGGCAATGGCCCACACGGCCAGCAGCAGCGCCGGCTGGAACGGCCTGGCGGCCGTGCCGCGCGCCGCGGCAGCGCGGGCGTCCACGCGTTCGCCCCGCACCACCTGCCACATGCGCGGCATCAGGCCCAGCCAAGGCAGGAAGCCGGCCACCAGCAGGGGCACGAAGTACCAGAGCGCGCCCTTGCGCGAGTGCACCGTCGAGGTGTAGCGCTGCCAGTGCTCATGGATAAAGAAGAAATTGAGGAACTCGGGGTTGCGCTCCGACACCAGCCAGAACCACGGCACCGTGACGATCAGCATCAGGACGATGCCGCTGACCAGGTGCAGGCGCTTCCACAGGCCGAAATCGCGCGAGATCACCGTGTAGATCACCAGCACCAGGCCGGGCAGCGCAATGCCCACCAGGCCCTTGGTCAGGATCGCCACGCCCATGGCCACCCAGCAGGCCCACATCCAGTAGCGGCGGCCGGCCGGGGTGGCGTCGGGGTGCTGGGCCAGCAGCATGAAGGCCAGTACGCAGGCCATGGCGCCGGACAGCGTCATGTCGAGCGAATTGAAGTGCGAAGCAACGCTCCACATCGGTGCGGCAGCCAGCACCAGGCCGGTCAGGAGCGCCGCGCGGGCGCCATACCAGCGGGATGCCGCCAGCATCGACACCACCAGGCCGACCATGCCGGACAGCGCCACGCACAGCCGTGCCTGCCAGTCGCCCACGCCGAACAGCGTGTACGACAGCGCCGTCACCCACATGTGGAAGGGCGGCTTCTCGAAATACTTCAGCGCGTTGTAACGGATCGTGACCCAGTCGCCGGTGGCGAACATTTCGCGGGCGATCTCGCCATAGCGGCCCTCGTCGGAGCGCAGCAGATGGCGCGCCTCGAGCGTGCCGAACCAAACCAGGAGAATAAACAGGCTGACCAGGATAATCGCCGTGGTGGGCAGGCCGGCAGATTGCGAAACACCTTGTGCGGTGCTTCGCGAGGTTTCTCGCGAGGTCACGGAACTACGCATACGTCTCCTGGAAACGGTCGGATGGGCGTCATGCACTGATGACGGGCGATTCCTGGCCGGACCCGGCAAGGCCTGGTGCCTTGCCGTGCCGCCGGAACGCCGGTTTCGGCCGTGGGTGCGCCCGTGCATCGCGTGCCAATGGCCAGCCCGATTTATCTGTTTCGGGGGCGGCTCGCATGCAGGGAACACATCACAACGCAGCAGCCGTCGCTTTGGTGGACAACAAGGCCAAAGCGCTTGCCAGCGCCGGCCGCCTGGGCTGGATTGGCAAACGGCAAACCGCGCCCTCAATGTGGCGCGGCGCGCAATGTTAGCACGACAGCCCGCACCCGCCGCCGCTCGGGCGGGCAGGCAAGCCGAAGCGTCACCCGGACAAGCGGCATGTCAGCCCGGAAGCGGCGCAGTCGGCATATTGCGGGCGCTGCGCAGGCGCAGGGCGGCACCGATCAGGAGGATGCCGCAAACCAGCGCCCAGGCCCCGATCATCCACAACAGCGCCAGCGCGCCGGCCAGCGGCTGCCATAGCAACAGGAAAGCGAACACGATGCTCACCAGGCCGGCCAGCACCAGCCACCATTCATTGGGAATGTCCTTGCGCAAGCGGATGGCGGCCACGATCTGCAGCACGCCGGTGGCCAGCGTCCAGGCTGCGATATAGAGCAGGAGCGAGAATGCCGTGACCACCGGGCTGAACCAGGTCAGCAGGCCCACGCCGAGGCCAAGCAAGCCTTGCAGTGCAAGGATGCCGCGGTCGCTGGCCTCGCGCTGGCTGCCGGAGATGGCCATCGCCAGGGCGGTCACGCCATCGGCGGCCGCGAAGGCGCCAAACACCAGCACCAGCGCGGCCAGGGTGGCTATGGGCGCGAAGAACGCGCAAATGCCGAACAGCACAGCGAAAATGCCACGCAGGCCGACGACCCACCAGAGCTTGGCGTAGTAGTGAAGCATGGATACCTCCCTGACAAGCTGCAAGCTGGCCCGGGCGAGCACTGGCCTGCACGGACGAAGACCGACAAGACAAGCCAGCGAAAAAGCGCTAATTTCTAACCAGAGCGGGCGGCGACGCCTGCCTGCCCCGGCGCGCAGGTGCCTTGCCGGAACCAGCGGGGGCGTGAACTCATTCTAGACAGGATTCATGTGAGCATAAAGGCGCAATTGGCCGGGGCTTCCGCGTTGGCGGCGATGCTGCTGGCGCACGGCGGGCCCGCGCTCGCCCAGGCTACGGCTACGGCTACGGCTACGGCTACAGCCACGGCCACGGCTGCGGCTGCGGCCAGCCAGGTCGCGGCACAGGTTCCAATGGAAGCCGTGGCGCGCTCGGCGGCGGTCCTGTGCGATGCGCCCTGGTTCCGCTCAGGCGCGCGGGTGCAGATGGAAGGCGACGGCGACATGCCCACGTCGATCACCATGACGCTGCGCCACACCACCAGGAACGACGCCGGCTGCCGGGCCCAGCTCGAAGTGCGCTCCAAGTCGGCGCTGTCCGCCCTGATGGGGCCGCCGGTCATCATGGACCAGGTCCATATGGTCAATATAGAGCGCCGCACCAGTACCGCCAGTGCCAGCATCGAGAGCGAGCATGCCGTGATCAACGCGCAGGGACGCTATGCCCGCATGTATGGCGAGGCGGCATTCCGGGGGCAGGGCGTGTTCAACTACGCGGGGACGGATGTCCGCGAGGGCGGCACGATCGATGGCGAGATGTTCGAATCCAGCGTGTCGCTGCAGATCTATCCGCTCGGCGGGGATGACGTCATCGGCAGCATGCGCGCGCTGTACGCGTCGATCAACGTCGGTACCCGCCATGTCGGCAAGCGCCAGATGATCGATACCGTGATGGGCCGCAAGGAATGCATGCCCATCACCTACGAGAAACGGACGTCGCTCGGCCCGCTGATGGTGGGCGAGGAGGTGGTGCAGGTGGAGCCCGCCGTCCTGTACGTCACGGACTGGTATTGCCCGGCGGAGGCCTTTGTCCTGCGTACCGAGGTCCGCCAGCGCAACAAGCAGGACAAGGCAGACAACCGGCCGGAAAAGGTCGAGCGCATCGAGGTGACGGCGCTGGAGCTGGGCGCGCCCTGAGCGTTCGTGTCCGTGCCGTGCCGGAATGAAAAGAGCCCGCCGGATGGCGGGCTCTTTGCCGTACCGTGCCGATCCTGTCGATCAGCCGGCGGCGGCGGCCGAAGCGGGCTTCTTGCTCTTCTTGCTGCTCTTCTTGTGCGACTTCTTGGCAGCCGGTGCCGATGCGTCGCCGGTCAGGTCCGCGCGAGTGCTCTTGTTCGCGCCCTGGGTGTACGGGTCGAACTTGTCGCCCGACTTGGCGCCCTGGGTGTACGGGTCGAATTTCTCGCCCGACTTGGCGCCCTGGCTATACGGGTCGAACTTCTTCCCGCCGGTCTGGGCCTGGGCAGCCACGGAAACGGCGCCGATACAAAGCGCGATGGCTGTCGCGACGAACTTGTTCATGGTTTCTCCTGAAAAATGCCGCCTTGCGGCGGTTCGAATACGCGAAAAACTGCCTTGGGGAGAATCACCTTGCGCAAGCCTGGCAGCCCCCCAACCGTTTATCCGCTCAGTCCCAGTGTCGCCAACATTTCCTGCGCTTGTCAACTTGGGGTGTATTGCCGGGAACACGGTTTATGCCGGCCTATGGAAAGCCGCTATTGCGGCGATCCGCGGGACTTGCTTGACAGTTGTCACGCATGTTGATGATGCGCTACATCCGACATTGTGTGAATCAGATAAGTGAATAATAAGGCGCAAAAACCCCGCGGACCTCTCGGTCGACGGGGTTTCTTGTTACAGCGCAACGCGTGCGGGCTTACTCGGTCGCCACGTCCGAAGGATGCTTCCAGGCGTCACGTACCTGCGCGCTGGGCGCCAGCGCCAGGTTGATGTTGCGTGTCCCGATCGGCTGCTGGAACCATTGCTTCTGCAGCGCGAGGACCTGCGGCCCGGCGAAGACCGAGGCCAGGGTCTGGTCCACCAGTTCCTTCCACTGCGAATCGGCGCGCGACATCATCAGGGCGTTCTGTTCGGTCGACAGCGCCGGGCCCACGATCACGAACTGCGACGGATCCTTGGCGCGGGCGCGCAGGCCGGCAAGCAGCACGTCGTCCATCACGAAAGCCTGGGCGCGCCCGGATTCGAGCAGCAGGAAGGACTCGCCGTGGTCCTTGGCATAGATGTCGTGAAAGCCATACTGGGCCTTCAGGCGGCGCACATGGCGGTCGCCGGTGGAGCCGGCGCTCGTCACCACGTTCTTGCCGCGCAGATCCTCGAAGGACTGGATGCCCGAATCCGCGCGCACCAGCATGCGCACGGTGGAAATGTAGTGCGAGACGCTGAAGGCCACTTGCTTCTGGCGTTCCAGCGAGTTCGTGTTGGGCGCGCAATCCAGGTCGACCAGGCCGTTGACCACGGCAGGGATGCGGTTTTGCGGCGTGAGCGGCATCCAGCGGATCTTGATGGCCTTCAGGCCCAGCTTGACGCGGGCGGCTTCGGCGGCGCGCAGGCACAGGTCCACGGCGTAGCCTGCCGGCTCGCCCTTGTCATCGGCGAACGAGAAGGGCAGTGCCGATTCGCGGTAGCCCAGGACGATGGTGCCCGTGCTGCGGATCTTGTCGAGCACCGGGCTCTGGGCCAGGGCGGCATGGGGGGCGACGGCCGCCAGCGCACCGGCGGCGGCAAGAACGAAGCCAACGAGCAGGCGCGAGGCGCGTGCCGCGCCAACGCTTTTGAATGAGGCAAACGACAGCATGATGCGAGACTTTCAAAAGCGGCAAGCGTACGCCGGGTGCCGTGGCGCACAAAGTACATCTTCGTCATAAGTAAATACCCTGCCAGATATCCGGACGGCGAGCGACGGGCCCCGGCAAAGGCGCAGTGCTGGTATCACAAAATTTCACAGCGGCCGGCTTGCGGGCGGATCGATGTGCGCGGTACGCTACCGGGTTCGCTGCATCAGTGACGTGCGGTGATCACGACGGTGGGGAAACATGAGAATGTCGCGCAGGAAAATCGGGCTCGGCGTGGCCGCGATGGCGCTTGCCGCGGGCGTGGCCGTGCAGCTTGTCTGGCACCCGTTCGGCAAGGCCTGGAAAGGGCAGCCGCGGCAGATCGAGCTGGATTTCGGCCGCCCGGACGCGCTGGTCGACAGCGAAAGTCTGTCCAGCCTGCCGAAAGACATGCTGCGCGTGCCACTGCTGCGCGACGTCCTCACCGAGGACTTCGTGAACTACTACGAAGACAATGAAGGCCGTCTCTCGGCCGCCGGCGCCTTGCGCCGCATTGCCTTCGAGCATGACCTCGACTGGTCCGACGCCCTGCTCAGGCGGGTTTTCGACGAGCCCGGCAGGCTGATGGCCTGGCGCGGCGCCGACGGCACGCTGCGCTACTGGGCGCTGGCCATGGAGCGCAACGGGCTGGCCAAGGTGCTGCAGACGCTCGGCACCATTGCGCCGGCGGATACCCAGCTCACCCGCGCCGGCGAGATCGACGGCACGCCGCTCTACGCCTTGCGCATCGGCCCCGCGCGCAGCTTGCTGATCGCGGGCAAGGGCGAGCGCCTGGTGGTGCTGTCCGAGGCGGGCATGCTGCTCGATGCCGAAGGCAAGCCGATCGGCGCGCGCGCCAAAGCGGTGGCGGCATGGCTGTCCGACGATGCCGCCGCCCGCGAGGCCCCGCTGCAGGCGTTCGCGCTCGAACCCGTCAAGGGCGCGCCCAGGGGCCACCGCGTGGTGGTCGGCGCGAACTATCTGTCCTTCGGCTACCAGGCCTTCTTCCCCGGCATCGAGGCGTTGCGCTTCGACTTCGCCGGTGCCGATCCCAAGGCCGCCGCGGGCAGCACGGAATGGCAAGGCGCCGTGCTGGTCGATGGCGCGCGCCTGCCCGGCAAGTGGAATGCCGCCGCGCTCTGGCAGGCCTTGCCCGCGGATCCGGCTGCCTGTGCCACCCTGCCGGTCGACTGGCAGGCAGCCGGCAAGATGCTGCAGAAGGTCAGCGGCGGCAAGGACGAGCTTGCCGCCCAGGTCGGCCAGGCGTTCGAAGGCCCGGCCGCAGTTTGCTGGTATGGCAAGTCGGCTCTGGTCGCGCCCCTGTTCATGGCGCGCCTGAAGTCGGCCGAGGCTGCGTCCGCGCTGCGCCCGTTGCTGGCCGGTCTGTTCGAGCAGGTAATCGGTGCCTACGAGCCCGCGGCCGGCGGCGACAAGGGCACCTACGCGCGCCTGCCGGTGCAGGGGCGCAAGGGCGCAGGCGACGCCGAGCTGTGGTCGCGGCCAGTCAGCTCGCCGTATGGCACGCGCGAGGCCAAGGGCGCGCCGTTCGCGGCCCAGCTGTCCGCCGGCGCTTATTTTCCCGTGACGCTGGCGCTGGCCGGCAATACCGTGCTGTTCTCGCCCGACGCCACGCTCGTCGACGACGCGCTGGCGGTGCAGGGCAAGCGCTTCCCGGCGGTGGCCGACACCATGCCGCGCGACCGGCAGGCCCGCACGGTGCTGAGCTTCACGCCGTCCACGCTGGCGCTGCTGGTGCGGCGCGAAGCCACCAGGGCGCTGCCCGCCGACCAGGAAGCCCTGTTCCTGAACGCAGCGCGCGCGCATCTGTTCCCCAAGCTCAAAGCCCTCGGCGCTTATCCGGCGATGTCGCTGGTGCTGCCGGGCAACCTGCCTTCGGGCCGGGGCTGGGTGTCCGTGACATGGCAGCAGTCCGGCGCACCGCACGGCGTGCTGGCGGCCGCACCGGCCAGCGCGGCGCTCCTGCAGACGCAAGGCAGCCAAGAGGCCACGCAGTGACGGTCCTGCGCCGAGGCCGTCGCGGGATGCTGGCGGCGCTGGCCGCGGCATGCCTGCCGCTGGCCGGCCCGGGCCGTGCGCTGGCATTGTCGGGGCTTGAAGCCGCCGCGCCCGAGGGCGGCCAGCTCGACCCGGCCCAGACCACGGCGTTCCGGGCCTGGTTCGTGCGCATCGTCGGCGAGCAATTGCGGCAGGGCCCGACTCCGCGCTGGTACCAGCGCGACTGCGTCGGCCTGGTCCGCTTTGCCGTGGGCGAGGCGCTGCGCGTGCACGACGCACGCTGGCTGCGCGCCAACGGCATGCAGGGCGGCGCGGCGGCCCGCCAGTTGCCGCCAGAGCTCAGCCTGAGCCCGGCCCAGCGCACGCTCGGCCAGCGCTGGACCCGCGCCGACGGCAGCACCGGCGCCTATGCGTCGGCCCTGGCGCTGGTGCAGGGCAATAGCCGCTTTGTCGCGCGCAACGTCAACCTGGCGCAGCCCGGCGACCTGCTCTTCTACGACCAGGGCGACGAACAGCACCTGATGATCTGGATGGGTCAGTACCTGGCCTATCACACCGGCACCGTGACCCGTAGCGATAACGGCCTGCGCGCCGTCTCCCTTTCCCGCCTGATGCAATGGAACGATTCGCGCTGGCAGCCGCACGACGGCAACCCCAATTTCATCGGCGTATTCCGTTTCGCCTTTTTGTCGAGGTAAAGACGATGCCTGTCGTCATGATGCGCGCCCGCGCGCTTCTGCGTTCCGTGACCACCCGCATGCTGCTGGCGCTTGCACTGCTGGCCTGGACCCACGCTGCCGGCGCCGACCAGCGGCCAGGCGCCACGCTCGACACGGTGCCGTCCAGCGGCTACGCCGCGTTCCAGGGCCAGCCCTTCTTCCTGTTGTCGGACGCCAGCTTCGGCAGCGACCAGACCGCGCAGGTGCGCCTCGAAGCGCCGGGGCGCGAGTACAAGAGCGAGCTGCAGCGATACGGCGGCGCGGACATCCTGGTCTACCGGGTGGCCGATCCGGTCGCCTTCCTCAAGGGACAGAAGAACCTGCATCGCATCGACGTCAAGGCCAGCTACCGTGGCGAAGGGCTGGCCAATACGCTGTCCTACCTGTGGGATAGCTGGTACAAGCAGGCGCGCCGCGCCTGGCAGCGCGTGTTGTCGCTCGCCGCACGCAGCAAGGCGGTGGAGGATGCGCCGCAATTCAGCATGGGGGACCAGATTGCCCAGCCCACCCGTTTCGAGAACAACCCGCAGTACGAGCCACTCAAGGGCTACGACCTGGTGGAGCGCTTCCGCTATCCGATCTGGGACGCCAGGGAGATCGCACCGCCCAGGGACGTGAAGCTCGAAGGCAGCAGCAGCGAATTCCTGCCGCGCGACGCCGGCAATGTGATGGTGCCGCTGGGCAAGCTCAGGCCGGGGCTGTATATCGTCGAGGGCATCATCGGCACCTACCGCGCGCACACGCTGCTGTTCGTCTCCGATACCGTGGCCATCACCAAGAGCACTGCCAACGGCATGCTGGCGTGGGCCGCGAACCGCAAGAGCGGGCGGCCGGTAGCGGGCGCCAGCCTGGCCTGGACCGACGGCCTGGGCGTGCTGCAGAGCGCCAGCACCGGCGCCGATGGCGCGGCAGAACTGGCCCACACCAGCCCCGAGCGCAGCTACCTGCTGGGCGTGGACCCGGCCGGCGGCGCCTTTATCTCGGAAAATTTCTACTACGACAGCGAGATCTACAACACCAAGCTGTACGCCTTCACCGACCGGCCGCTGTACCGCCCGGGCGATGAGGTGCGCGTCAAGTTCATCGGCCGCAATTTCCGCAGCGCCACCGAGTCGGCGCCCGCCGCCGCCGGCGACATCAGGCTCGACGTGCTGGATCCCAATGGCGCACCGCTGGCCGCGCTCGGCACCGCGCTGAATGCGGACAACGGCGCCGACGCGCGCTTCACGCTGCCGGCCAACGCGCTGGCGGGCGGCTACACGCTGCGCTTCGACTATGGCGGCAATACCTACGGCGGCGCCTTCCGCGTGGCCGAATACATCAAGCCGCACTTCGACGTGAACCTCGCGCTGGACAAGGCGGACTACGCCACCGGCGAGGCCGTCAAGGGCAAGATCGAGCTGCGCTACCCGGATGGCAAGCCCGTCAAGGACGCCAGGTTGTCCGTCAGCCTGCGCGCGCAGCAGGTCACCATGGTGGAAGGCGAGCTGCAATACGCCGGGCTGTTCCCGCTCAAGCTGGAGCAGCAGGAACTGACCACCGACGGCAGCGGCAACGCCGCACTCGCGCTGCCGGCGGCCAAGGACCCGAGCCGCTACGTGGTCACGGTATTCGCCAACGACGGCGCGGCCTACCGCGTCAAGGTCACGCGCGAACTGTTGATCGCGCGCGGCGCCACGCCCTACAAGCTGACCGCGCCGGCCAATTTCACCAACGCCGGCCAGAGCGTGACCTTCTGGCTGCAGGCGCTGGACGCCACCGCGCAGGCCCCGGCCCGCGCGCCCGCCAGGTGGGAGCTGGTGCGGCTGGAATCGCGCRCGCGCACCGAAGGCAGGCTGGATGCGGGCGCCATTGGTGCCGTGTCCTTTCCGGTCAGGTTCGACCAGCCGGGCTCGTACACGCTGTCCGTCAAGGACGGCGCCGGCAACCTGCTGGCCGCGGCCAGCCACTGGGTGGCGGGCGATGGCCTGCAGACCGTGCCCGGCAATATCGAGATCGTGTTCGACCGCGACCGCTACCGCATCGGCGATACCGCCGAAGCGCTGGTGACGTTCCCGCTGGCGGTGGAAGACGCGCTGCTCACGCTGGAGCGCGACCGCGTCGAGCGCCGCGGGCTGCTGTCGAAGGGCGGCGACTGGCTCTCGCTGGAGAAGATCACGGACAAGCAGTGGCGCGCCCGCATCAAGGTCGGCAACGATTTCAGCCCGAACATGACGTTCTCCGTGCTGTACGTGAAGGACGGCGACTACGTGTTCCAGAACGCCGGCATCGCCGTGCTGCAGCCGGCCATCGAGCTGGCGGTGAAGAGCGACAAGGCGGTCTACGCGCCCGGCGACACCGTCACGCTGGACCTGGGCAGCGCCTTCAACGGCAAGCCGGTGCCGGCCAACCTGACGGTCAGCGTGGTCGACGAGATGGTCTACGTGCTGCAGCCCGAGATCGCCCCGAGCATCGTGGACTTCTTCTACCATCCGCGGCGCAACAGCGTGCGTACCACCTCGAGCCTGAACTTCATCGGCTACGACCTGGCCACCTCGGGCCAGCCGGGCGCCGGCGGCCCGGAGCGGGGCCGCTATAACGAGCGCGGGGTGAAGGTGCTGGAGCGCCCGCGCCGCGACGACAAGGACACGGCCGCCTGGGAGGCAAACCTGCGTACCGGCGCGGACGGGCGCGCGCGCATGAGCTTCACCATGCCTGACTCCCTGACCCGCTGGCGCATCACCGTGCGCGCCATGGCCAGCGACGGCATGGTCGGCCAGCGCACCGCCAGCATCCGCTCGGACAAGAGCCTCTACCTCAAGTGGACGGGGCCGCAGCGCTATCGCGCCGAGGACGCGCCGCGCATCGACATGGTCGCTTTCAACCAGGGCGAGCAGGACGTCGCCGCCGACCTGGTGGTGATGGGCGCCGGACTCAATGTCAACCAGAGCGTCACGCTCAAGCGCGGTGCCAACTACGTGCGCCTGCCCGTGGCCCAGGGCGCGCTGCAGAGCGGCGTGGTCAACGCCGAGATCAAGCTCCAGGGCAAGACCGTGGACCGTCTGCAGGCCGCGCTGGCCGTGGAGCCCACCGGCTGGCTGTCGCAGCGCGAGCTGACGCTGCCGCTGGCGGGCGCCAGTGCCGTGCTCAAGCTGCCGGCCGACGCGCAGGACGTGCGCCTGCGTTTCGTCGACAGCGCCGCCAGCCACTTCGCGCGCGTGGCCGACGACCTGCTGGCCTATCCCTACGGCTGCACCGAGCAGACCGCCAGCCGCCTGATTCCGCTGGCGCTGGCGCAACGCAGTCTCGCCGCCAGCGGCGCCAGCACCGGCGGCGACACCCAGGGCCTGGATGCGCTGTTGCGCACCCAGCGCCAGCGCCTGGCGCTGCTGGCCGGCGTCAACGGCCAGTTCGGCTGGTGGGGCGATACCCTGGGCAACAGCGCGCTGCTGACCGCCTACGCGTACTACGCCGACTGGCTGGCCACGCGCGCGGTCGGCATCAGCCTGCCGCCAGATCACTGGAAGCGCACGCTGGAGGCCTACAAGCAGGCCATGAAGGAGCCGCTGCTGCACCGTACGCTGGCGCTGTGGTTCATCAACGAGATGGGCTTGCCGGTGGCGACGCAGCTCAGTGGCGTGGCCGCCGAGCTGGGCCGGCCCGGCAGCGATGCGGGCGCCGCCGTGGCCGCTGGCGACAGCCTGGTATTCGCCGCGCCGGATTCGGCGCAGGGCCGCCGCGTAGCCACCGTGCTCGCCGCGCAGCTCTACAAGCAGATCGGGCAGCCCATGCCGGAGGGGCTGGCGGGCGCGGCCGACGCCGCGCGCCAGGCGCTTGCCGCCGATCCTTCGCCACTGGTGCAGAGTCTGCTGCTGATGTCCGGCAAGGGTGCCGCCGCTTCGGATGTGCAGGCGCTGCTGTCGCGCGCCGGCGCCGCCAGCCCGACCATCGACCGCGCGGTGACGCTGGTCTGGCTCAACAAGGCGCTTGGCGGCGGGCTCGGCCGCGGCCTGCCCGGGGAGGCCGATGCGGGGCAACGCACGCCGCAGGGCAGCTGGAAGGCGGCGCGCGGCCAGCTCGGCCTGCCGGAATGGCGCTGGACCGGCGCCCAGTTGCCGGAATCGCTGACCTTTAGCGCGCCGCCGAACATGGAGGCCGCGGCGCAGTCCTACAACACCAATGCCGTGGTGTCGTACCGCAGCCGCGCGCAGGAAGCGGCGCRCCTGCCGATTGGCATCGAGCGCAAGCTCTATCGCCTGGTCCCCACCAGCGACTCCGCCGCCAAGGCCGACAAGGCGCCCGATCCGGCCGCCGCCGGCACGGCGGGCCTGACCTTCACGGCCAGGGCGGTCAAGCCGGGGGACAAGCTTGACAGCAATACGCTCTATGTCGACGAGATCGTGCTGAGCCCACGCCAGGGCGTCTACCGCTACGGCCTGGTCGAGGCGCCGCTGCCGCCTGGCGGCGAAGTCGAGGGCACCACCTGGGGGCTGCGTATCGAGGGCCTGCCGGACCCGGACAACAAGACCACCGGCCTGCAGCCGTTCCAGCGTGCCGTCACCTACGAAACGGGCATGCTGTCTTACCACCAGCCGGTGGTTGCGCTGGAGCGTCCCGTGGTGCTGCGCCAGCTGGTGCGCTTCTCGCTGCCCGGCAGGTTCAGCCTGCCACCGGTGCGCTACTTCCGCATGTACCAGCCGGATGCCAAGGCCCTGCAGGGCGACGGCAAGAGCGCGGCCTTCCCCTTGACGGTGGAGTGAGGCGGGCATGCGCACCGGCCTGACTCCGGGCATGGCAGCGCGCTGCCTGGGGCGTTGCGCAACCGTGCTCGCCGCCCTGTGCTGGGCGGCGTCCGCGCTGGCGCTTGCGGCGGCGGACGGTGCGCAGCCGCTGCATTTCGCGCGGCTTGCCGGCACCGAGGCCCAGCTGTACCGGCTCGGCGGCGCCACATCGGGTGCCATGCCGGCGCCACTGCCCCCCGGCCTGCAGACGCCGCTGGGCAGCGTGTGGAAGCTCTTCGTCTACAGCTACCTGGTCGGCCGCGACAAGGCGGGCGACGACTACACCTGCCGCGGCGGCGACCCGGAAGAAGTCTATTGCTGCACGGCAGGCCAGAGCATCGACCGCGAGCATGCGCTGGTGCAGTCGTGCGGGCGCTATTTCGAGCCGCTGCGCCTGGGTTTGTCGGGTGCCGACTGGCGCCGCTTCTGGAAGGATGCCGGCGCGCCGGCCTGGCTGCAGGACATGCGGGCGATGCAGCCTGGGCGCGTGGTGCCGGTGGCCGAGCTGCTGGCTGCGCTGCACGCGGTGCCGCCCGCCGCGCGGCAGGCCGCTTCGGCCACGCTCGTCTCCGTGCTGACGGTGGGGCGCGGCGAGGGCACGCTGGCCAGCTACGGCAGCCTGCTGCGCGCCAAGACCTGGACCATGCCGGACCCGGTGCGGCCCGGCGCCTCCATTGGCGGTGCCGCGGGCTGGCTGGCCGACGGCAGCCCGGCGTGGCTCGGCGGGCAGGGTGCCAGCGCCAATGTGCTGCGGCGTGCCGCGCCGCTGTTGCAGCCGCTGCTGGCCACCGTGCCGGTGCCGGACGACGGCGCCTGCGTGCTGGTCGACATGTTCGAGCGCCATGCGCTGCGCGAGCTGCTCGGCGCGGGGCCGGAACGCAAGGCTGTGCCCGATGGCCCGCTCAATGGCACCTTCCGCGCCGAGTTCGCCAACGGCAACAGCCTGCGCGTGGACAGCCGCGGCGAGCTCAGCCTGGTGCGCGCCGCGGGTGCAGCGCCCCGCGTGGTCGGGCGCTTTGGACTCAATGACTACGTGGCGCGCGTGGTGGAGCGCGAGGGCGATACGGCCGAGCCGGAGGCCGCCCGCGCGCTGGCCGTGGCCGTGCGCAGCTACCTGGTTCAGCAGGCCGCGCGCGAGCAAGGCTGCTTCCGTATCGCCGACAGCAGCCGCACGCAGCGCGTGCTGCCGCGCACACCCACCGCCGCGGCGCGGCGCGCGGCCGACCAGACCGACGGGCTGGTGCTGTCCGGCGTGGCCGTACGCTATCACCACGATGCCGGCGGCCCGGGCCGCATGGCGTGGACCGAGGCCAGGCGCGCGGCGGGCCAGGGCCAAGCCTTCGATACCATTCTGGCGCGCTGGTGGCCGCAGGCCACGCTGACCTCGTTCCAGAGCCCGGTCGCCGGCGATTGCCTGGCGATCGCCAATGCGCGGCAATGGCTGGCCCAGCGCGCGCCGCAATGGCAGCGCCGGCTGGGTGCCGAGCCGGGCTATGAAGCGCCGCCGCTGCCGGCGGTCTGCGAGGTCCGCGAAGGCCGGCCCTATGCCGATGCGCGCCGCAACCGGCTCTATATCCACCGGCTTGCCAGCGAGGACGACCGCATCGCGCTGGCACACGAATACCTGCACCTCGCGTTCGCGCGCCATCCGCGCGGGCAGGACGAGCAATTCGTCGAAGGCCTCGCGCGCAAGCTGGTGCGCACGGAAAATCCGTCATGAACCGCACCTTTTTCTCCCCGCACCGCTGGTCACCTGCCGCGCTGGCGCTCGCCTGGGCCGTGGCACCGTTGGCGGGCACGGCCGGGCCGGTCGCCGAGCTCGAAGGCCCGGCCGGCGGCTGGCGCCACAGCGGCCTGTCCAGCGAGCTGGAACGCTACACCGCGGCCTATCCCAAGCCGCCGGTGGACCGCGGCGCGCAGAAATACCGCACGCTGATCGAAGGCCGCCTGCACCGGGCCGGCAAGGAAGGCCGCAAGCCGCCCACGCTGGTGGTCAACGGCAACGCAATGCCGCTCTATGCCGACGAGCAGGGTCGCTTTGCCCGGCCATGGGCGTTCGGGCGCGGCTCCAACAGCGTCGAGATCATTTCCGCCGACGGCGCCTCGCGCCAGCGCCTGCAGTTCTACGAGGCCGACGCCACCAAGGTCCAGGCCAGGCTGCGCGCCGTGCTGACCTGGGACGATCCCAAGGCCGAGGTCGACCTGCATGTGATCTCGCCGGACGGCGGTCATGCCTTCTGGGCCAGCCCGCTGCTGCCCGCGGGCGGGGGCCTCGACGTGGACAGCGTGGACGGAGCCGGCCCCGAGATCTTCTCCAGCGCCGCGCCGCGCCCGGGCGTGTGGCTTTTCTACGTGAACTATTGGGGCAATTTCGACGCCGCCGGCTACAACTTCCAGGCTGGCGCAAACGCGCGCGACCTGATCACCGCCAGGCTCACGCTGATCTACAACGAGAACACGCTCAACGAGAAGCGCGAGACCCTGGTGGTGCCGCTGCGCAAGCTGGGCGAACTGACGCTGATGAAATCGGTGCGCTTCTGACCGGCGTCCTCCAAGGGCGAAAGCCAGGAAGCAGATAATGCCCGCCAGGGGCAGGGAATGTGGATATGCATCGCAAGCCGAATTTCGCTTTAGCCAGACTGATCCTGCCGGCCTTGCTGCTGGCGGGCGCCGCGCATGCCGACGATGCCATCGAGTTCACCACGCCACGCAACGGATGGCGCAATTCGGCGGGTGACACTGCCAATTACACGCAGGAGGTCCACTATCCCGCCGTGTCGGTGTCCACGCCGGCGGGCCAGGCCGCCAGCGCCATGATCGCGGGGCGTATCCGTTCGGCGCCGAAAGCGCAGCCTGGCGGCGGTGCCGAGGGCGCCGCGCCCGCTGCGCGCGGACGTGGCCGGCGCGGCGACGGCTCGGTCGCCACGCTGGTGATCAACGGTGTCGCCATGCCGCAGCGGGTGGAGGAGGACGGCCGCTTCTCGCGGCCATATGCGTTTTCCGCAGGCAGCAACAGCGTGGAGATGCGCAGCGCGCAGGGCGCCAGCAAGCGCGTGCAGTTCTACGACGGCTACCAGGGCCGGACCCGGCCGCGCTTGCGCGTGGTGCTGTCCTGGGATAGCGATGCCACCGACCTGGACCTCCATGTGGTTGCGCCGGACGGCCAGCACACCTTCTACGCAAATCGCGTCGCCGGCAACGGCGGGGCGCTCGACGTCGACGTGACCACCGGCTATGGTCCCGAGATCTATTCGATCGCCGCGCCGCCGCCCGGCACCTATCTCGTCTACGTGAACTACTACGGCAGCGGTGCGGGGCCCGAAGCCATCACCGTGGCCCAGGTGGCGGTGATCACCGACGAGAACACGCCCAGCGAAAAGCAGCAGGTATTCCGCGTGCCGATGCGCAAGCCCGGCGAGCTGACCCTGATCAAGTCATTTGTCATGAAGTGACCCGAGGAGC
The DNA here is from genome assembly GCF_056397345.1 of Cupriavidus sp. 05N38. Lineage (NCBI taxonomy): Bacteria > Pseudomonadati > Pseudomonadota > Betaproteobacteria > Burkholderiales > Burkholderiaceae > Cupriavidus > Cupriavidus sp. 05N38. The sequence goes on from NZ_JBFTNF010000021.1 coordinate 56,792, forward strand.
CATGTGACCGATCTGACCGAGCTGACCGATCTGACCGACGCGACCAGGCCGCAGAAGAAAATCCTGTTCCTCAGCGTTTCCGCCGGCGCCGGGCACATGCGTGCCGCCGAGGCCCTGAGGCTGACGGCGCAGGCCGAATTCCCCGAGGTGCGGACCCTGCATCTCGATGTGATGGCGTACGTGCCCGCCACCTTCCGCAAGCTCTACACGGACCTCTACATCAAGCTGGTCAACAGCTATCCGGCCTTGTGGGGCATGCTGTACCAGCATACCTCGGAGGCCGATCCCGCCGCGCCCATGCAGAAACTGCGGCGGGCCGCGGAGCGCCTCAGCACGCGCGCGCTGCGCCGGGCGATCGACGAATTCGCGCCGGACGCCATCGTCTGCACGCACTTCCTGCCGGCCGAGATCCTGATGCATGAAGTGCGCCGCCAGCGACTGGCCGTGCCGGTGTGGGTGCAGGTGACCGATTTCGACCTGCATGGCATGTGGGTGATTCCCCATATGACGGGCTACTTCGCCGCCAGCGAGGAAATCGCCTTTCGCATGCGGGCCAGCCGCATCGAGGCGGGGCGCATCCATACCACCGGTATCCCGGTGGTGCCGGCCTTCACCCAGCCGCAGGACCGGCACGCTTGCGCCGCGCATTTTGGCCTGGACCCGGCGCGGCGCACCATCATGCTGATGGGGGGCGGCGCCGGCCTCGGCGGCCTGGACGAAGCCGCCGACGCGCTGATGCGGCTGGGCGACGATTTCCAGTTGATCGTGCTGGCCGGGCGCAACGAGGCCGCATTGAATCGCCTCAGGACGCTGGCGGGCGCGCATCCCGGCCGGCTGTTTCCATTCGGATTCACCAATGAGGTGGAACGGCTGATGGCCTGCTCTGACCTCGTCATCACCAAGCCCGGCGGGCTGACCACCTCCGAATGCCTGGCCATGGGCGTGCCGATGGTCGTCAATGCGCCGATCCCGGGACAGGAGGAGCGCAACGCGGACTATCTGCTGGAGCAGGGCGCTGCGCTCAAGGCCGTGGACCTGGTCTCGCTCGAATACCGTGTGCGCCTGCTGCTGGCCGAACCGGCCCGGCTGGACGCGATGCGGGAGCGGGCTCGCTCGCTGGGCCAGCCTGCGGCGGCCCGGCGCGTGCTGCAGACCGTGCTGGCGCAATTGCCTGGCCGGCAAGACCGCGCGCCGCTGCCGGCGGAGGCAGGCTGATGCGCTCCCTGAACCTGTCTGGCCCGCAGCGGCATGCGCAGGCATTTCCGTCGCGGCACCCGCTGGTGCTGCTGCTGATCATCGGCTGGACCTTGCTGCTGGCGTACTTCTTTGCCAATGTCGAGATCCAGATCGAAGGCGCTGCCGGCTGGGCCGCCAACCTGCCCACCTGGCGCATCGAGCATCACTGGCTGCTGGATATCTTCTGGGGCGGTCGCCCGATGACCGGCTATCACGCCTGGGTATTTCCCTGCGTGGCCCTGTTCTTCCATTTCCCGCTGCTGTTTGCCGGTCGCTGGAACTGGCGGGCGGAAGCCCGTGTGATCGCCTGCATCATGGTGTTCTGGATCACCGAGGATTTTCTCTGGTTCGTGCTCAATCCGGCGTATGGCGTGGCGCGCTTCGCGCCAGAATTCGTGCCCTGGCATATCCACTGGCTGGCCGGCGCGCCGACGGATTACTGGGTGTCGCTACTGGCGGCGGCCTTGCTTTTCTGGGTCTCGGGCCGGCGCGCCTGAGAGAAAATGTGTTCTTAACGACATATTACATGCGTAAATAGCCGAATAAGTGCCGTATTGATAACTATCTGGCGCCGCCGCGGATCGCCTTGGCCGCATAGGAGTAGAATCACGCTCTTGTGTACTTTGTAGCATTCTTATAACAATGAGCCCCCGTCCTTCGCGCATGGCGTGCGTTGACGCACTCAAGGCGATCAGCTCGCAACTGATCGTGCTGCACCATCTTGCCTTCTACGGCCCGATGTCCGACGTGGCCCACGTGCTGGCGCCCGATCTGCTCGACTGGTTCTCCCAATACGCGCGCATTGCCGTACAGGCCTTCCTTGTCATCAGCGGATTCCTCGCGGCGCGCAGCCTGGCGCCCGGCGGTCATCTGATGGTGCCGCATCCCTTGCTTGCGATCTGGCGGCGCTACCAGAAACTGGTGGTGCCTTATACCGCGGCCATCCTCATCGCCATTGCCGGTGCAGCCATCGCGCGCACCTGGATGCATCACGATTCGATTCCCGGCGCGCCGGGCCTGCACCAGTTCCTGGCGCATGTGCTGCTGCTGCATAACGTGCTGGATTTCGATGCGCTATCGGCCGGCGTCTGGTACGTCGCCATCGACCTGCAGCTGTTTGCCTTGCTGATCGCGGCGCTGTGGCTGGCGCGCCGGTGCGCAAGGTGGTTCGACGTGGAGGGCGCCGTGTTCGGCATGCCACTGGTGGCGGGGCTGGCGCTGGCGTCGCTGTTCTGGTTCAACCGTGATGCCGCGTGGGATGTGTGGGCGATCTATTTCTTCGGCGCCTATGGCATGGGTACGCTGGCGTTCTGGGCGTCCGAGCCGGAGCGTTCGCCGGTGGCGCTGATGGTGCTGGGCGCGGCGGTGCTGGCCGCGCTGATCGTGGACTTCCGCCTGCGTATCGCAGTGGCCCTTGCGGTGGCCTTGCTGCTGGGCATGGCGCGTCGTGGCGGCTGGCTGGAGCACTGGCCGCGCGCCAATGTGCTGGCGTTCTTCGGCCGCATTTCCTACTCGGTTTTCCTGGTGCACTTCCCGGTGTGCCTGGTAGTCAACGCCGTGGTATCCCATCTTGCGCCGCACCAGCCCGTGCTCAATGCACTTGGCATGGTTGCCGCGTGGGTGCTGAGCAACGCGGCCGGCGCGCTGTTCTACCGTTATGTGGAGAGCGGGACGCCGCTGCGGGCCCTGCGCCAGGCGGTGTGGCCGGCCCGCGCCGAAGCGCCGCGGCGCCAGCCTGCCGGGCGGCAGCAGTCGACCTGAGCGGCCCGCCGGTTTTCCGGCGCATCGCAAGCAGACGCATGCCAACTGCGGCGCCAGGCCTGAACAGCCTGGCGCCGCTTTCACTTGGTGCCTGTGCACCGCGATCCGGCAGCGTGCGGGCATGCCACCGCACGGCTGCGGTGCGCCTGGTCAAGGTGCGGCATTGTTGGCCGCGCAACACAGGGTAAAAACGAGCATTGGGATATGGCATGAAGGTTGCCTACTATGAAACTGTAAACCTGACCGTTTGGTCAGGATTCCTGTTCCGAGGCTGCCATGTCCGATCATATCGTCCTGACCTCGCACGCACGCCGCGACAAGCCGGCGGAGCCCATTCACTGGGGGGCCGCCAGCGCCGCGGAGCGCGGTCCCGTGATCGCCAGCCTGACCAATCCCGACCAGCGCAACGTGATCGGCACCCACTCGGGCGCCTATGCGGTGTATCGCGCACTGGCGGTCGCCTCGGGCCGGCTGCAGCGCGATCACCGGGCTGACCTGACCGATACCGCGCCGGCCGAACCCATCGGCCCGCATCCACAGTGGGCCGACCCGGACAAGATCGTTTCCATGGATCCCTGGGGCCACCTGGTCTCCACCGCCTTTGCAGACCGGATCGCGGCGGGCATCGATATCCGGCCCTCGATTGCCGTTACCCGCGCCCATATCAATATGCCCGAACTGGCGGGCGCCATCGCGGCAGGGCGCCTGGTGCCGGACGGCCGGATCCTCCACGCCAACGGCGACGTGCGCGTGACCAAGGCCGCGATCGACCCGGTCTGGTACCTGCCGGGCCTGGCGCGGCGCTTCGATATCAAGGAAAGCGCGCTGCGCCGTGCCTTGTTCGAGCAGACCAGCGGCATGTTCCCCGAACTGGTGACGCGGGCGGACCTCAAGGTGTTCCTGCCGCCCATCGGCGGCATGACGTTGTACTTCTTCGGCGATGTCAGCCAGCTCGGCAAGCCCGAGACCAAGGTGGCCTGCCGTGTGCACGACGAATGCAACGGCTCCGACGTGTTCGGCTCCGATATCTGCACTTGCCGGCCCTATCTGGCGCATGGCATCGAGGTGTGCATCGAGATGGCGCAACAGGGCGGAGTGGGCCTGGTGGTCTACAACCGCAAGGAAGGCCGCGCGCTGGGCGAAGTCACCAAGTTCCTGGTCTACAACGCTCGCAAGCGCCAGGTCGGCGGCGACCGCGCCGAGACCTATTTCGCGCGCACGGAATGCGTGGCCGGCGTGCAGGACATGCGTTTCCAGGAACTCATGCCCGACGTTTTCCACTGGCTCGGCATCAAGCGCATCGACCGCTGGGCCTCGATGAGCAATATGAAGCACGGGGYGCTGACCGCCCAGGGTATCGAGGTGGTCGAGCAGGTGGCGATCCCCGATGCGCTGATTCCGGCCGACGCCCGCGTGGAAATCGACGCCAAGGTAGCGGCTGGCTACTTCACGAGCTATACCCCGCCGGATGCGGAAGAACTTGCACTGGCAAAGGGTAGAGGACTGAACGAATGAACCAGACACCTGAAGCGGGCGTGCCGGGCGGCCCGTCCGATGCCTTCACCCAACCCGCCAGCGACGGCGGCGGCTGGGCCAGCCCGGTGCCCGCCGGGCATCCGGCCGCGGCGCTGCTGACCGGGCAGGCGGTGCGCGCGCACTGCGCCACCGTCACCGAGCACGTGGCGGCGGGCGCCTCCGAACTGTTTACCTGGCACCCGGACCGCATCGCCGCGGTGGCGGACTACGTGGCGGCCACTATCCGCCAGCGCTATCCGGACCTGAACGTGCCTTATCACAGCCGCTGGCGCCATTTCGAGAGCGGCGCGGGCGAGAAACTGGACCGCTGGCAGATCCTGTGCGAGCGCGGCGGGCTGTCCGGCGAGGCCGATCGCGAGGAGCGCGCCCGCATCGGCATCGACCTGGTGATCCCGAGCGTGCTGCTGGATGCGGGCGCGGGCCCGGACTGGCGCTATCGCGACCCGGCCAGCGATCTCTCGCTGACCCGCTCGGAAGGCCTGGGCGTGGCGAGCTTCGACCTGTTCGCGCGCGGCGGATTCTCCGCCCAACCCGGCCAGCCGTTGCGCGCCGATGCCGAACGCCTGATGCGTATCGACGCCTCTTCCATCGCCACCGCGTTCCAGGTGGCGCAGCACAATCCGCTGGTCGGCCTGGAAGGCCGGGCCGGGCTGCTGCGCCGGCTCGGCGAGGTGGCGCAGGCCACGCCGGCCGTGTTCGGCACGCCGGCGCGACTTGGCAACCTGTACGACTACCTCAAGGCGAGTGCCGTCGACGGTCACATCGAGGCCGGCTTCGTGCTGAGCACGCTGCTGGTGGCGCTGGGTCCGGTATGGCCGGGGCGCGTCATGCTGGAGGGCGTCTCGCTGGGCGACTGCTGGCATCACCCGGCCTGCGCCGACGGCCTGGTGCCGTTCCACAAGCTCACGCAGTGGCTGACGTACTCGTTGCTCGAACCGCTGGAGGACGCCGGGCTGACCGTCACCGGGCTGGAAGCGCTCACCGGCCTGCCCGAATACCGCAACGGCGGCCTGCTGTTCGATTTCGAGCTGATGGTGCCGCGCGACCCGGCCTTCGCCTCGGTGACGCACACGGTGGACGAGCCGGTCATCGTGGAATGGCGCGCGCTCACGGTCACCGGCCTGGACCTGGTGGCCGCCTCGGTGCGCGAGGCGCTCGGGCTGTCAGCCGCCGATTTTCCGCTGGCGCGCGTGCTCGAAGGCGGCACCTGGGCGGCGGGGCGCCGCATTGCCGCCAAGCGCAGGCCCGGCGGCCCGCCGCCTTTCGCCATCGACAGCGACGGCACGGTGTTCTAGCCTGCGCGCCGCGCGCCCTCCAGGGGGCGCGCGGCGGTACCCCTTTGCGATTCGCCTCCCGAGGAGCGCAACATGACCGATCTTTCCGCTGTACCGCCTGTCACGCCATCGGTGATGGTGGTGGACCATCCGCTTGTGCAGCACAAGGTCACGCTGGTCCGCAGCGAAGACACCACCACGGACAATTTCCGCCGGCTGGTCCGCGAGATCAGCCAGTTGCTGACCTACGAAGCCACGCGCGACCTGGCGATGGAGACCATCGCCATCAAGACCCCGATCGCGCCGATGGAGTCGCCGGTGCTGTCGGGCAAGAAGCTGTGCCTGGTGTCCATCCTGCGGGCCGGCAACGGTTTCCTTGACGGCATGCTGGACCTGCTGCCGGCCGCGCGCGTGGGCCATATCGGCCTGTACCGCGATCCGGAGACGCTGGAGCCGATCGAGTACTACTTCAAGATGCCGGAGGATATCCGCGAGCGGCTGGTGATCGTGGTCGACCCGATGCTGGCCACCGGCAACTCCGCCATCGCCGCGCTCAACCGTCTCAAGGAGGCGGGCGTGAGCACGCTCAAGTACGTGTGCCTGATCGCCTCGCGCCCGGGTTTGCGCGCGTTGCAGGCGGCGCATCCCGACGTGGCCATCGTCACGGCGGCGATCGACGAGGAGCTCAACGAGCACGGCTACATCGTTCCCGGCCTGGGCGACGCCGGCGACAGGCTCTACGGCACGCGCTGATGGGCGCGCCGGCCACGGCGCCGCCGCCATGCTTCCCGCCACAGCAGGAAGCGGCGGGCGGGCGCATTCGCCAGGAGAACGAGGCGCTGATCCTGCGCGCCGCCGAATACGTGTTTGCGCGTGCCGGCTTTGCCGGCGCCACCATGGCCGAGATTGCCACGCAGGCCGGCGTGCCGAAGTCCAACCTCCACTACTACTTCCGCACCAAGCAGGCCCTGTACCGCGCGGTGCTGGCGCATACGCTGGCGCTGTGGCTTTCGGAAACCGACATCATCGCCGCCGGGCAGCGCCCGCAGGTGGCGCTGGAGCAGTACATCCGCGCCAAGATGCGGCTGTCCGCCAGCCACCCCGATGCCTCGCGCGTGTTTGCCAATGAGCTGCTGCATGGCGCGCCGGAGATCCGTGACGTGCTCAGCGGCGCGCTGCGCGCGCTGGTGACGCGCAAGGCGAGCGTGATCAAGGAATGGATCGCGCGCGGCGAAATGGCCAGCGTGGACCCTTGGCACCTGTTCTTCACGATCTGGGCCGCGACCCAGACCTATGCCGATTTTGAGTCGCAGGTATGCGCCGTGCTCGGGGTGAGCCACCTGGGCCAGCGCGATTTCGAACAGGCCACCGACCACCTGGTGCGGCTGCTGCTGCGCGGTTGCGGGCTGGAACCGGCCGGCCTGGCCATGAAGTTGTCAACAAGGGGAGAAAGCCATGAGGTTTGAGGGCAAGCGCAGGACCTGGTTGAAGTTCGCGGCGGCCATGGCCGGCGCAGGCACGCTCGCCGGCATGCAGCCAGCCATGGCGCAGGCCAAGGTGAAAGTCGCGGCGGTCTACACCGTGCCTGTGGAGCAGCAGTGGGTGTCGCGCATCCACAAGGCGCTCAACGAGGCCAAGGCGCGCGGCGAGATCGACTACGTGTTCTCGGAGAGCGTCTCCAACGCCGACTATGAACGCGTGCTGCGCCAGTATGCCGAGCAGGGCTCGGCGCTGATCCTGGGCGAGTCGTTCGCCGTGGAAGCGGCGGCGCGCAAGGTGGCCAAGGACTACCCGAAGATCGCCTTCCTGATGGGTTCCTCCGGCAAGCCGCAGGCGCCCAATTTCTCGGTGTTCGACAACTATATCCAGGAGCCTTCCTACCTCACCGGCATGATCGCGGGCGGCATGACCAAGACCAACCATATCGGCATGGTCGGCGGCTACGCCATCCCCGAAGTGAACCGGCTGATGCATGCCTTCATGGAAGGCGCGCGCGAGGTCAATCCCAAGGTGAAGTTCACGGTCAGCTTCATCGGTTCGTGGTTCGACCCGCCCAAGGCCAAGGAAGCCGCCTTCGCCATGATCGACAAGGGCGCGGACGTGCTCTACGCCGAACGCTTCGGCGTCTCGGACGCCGCCAAGGAAAAAGGCAAGCTGGCCATCGGCAACGTCATCAACACCCAGCCGCAGTATCCTGCCACCGTGGTGGCTTCGGCGCTGTGGAACATGGAGCCSACSGTSGGYGCGGCGCTSGCMAAGGTCAAGKCCGGCCAGTTCAAGAACGAGGACTACGGCCCTTACTCCCTGATGAAGTTCAAGGGCGCSGAGCTGGCGCCGCTGGGCACCTTCGAGGGCAAGGTGCCGGGCGACGTGATGGGCAAGGTCAAGGCCAGGGAGAAGGCGATTCTCGACGGCAAGTTCGCGGTCAAGGTGGTCGAGACGGAGCCGAAGTCGTCGCAGTGAGGGCGCTTTCAATGGGCTGCCCTTGCCTGCTTCCCTCTCCGGCCGGGTGGGAGAGGGGAGCGGGCCGTCCCTGCTTTCAATGCCCGACCTGATATTCATCCATCGCCCATGACCACCCCCATCCTGCGCCTGAGCGGCATCACCAAGCGCTTCGGCACGCTGCTGGCCAACGACGATATCTCGCTCGATCTGCAGCGTGGCGAGGTGCTGGCCCTGCTGGGGGAGAACGGCGCTGGCAAGAGCACGCTGGTCAGCATCCTGTTCGGGCACTACGTGGCCGATGCGGGCACGGTCGAGGTCGATGGCCAGCGCCTGCCGCCCGGCCAGCCGCGCGCCGCGCTGGCGGCGGGCATCGGCATGGTGCACCAGCATTTCACGCTGGCCGACAACCTTTCGGTGCTGGACAACATCCTGCTCGGCACGCAGCCGCTGTGGCACTGGCGGCTGGAGCGGCGCGCCGCGCGCGAGAAGGTGCTGACGCTGGCGCAGCGTTTCGGCCTGGGCGTGCGGCCGGGCGCGCGCGTGGGCGAGCTGTCGGTGGGCGAGCGTCAGCGCGTGGAGATCGTCAAGGCGCTGTACCGCGGCGCGCGCGTGCTGATCCTGGACGAGCCCACCGCGGTACTGACGCCGCACGAGGCCGAGACGCTGTTCGCCACGCTGGCGCAATTGATCGCGGAGGGCTTGTCGGTGATCTTCATCAGCCACAAGCTCGACGAAGTGCTGCGCGTCTCGGACCGCATCGCCGTACTGCGCGGCGGGCGGCTGGTGGCGCAGCGCGCCGCCGCGCAAACCAGCAAGGCCGAACTGGCCGAGCTGATGGTGGGCCGCGTGGTGTCCATGCCGGAGCGGGTGCCACTGGAAGGCGGCGCGGACGAAGCCGACGTGGTGCTGGCGTTGCGGCAGGCCGGCGCGCGCGCGGCGGACGGGCGCGCACTGCTCAGCCAGCTCAGCCTCCAGGTGCGCGCAGGGGAGATCGTCGGCATCGCGGGCGTGTCCGGCAACGGGCAGGCCGCACTGGCCGAGCTGCTCAGCGGTACCCTCGCCGCATCGGAAGGTGGCGTCACCCTGGCCGGCAAGCCCATGCCGGCGCGGCCCGCTGCGTGGATCGGCGCGGGGGTGGCGCGCGTGCCGGAGGACCGGCATGCGGTTGGCGTCGTCGGCGATCTGGCGGTATGGGAGAACGCAGCCAGCGAACAGCTTGGCCAGCCGCATTTTTCACGGGCCGGCGTGATCCGCCGCGCGGCGGCGCAACGCTTCGCGCGCGAGCTGGTGGCCCGTTTCGACGTGCGCACGGCCGGCATCGACGTGCCGGCGCGCACCATGTCCGGCGGCAATATGCAGAAGCTGATCCTGGGCCGTGCGCTCTCGGTGCGCGGGGAGGGCAAGGCGCCGCTGCTGGTGGTGGCCAGCCAGCCCACCTGGGGGCTCGACATCGGCGCGGTGGCCTATGTGCGCGCCCGCCTGCTCGACGCGGCGCGCGAAGGCGCGGCCGTGCTGCTGATCTCGGAGGACCTCGACGAACTCCACGCGCTCGCGGACCGCATCGCGGTGATGCATGCCGGGCGCCTCACGCCGGCCCGCCCGACGGCTGCCTGGACGCTGGGCGAGCTCGGCCTGGCGATGGCCGGCGCGGGCGATGCCGCTGGCGCGGGCGCGCATGGGGAGACGCTGCATGCGGCTTGAACCCCGGACCGGCGTCTCGCGTGTCGCCATGCTGGCCGCGCCCGTGATCGCCATCGCCGCCACCTTGCTGATCTGCGCCGTGCTGGTGCGCTGGGCCGGCGCACCGGTGGGGCGCGCCTATGCGCTGTTGCTCGAGGGTGGCTTCGGCTCGCGCTTCGCGTGGTCGGAAACGCTGACGCGCGCCACGCCCCTGATCCTCACGGGGCTGTCGGTAGCGGTGGCGTTTCGCGCCCGCCTGTTCAACATCGGCGCGGAAGGGCAGCTCTATCTCGGCGCGCTGGCGGCGGTGGCGGTGGGCGGGCAGGTCGACGGCGCGGCCGCGCCGTGGGCCCAGCAGCTTCCGGCCGGCGTGCACTTCGCGCTGATGGTGGGGGCGGGCATGCTGGCGGGCGCCTTGCTCCTGCTCGGCGCCGCGTGGCTCAAGACGCGGCTCGGCGTGGACGAGGTGGTGACCACCTTGCTGGGCAACTTCATCGTGCTGCTGCTTGTGTCGATGATGCTGGACGGGCCGATGAAGGACGCCATGGCGATGGGCTGGCCCCAATCCGTGCCGCTGGTGCCGGAGCTGGAACTGTCGAAGCTGATGGAGCGCACGCGCGTGCACAGCGGCTTGCTGCTGGCGTGCGCGCTGGCGGTGATCCTGTGGGCGGTCAACCGCTTCACGGTGTTTGGCATGCAGATGCGCGCGGTGGGCGCCAACGCGCGCGCCGCGGCCTTCGTCGGGGTGCCGGTGCGGCGCGTGACGATGTGGACGGCGCTGCTGTCGGGCGCGCTGGCAGGGCTGGCGGGCGTGATCGAGGTGGCGGGCCGCACCAGCTATCTCACGCTCGATATCTCGCCTGGCTACGGCTACGCGGGCGTGGTGATCGCCATGCTGGCCGCGCTGCATCCGCTCGGCGTGGTGGCGGCCTCGGTCTTCGTGGCCGGCGTGCTGGTCGGAGCCGACGGCATGAGCCGCGCCGTGGGCGTGCCCAACGCGATTGCCGACGTGATCGTGGCGGTGGCCCTGCTGGCCATGCTGGTGGCGACCATGCTCACCCGTTACCGCATCCGCTTCGACGCCGTGCGCAAGGTGGCCTGATGGAACTGCTCGATATCCTGGCTGCCGCGCCATTCTGGATCGCGGTGCTGCGCGTGGCCACGCCGCTCATCTTCGGCACGCTCGGCGTGCTGCTGTGCGAGCGCGCCGGCGTGCTCAACCTCGGCATCGAGGGGATCATGGTGGCGGGCGCCTTCGGCGGCTGGCTGGCCGTCTACCACGGCATGCCGCTGTGGGGCGGGGTGGCTGCCGCGGCGGGCGTGGGGCTGGTGTTCGGCCTGCTGCACGGCTGGCTCACGGTGAGCCTGGCGCTGTCGCAGCACGTGGCCGGGCTCGGCGTGACGATGCTGGCCACCAGCCTGTCCTACTACGCCTACCGGCTCGGCTTTGCCTCGGTGTCCACGCCGCCGACCATCACGCCCTTCGGGCCGATGCGCTGGATGGCGGAGGTGCCGTTGCTGGRCGGGTTGCTCGGCCCGGTGCTCGGCGAGGAAACGGCGCTGACCTTGCTGGCGCTGGCGCTGGTGCCGCTGGTGGCCTGGCTGCTCTATCGCACGCCGCTCGGGCTGGCGGTGCGCATGGTGGGCGAGAATCCCGCCGCGGCCGAAGGGCAGGGCATCCGCGTGGGCGCCATGCGCATCGGCGCGGTGATGGCCGGCTCGGCGCTGATGGCGGTGGGCGGTGCTTTCCTCACGCTGTCGGCCTTCAATGCGTTCTTCTTCAATATGATCAACGGCCGCGGCTGGATCTGCGTGGCGCTGGTGGTGTTCGCCTCGTGGCGTCCCGGCCGGGCGCTGGCGGGCGCCTTGCTGTTCGCGGCATTCGATGCGTTGCAGCTGCGCCTGCAGCAAAGCGGTGCCAGCCTGCCCGGGCTGCCGCCGCTGCCCTACCAGCTCTACCTGATGCTGCCCTATGTACTGTCGATTCTCGCGCTGGTGCTGGTGGCGCGGCGCGCCACCTATCCGCAGGCGCTGATGAAGCCCTATCGCAAGGGCGAACGCTGATCCACACGGAAACACCAAGAAAAAGAGCCCATCATGCTCGACCTGATCCTGCGCAACTGCTCGCTCCCGGATGGGCGCACCGGCATCGATATCGGCATCGCCGGCGATCGTATCAAGGCCGCGGAGCCGGCCCTCACGGCGCACGCGGCCACCGAGGTCGACGCTGCCGGCCAACTGGTGACGCCCCCCTTCGTCGATGCGCATTTCCACATGGATTCCACGCTGTCCTACGGCAAGCCGCGCATCAACCAGTCCGGCACCTTGCTGGAGGGCATTGCGCTATGGGGCGAACTCAAGCCGCTGCTGACGCAGGAGGCCATCGTCGAGCGCGCGCTCGCCTATTGCGACTGGGCCGTKGCCAAGGGGCTGCTGGCGATCCGCTCGCACGTGGATGTTTGCGACCCGCGCCTGCTCGCCACCGAGGCGCTGCTGCACGTGCGCGAGAGGGTCAAGCCCTACCTGGACCTGCAACTGGTGGCGTTTCCGCAGGACGGCGTGCTGCGCGCGCCTGGCGCGCTCGACAACCTCAGGCGGGCGCTCGACATGGGCGTGGATGTGGTCGGCGGTATTCCGCATTTCGAGCGCACCATGGCCGATGGCGCGGAATCCGTGCGCATCCTGTGTGAACTGGCCTGCGAGCGCGGCCTGCGCGTGGACATGCATTGCGACGAGAGCGACGATCCCTTGTCGCGCCATGTCGAAACGCTGGCGGCGCAGTCGGTGCGCCTGGGGATGCAGGGCCGGGTCACCGGCTCGCACCTGACCTCGATGCACTCGATGGACAACTACTACGTGTCCAAGCTGATCCCGCTGATGCGCGAAGCCGGCGTGGCCGCCATCGCCAACCCGCTGATCAATATCACGCTGCAGGGCCGGCACGATACCTACCCGAAGCGCCGTGGCATGACCCGGGTGCCGGAACTGATGGCCGCGGGCGTGCCGGTTGCCTTCGGCCACGATTGCGTGATGGACCCGTGGTACGGGCTGGGCTCCGGCGACATGCTGGAGGTGGCGCACATGGGCCTGCACGTGGCGCAGATGACCGGGCAGGATGCCATGCGCGCCTGTTTCGATGCGGTCACGAAGACACCTGCCGGCATCCTGGGCCTGGAAGGCTACGGTATCGCGCCCGGTTGCCGTGCCGACCTTGTGTTGCTGCAGGCGCGCGATCCGGTGGAGGCGATCCGGCTGCGCGCCACGCGGTTGCTGGTGCTGCGCGGCGGCAAGGTGGTGGCCAGCACGCGCCCGGCTACCGCCACGTTGCATCTGGCCGGCCGGCCAGGGCAGGTGTGCTTCCAGCCATGACCGCGCGCGCCACCCGGGGCAAGACGCGTTCTTGAAAGAAAGTACCGAGGGGCAGTTGACAGGATATTCCGCACTCGGCATAATTCAATTCTTCGCAGCGCTGCAGCAATTCAGGCAGCAAAACGAAGCCCAGATGGCGAAATTGGTAGACGCACTAGGTTCAGGTCCTAGCGGTGGCAACACTGTGGAGGTTCGAGTCCTCTTCTGGGCACCAAGACTCGATAAAAAAGGCCGTTGCTTACGCAGCGGCCTTTTTTTTATGGCGCGTCCTTTGTGGCGCGGCATCGGGGTGGCGAAAGCCGTGGCGATGCCATCCCGCGACCGGTGCAACTGCCGGCCCCGGGCGCGCAGGCCCGGCCGCCGAAACCCAGGTCGTGCGGCGCCGCACGAAGGTAAGCGTGCAGATCCTAACGCTTGCGCCGGCTTTGACCTATGCTCAAGCGAAAGTCGTAGCTTTTTTCGAGCCAGGGGTGCAGTCATGGCCAGGGGCGTGTCATCTCCGAGCAGCACAGGAGGCGGTGCGGGCAGCGCTGCTTCCGGGCATTGCACGAGCGTGTCCCATCTCCATCCTCATGCCTGCTGCCTGCGCTGTTGCTCCGTACTTGCCTTCCTTGTCGCCACGCTGGCGCAGGCCGAAGAACGCCCGGCCGGCGGCGGCGCCGGCCTCGCCTGGGATCCGTTCGAATCCGAATCACCCACCCAGGTAGCCAGCAACGAAGCTGTCGTGGTGGTGGTTGTCATGAAGCCTGCCGCGTCGGACGAGCAGTCGGGCGCGTCAGCCGCAGTCCCCACGGAATTGCCGGCAGGCGCCACTGCCGCCCAGCCCAGCCTGGCGGCCTCGCTCGGCGGCTGGGGCCGGCCCGCCGTGGCGCTCTCATCCGGGCCGCCTTCCACTGCCTACAACGATGCGCCCGGCCCGCTGGCCGCGGCCGCCGGCATCGTCTACACGGAGCCCGCTCCAAGACCCGCGCGGCCCGCGGTATCGCTGCACCTGGACGATGTCACGAGCGCTACTGGCTATGTCGGCAACCGCGTGCAGAGCCTGGCGCTGGCGCTGGATACCGTGCTGCCGCAGGCCGGCGGCCTCACGATCCAGCCACGCGTGCAGATCGCCTACCAGTCCGGCGCCGACAGGGGTGGCTCTGGCTTCCTCGGTGTCCAGCCAGGCGATGCCAGCGCCGCCGAGGTGATGGTGCGGCTGTACCGCACCCAGCCCACGCGGCTCACCGGCGCCAACGGCATCTATCCCTTTGTCGAAGCGGATCTATGGCAGGACCGCAAGCAGGTCATCAATATCAATGGCACGCGCATCGATCCCGACATGCTGCGTGGCCTGCTGTCGCTCAATGTGGGCGCGCACGGCAGCACCAACGGTGGCGTCAAGTTATGGCTCAAGCTGAAGGCCGGCCGCAGTCCGGGCGGCACCTTGGGCGCGCGCTATCGCTGGTAGGCAGGTCTCTCGCAGGCAGCAGGCAGGCAGGGCAGGCTGTTTGACGGCCTGGGGAGAGGTGTGCCATACGGATGTAAAAAACGCTTGCATTCATGCGCCGCTGCGCTACAATGGCGACCTCGCGTGCGGCTGTAGCTCAGTTGGATAGAGTACTTGGCTACGAACCAAGGGGTCGTGGGTTCGAATCCTGCCAGCCGCACCACCTATTAAAAGGGCTTCCAGAAATGGAAGCCCTTTTTCATTTGGGCTCCGCTGCCAGCTTCATGGCAGTTGGCCTGCATCATGCCGGAGATCCGAGGCTATCCCGCGTATAGCAACCCTATGCGACAGGCCCATCGGAAACCAAGGACGAAGCGCGTGACCATCGTCCGCCAATTGGTCCGGAAGAACGAGGCCTTGGTCTTGCGGGCGACTGCACGGAAGGGACGAGCTAAGAGCCACCATGATCGCGACCTGCGTTGCGCTACGCTCTTTGCAGGACGCCAGGCGGCGGGTTTCATCGGCTGGCGGATTCGCCTTTAATACCTGGCAGCTTCCGGCAAGCGGCGCGACATACCGGGCGCACCGTGCAATGTCTACCATAGCGGAAGACGGCCGCAGCACTGGGCACCATACTGTGCGGAAACGCACATATGCGGAGAACGTCGCTGCCACGCGGATGTCCGGAGAATATGGAACCCCGCTCGCCTCATTGGGGATTGCCGGGCTTCCCGACACGGAGCTTCCTGATCTCGTCGCGGGCGCCTGCGGCCCGGGATTTCGCGCAGGCTTGACAGGCCCTTGTGCGTTGCTCGATCGCGCAGCGCCCGGCTTCCCGACCGGGCGGCGGGCCTGGAATAAATGCCGGCCGCCACGCGTTTACCCAGGCGGGCCACATTCCTTCTTCAGGGGAGGCATCGTGCACGATTCGCCACGCCGGATCCGCGCCACCCGCGTGCATGCGGTCGCCAGGCTCATGCTCGCGACATTCGCGGTGCTGGCGATTGCCGTCGGCGAGGCACAGCAGGCCGAGACCGACAGGCACCCCGATCGGTACGTGCTTGCGCCGCAGCGATCGAGCGTCACACTCGATGTCGTCGCCTTCACGCACTCAAGGATCCGCATGCGCTTTCACCGCATGAGCGCGCAACTCGAAGGCACAGGATCAGGTCTTGAGTCGGGCCGCGTGACGGTGACGATCGATGCCGCAAGCGTCGAGGCGCGCCCGCGCTTCCTGTCCGCGATTATCCGGGGCGGCGGCATGCTCGATGTCGCCAGCTATCCGGAGATCAGCTTTGTCAGCACCAGCTTTGCCAGCACCGGCGATGGCGGCGGGCGGCTGCTCGGCGACCTTACGATCCGCGGCATCACGCGTCCGATCAGCCTGCTCGTGACACCGGACGCCCCCGCCGGCGATCCGCATCGCGAAGGCACGCTTGCCTTTTCCGCGGCCGGAGACGTCAGCCGCCGGGAGTTCGGCTTTGCAACATGGTTCCCCGCCGTGGACGACGTCGTGCACATGGTGATTCAGGTGGAGTTCGTGCATGGGCCCTGACGGGCCTGGCAATACCGGGGCGGCTGAAATCCTGCATGCGTACGGGCCCTGCGGCGTCTAGACTCAAGCTGACGTTCCGCTGCGGAAGGTAATCATGCATCACTCAGTCGAGGCTGCGCCGACAGATCCCTCGGTAAGCGCTCCTGGTCCTGGCGACGGCCGCCCGGCGCGCCCTTCGTCCGTGGTGGAGGCAATTGACCGGATCGCCCGGTGCCACAATGTGCCGAGGGAAGTTATTCAATGGGAATTCTGGAGCGCGTGGGACGCACTTTCGACCGATGCGAAGTTCCCGGACTATGTTCTACTGTTGGCGGAGAAGAGAGTCAAAGAAGCACTTCGACGACGAGGGCAACGCGTCACGGGCGCTTGAGCCTCGCCATTTGCAACAGCACGGAGCGTCCGGAACCCTATGTCAAAGGCAATCAAGAAACAGTACCTGAAGGCACTCAACCGGCGCTTGAAGAAAGTGTCGGCAGGCAGGTTCGACACGGTATTCGTTTTCTATCCGGTCGGCTCAAAGCCGAAGGATGCGACTGGTGTGACAGCAAGTGCGTCCGTCGATGACCAGGTCCTCACCATCATGGATGCTGTCCAGGCTCGGGTATTGGCCAGGTTCGAGGCTTCGGCAAAGCAACGATAGGCCAAGTATGCCGGCGACGGCGGACGGCCTGGACGTCATGACGCTCGCCGACCGGCGAGCCGCGCTAGCGCACTACGACCGTCTCGGGTTTGCGGGCGTTCTGGTCGAGACCGGAACCCCACCGCCTACCTGATGTTCTCATCCCAGTAGGACTCGACTTGCCTGACCAGGTCGGGCGGGAGTGAAACATAGTGTTCGGCGCCGGTGTCTGCCTGCCCTTCGTTCAGCGCCCACCTGAAAARGGCGAGGGCGTCCTTCGCCGTCGCCGGGCTCCTTGACGTCCTGGGCATGATCACAAACACGACGCCGGCAATGGGCCACGCATTGAGGCCTGGCGCATCGGTTGCCACCTGGTAGAAGTCCGCGCTCTTCTGCCATGCGGCAGATGCCACCGCGGCGCTGAACGTTTCGCGCGTGGGCGCAACGTAGTTGCCTCCGCGATTCTGCACGGATGCGTAGGGGAGTTTTCGCTGCAAGGCATAGGCTAGCTCGACATAGCCAATCGCGCCCTTGACGTTCTTCAGATAGATGGCGACACCGTCATTGCCGTTGGCGCCGATCCCCACGGGCCACTTGACGGTGGTCCCGGCGCCGACGCTGGCTTTCCACTCACCGTTCACCTTGGACAGGTAGTCAGCCCAGTTGAATGTGGTGCCCGAACTGTCACTGCGATGGACCACGACGATCTTCTGCGGGGGAAAGCGCATGCCTGGATTGATCGCGGCGATGGCAGGGTCGCTCCAGTTGACTACCTTGCCCAGGAAGATATCCGCGAGCAGCGGGCCGGTCAGGCGGATCTGGCCTGGTGCGATCCCGTCCAGATTGATCACCGGCACCACGCCGCCGATGACAAGCGGAAACTGGACGAGACCTGCCGCGCGCAACTCATCTGGCTTGAGCGGCATGTCGGAGGCGCCAAAGTCGACGCTGCCGGCCTTGATCTGCTTGATGCCGTTGCCAGACCCGGTGGCTTGATAGTTCACCTGCTGTCCCGTCTTGACGTAATACGTGGCCGCCCATTTGGAGAGCATGGGATAGACGAAGGTCGAGCCGGCACCGGTTATCTCGCCGGCTCGTGCGGACATGAAAAATACCGCGATGGCACAGGCGACGCTCACACGATGCCACACGCTCCAGCAGATCCGGCTACCACTCATTTTTTCCCCAATTCATGTTCATTTCCTGGATAAGTCGAACTATTCATTGAGCCCCGCTGGCTACGCTCCTCTCTCCTCGTATTGACTAGCTATCAAGCATAGATTCTTGCCCGCAAACCTGAAGCGCATTTTTTGAGTTGCGTGCGATTTTCCTGGTATGGGAATGACTCGGACCGTGCCCTGCATGGCTTTGGCACGCCATTCGTTTGGTACGCTATTCGAAGCGCCTGGATGTGCCGACCGCGGTATGCCTATCCAGGATGGAAGCCTTGCAGGAGACATTACTTCCTCTTTGGAATTTATAAGCATATACGGATGAGCTGATATCGCTATTGAAGATAATTTTCAGAATAAAATTCATGGAATTGAATATTTCAATTTCATGACAGCGATGTCCCGTGCGGTTCTAAGTCGGCCTTATCAGATAAGGAGAGTCGCCACTGGCTGCTGGCTTGGCATGCTGACGCCAGATCAGGCTGCGCTTCGCTGGCAAGGGGGGGCATGTCCGGTGCCTTGGGTCAGGACCAAAGGACGGACCTGTCTGGCGAGCGTCGCGAGGGCTGCGCCCCGTGCAATGGCGCGGCTGGCCACATCGTCAGGCATGTCGACGGTCTCGCGTCACCGCGGACAACGCCAGGCGGCTGCGCGGTGGCGCTCGCCACTCAGGCCGGCGGCTGCCCCGTCTGTGCCAGCAGTTCGACTAGCGTGGGCAGATCGATCGGTTTGACCAGGTGCAAGTGGAAGCCTGCGGCACGGGTGCGCTCCCGGTCTTCGGGCTGGCCAAAGCCGGTCATGGCGACGAATCGCGTGCGTGCGCATGCTGGCAACTCACGCAGCGCGCGCACCGCCGCCAGGCCGTCCATGCCGGGCATGGCGATATCGATGAGGGCAAGATCGGGGTGGCATCTGGCGGACGCGAGGATGCCTTGCTCGGCATCGTAGGCGGTCACCACCTCATGGCCGCGCAGCGTCAGCAGCATGGACAGGCTGTCGGCCGAGTCCTGGTTGTCGTCGATGACAAGTACGCGCAGGCACGCCTCGCGTGCCGCCGCCGCGCGTGATGCGCTTGCCCGCTCCGCGCTGGCCGGCGGGGAATGATAGGGCAGGCGGACGGTGAAGGTGCTGCCTTTGCCCAGCCCGGCGCTGGCGGCGGAAATGGTGCCGCCATGCAGCTCCACCAATGAGCGGGAAAGGGACAGGCCGATGCCCAGCCCCCCGCTATGGTTGCTTGTCCATCGGTTGACCTGCACGAACAGGTCGAAGATGCTATCGAGCGCGTCGGCGGATATGCCGGCCCCCTGGTCGGAAATCCTGAACATGAGATGACGCTCACCCAACGTGCCTGCCACGTCGATGATGGAGTGCTCGGGCGAGAATTTCGATGCGTTGACCAGCAGGTTCTGCAGTACCTGCACCAGCCGCGTGCGGTCGGCGGTCAGGACGACGGGCACAGGCGGCAGATCGACGCGCACGGTCTGGGCGCGCGCCTCGAGCACCGGTGCCGTGGCCTCGATGGCATGGGACACCAGTTCGCGAAACTCCACCGGGGCCAGCCGCAGTTCGATTTTTCCGGAGCTGATGCGCCCCACGTCGAGGAGGTCGTCCACGAGCCGGGTCAGGAGCGTGATCTGGCGGTCTATCAACGCGTGGCAGCGTTCGACGACGTGGCGGCCATCAGGCAGCAGCTTCATCGCGTTGAGCGCGTTGCGAACGGGTGCCAGCGGATTGCGCAACTCGTGCGAAAGGGTGGCGAGGAACTCTGTCATGCGCCGGCTGGAACGCTCCAGTTCTTCCGTGCGGCGCCGCTCGGTCATGTCACGCGTGACCTTGGCAAAGCCCCGCAGGACGGCGGTTGAGTCATAGACCGGGGTGATGATGACATTGGCCCAGAAGGTCGAGCCGTCCTTGCGCACGCGCCAGCCTTCGTCTTCGACACTCCCCACGCGGCGCGCCGTGGCGAGCTCGCGCTCGGGCTTGCCGTCGGCGATGTCCTCGGGCAGATAGAAGAGCGAGAAATGCCGGCCCAGGATTTCCTGGCGGGTGTAGCCCTTGATCAGCGTGGCGCCCGAATTCCAGCTGATCACGCAGCCGTGCGGGTCGAGCAGGAAGATCGCATAGTCCTTGACCCCTTCGACCAGCAAGCGCAGGATTTCCTCGCTTTGCCGCAGGGCCTCCTCGGTCCGCCGGTGTTCGGTCAGGTCGCGGGTGACCTTGATGAAGCCGCTTTCCTGGCCGTCGGCATCGCGGATGGCCGTGATGATGACGTTGGCCCAGAAACGGGTGCCATCGGCGCGGACCCGCCAACCTTCGTCTTCGAACCGGCCTTCCAGCCGGGCCACGCGCAGTTCGTGCTCCGGCCAGCCGCGCGCGATTGCCTCTTCGGTGTAGAACCTGGAGAAATGCTCGCCGAGTATTTCATTGTCGGCGTAGCCCTTCATCTTCCGCGCGCCGGCATTCCAGCTCGTGACCCGCCCGGCCGTGTCGAGGGTAAAGATTGCATAGTCCACGATGCTCTCCACGACCTCGCGAAAGCTGACATCGGGCGAGATCGAAGCACCGTGCGGGCGGGGGGCTTGCGAAGGGGCGGCAGGGGCGGGGGCGTTCATGACCGATGGCGCGAACAAGGTGTGGTCTTCAAAGCATACACGCAGCCGGCGTTCTATGCGAAAGCCGGGAGCGCCGCGGAACTTGCCGGGAGCCGCCGCGCGTGGCGGGGCGCGTGTGCAGCCTGTAGCCGGTATGGGTCGGAACAGCCAGGCCGGCAGGGACTTCGTTGCGCGCGGGGTCCCGGCGGGTGCGGGATGGGCATGTTTTGCCATTGGATCCGACACCGGCTTATCATGCTTTTCATAGGCAAGTCCAATAATGGAATCCGATGCTCCTCCGTCATATCCGTTACTTCCTCGCCGTCGCCGAGAGCGGCAACTTCACCCGGGCGGCCGAGGTGCTGCATGTCTCCCAGCCGACCCTTTCGCAGCAGATCCGGCAGCTCGAAGAAACCCTGGGCGTGCAGCTGTTCGACCGGTCCGGGCGCGGCATCCGGACCACTGACGCGGGACAGGCGTACCTGCTCTATGCGCGCCGTGCGCTGCAGGATCTCGAAGCGGGGAAAAGGGCGGTGCACGATGTGCAGGAACTGACGCGCGGCAGCCTGCGGCTGGCGATGACGCCGACCTTCACCCCCTATCTGGTCGGACCCCTGGTGATGGATTTCAACGAGCGTTATCCCGGCGTCGCGCTGAGTGTGCTGGAAATGCCGCAGGAGCAGATCGAACAGCTGCTGGCGGAGGATCGCCTCGACGTGGGGATCGCATTCAGGGATGTGCGCCTGGTGGATATCGAAGTCCAGACCCTGTTGGTGGAGGCGCTGGCGCTGGTGGTGGGCACGAGGCACCGCTACGCCGGCAGGCGTACGGCTTTGACGCTGAACGAACTGGAGGGCGAGCCCTTTGCCTTGCTGACCACCGAATTCGCGACACGCCATTACGTCGACAACTACCTGGGCCGGATCGGCGTGGTGCCGCGGATCGCGCTCGAGGCAAACTCGGTCAACGCGGTGATCGAGGCGGTCCAGCGCGGCCGGCTGATGACGGTGCTGCCCGCCGCCATCGCGCAGGAAAGTGGCGGCTTGTGCAAGATAAAGCTGGAGCCGCCCCTGCCATCGCGGGAAGCCGCCTTGCTCCAGCGCAAGGGCGCGTACCGAAGCGCCGCCGCGCGGGCGTTCATCGACTTTGCCCTGGAGGCGTTGCCTGGCTGAGCCAAACGCCTGCGCGGCGGCCGGTGACCTGGCCCTACCCGCCGGTAACCGGAGGAAACAGTGCCACCTCGTCGCCGCTCCTGAGCCGGCTCTGCATCGTGCAGACGGCCTGGTTCAGGGCCACGCGGACCGGGCGGTCGTCACGCAGCGCGTCGCCGATGGCGCCACCGCGGCTGGCAAGATGAACACGCAGATCCAGGACGGTGGCCACGCTTGCCGGCGCGTCGAGCGTTTCCTCGCCTAGTCCGGCGGCCTCGCGGATGCTTGCGAAGTACTTCAGATGTAGTTTCATGGGTCTCTCGAATCAGGTCGCGCCCGTGGCGGTGTTGTCCGGCGGCGTGCGCGTGGGGAGCGTCGGCCTGATGGTAGAAGGGGCAGCCCCGGGGCAATGGGTACAGTGCCACGCCCACCGGCGCAGAACAGTTTGTGGCCCGGCGCGCCGCGACAGGATCGACTTCGGATCGGTCGCGGGTGACGCGGCCCACACAATCCCCCCGGACAAGACGAAGCACAGTTCCGGTGCGGGCCGACTGTACTGCTCGCACGGGTGTCGGTCTGTGCGTACCCCGCGACGCCTCCCGCACTTACTCTGGCTGTACTGCATGCAGAGCGTGCCGTCGCCCCGGATCCGACCGCGGCCGCCGATGCCATTCTTGAGGACATTACCGCCATGAGCTCACCTGCACCCGAAAAGGGCCACATCGCTCCCTACACTCACCCTGCCGCCGGGTGGGGGGCACTGAAGTACGTGGCCATCAACCTGATCAAGGAGAGGGTTGCCGGAGGCAAGTACAAGACGCTGTTCAAGCAGAACCAGGCCGACGGCTTCGATTGCCCGGGCTGTGCCTGGCCGGACAAGCAACACGCCTCGACCTTCGAGTTCTGCGAGAACGGCGTCAAGGCGGTTGCGGCGGAGGCGACCAGCAAGCGCGTCACGCCCGAATTCTTCGCAAGCCATACGGTGGCGGAGCTGATGCAGCAGACCGACTTCGAGCTCGAGCAGCACGGCCGCCTCACCCATCCGTTGGCGTACGACCCGCAGACCGATAAATACGCGGCCGTTTCGTGGGACGACGCCTTCGCCATCATCGGGCGCCACCTGAACGCCCTCGATGACCCGGACCAGGCTGCCTTCTATACCTCGGGCCGCGCCAGCAACGAAGCCGCGTTCCTTTACCAATTGTTTGTCAGGGCATACGGCACCAACAACTTCCCGGACTGTTCGAACATGTGCCACGAGGCCACCAGCCGCGGGCTGCCGGTCACGGTGGGCGTGGGCAAGGCCACCGTGGTGCTGGACGATTTCGAGCACGCCGACACGATCCTGATCTTCGGCCAGAACCCGGCGACCAATCATCCGCGCATGCTCGGCGAGCTGCGCGAATGCGCCAGGCGGGGTGCCACCATCGTCTCCATCAACCCGCTGCGCGAGCGCGGGCTGGAGCGGTTCTCCAGCCCCCAGCATCCGGTGGAAATGCTGACCGGCTCCAGCACCAGGATCGCGTCGATGTTCGTGCGGCCCAGGCTGGGCGGCGACTTTGCCCTGATCAAGGGCCTCGCCAAGCGCGTGATCGAGCTCGACGACGACGCGGTCGTGCTCGGCGCGCAGCGGGTGATCGATGTCGGCTTCATCCACGAACACACCAACGGTTTCGAACAGTTCGCCGACGATCTGCGGGCGCAGAGCTGGGCGGAACTCGTCGAGGAGTCGGGCGTGAGCCGCCAGGACATCGACGCGCTGGCGGACGTCTACGTCAACGGCAAGCGGGTCATTGCCTGCTGGGGCATGGGCCTCACGCAACACAAGAACTCGGTCGGGACCATCCAGTTACTCTCCAACCTGATGATGCTGCGCGGGAACATCGGGCGCGAGGGCGCCGGCCTGATGCCGGTGCGCGGCCACTCCAACGTGCAGGGCGACCGCACGGTCGGCATCGAGGAGCAGCCTGACGACGCGTTCCTCGACCGCCTCGGTGCCACCTTCGGCTTCGAGCCGCCGCGCAAGCACGGCTACGACGTGGTCAATACCATCTCGGCAATGCTCGATGGCCGGGTCAAGGTGTTCGTCGGGCTGGGCGGCAACTTCTCGATCGCCACGCCGGACACGCCGCGCACTTGGGATGCGCTGCGCAAGTGCGAGCTGATCGTCAATATCGCCACCAAGCTCAACCGCAGCCACCTGGTGCATGGCAAGGCAGCGCTGTTGCTGCCCACGCTGGGACGGACCGAGATCGACCTGCAGGACGGCGTGGCCCAGGGCGTGACCGTCGAGGATTCGGTCTGCATGGTGCATATCTCCTACGGCATGAACGAGCCGGCATCGCCGGACCTGCTGTCCGAGACGGCGATCGTTGCGCGCATGGCGCAGGCCACGCTCGGCTCCGGCAAGATCGACTGGATGTGGTACGCCGGGGACTATGCACGCATCCGCGACGCCATCGAAAAGGTGCTGGACGGCTTCGAGGACTACAACGCGCGCGTGGCGATCCCGGGCGGCTTCCACCTGACGCCGGCATCGCGCAACCGCGTCTGGAAGACCGCGTCGGGCAAGGCCGAGTTCGTGGTGAACAGCATCGAGAAGGACACGCCGATCAGCCGCGCGCGCGCGCGCTACGGCGATGCGCTGATGGTGATGATGACCACGCGCTCGCATGACCAGTACAACACCACCATCTATGGCCTGGACGACCGCTATCGCGGCGTCTTCGGGTTGCGGCGGGTGGTATTCATCAACGCCGCGGACCTGGCGCGGCTGGGTCTGGCCGCGGGGCAGCACGTCGATATCACCAGCGTCTGGGACGACGGCGTCGAGCGCCGGGCGGAGGATTTCCGGCTGGTCGAGTACGACATCCCGCAGGGCTGCCTGGGTGCCTACTATCCGGAAACCAATCCGCTGGTGCCGCTGGAGAGTTGCGGCGACGGTTCCGGCACGCCGACATCGAAGTCGATCCCCGTGCTGCTCACACCGGCCGTGCAGCGGCTTGCCGCGGCATGAAGCTTATGACACGTTCAGAGGATCATGCACTGCGCCAGCGCCACGGCGGATCGTCGCTGCAGGCGGCCGTGCGCACGCACCTGGAGTCGCTGCTCGGCGTGGTCGAGCTGGTCGGACTCGTCGTCATCGGGCTGGCGACGTCGTTCGCCATGGTCCAGGAGGGCTGGAAGATTGCCGGCACGGGCGCCGTGTCGATCACCGATCTTCTCGTCATGTTCCTGTATCTCGAGGTGCTTGCCATGGTGGCCCGCTACCTCAAGCTGGGCCAGCTGCCGGTGCGATTCCCGCTTTACATCGCCATGGTCTCGCTCGCTCGCGACGTGATCCTGCGCTACAACGAGGCGACGGAATTGCACCTGCTGGCGCTGTGCGGCGGCATCGCCATGCTGGCGTGCGGCGTCCTGATCCTGCGCTACGGCCAGGCGCGCTTCCCGAGCACGGACGACGGCGAGGCGGGAAGCCCGGACTAGGACCCGGCAGGCGGATCAGGACGCGCATTGCGGATCGGCCGGGAAACCGTGCCGGCCGCGCCGGCGGGACTGCTCCCGGTATTTCTCCATGCACCGTGCGTGTCCGGCGACTGGCCGCACGGTCCCTTGTGATGGCGAGGTTGATATGCACAGTAGTGAAGAGGCGATCCACCCGGGATACGAAGAGCGGACGATCGTCAGGCACCGGGCAGGCACGGCGATGCCGGCCACCGACAGCGTGGCGCAGGAGGTTCCCGTCGCCCTGGTCTACAACGGCATCTCGCATGCGGTGATGATGGCCACGCCGCTGGACCTGGAAGAGTTCGCGGTCGGCTTCACGCTGACCGAAGGCCTGGTGCAGGACTACGCCGAGATCTACGATGTCGAGCCGCTCGTCGGCCCGGCCAGCGTGGAGGTGCATCTGCGCATCAGCCAGCGCGCGTTTGCCGCCATGAAGGAACATCGCCGCACGCTCGCCGGACGGACCGGCTGCGGCGTATGCGGCATCGAGAGCATTGCCTTGCTGGACCTGGTGCCCGAGTTCATGAAGACGCCGCGCACGAGGATATCGCCGACGCGGGAAATCATCGAGCGGGCCGCCTCGCAGTTGCCGTCGTGGCAGGTCCTGATGAAGCGTACCGGCGGCGTGCATGCGGCGGCCTGGTGCAACCCGGCCGGCGAGGTCCTCCATGTATTCGAGGATGTCGGCCGCCACAACGGGCTAGACAAGCTGATCGGCTACCTGGCGATGCATGACGTGGCAACGGATGAAGGCTTTGTCTTCCTTTCCAGCCGGGCCAGCTACGAGCTGGTGCGCAAGACAGCCCGGATGAACATCCAGTTGCTGGCGACCATCTCGGCGCCGACCTCCCTGGCGATCCAGATCGCCGGGCAGGCGGGGCTGCAGTTGCTGAGCTTTTGCCGCAAGGACGGCTACGTCCAGTACACGGCGATGCCAGGCGAGCCCGCCCTGCGTGGCGTTGCCGCCGCTTGCGATAACGGAGGTGGGTCATGCTAGGGTTCGATAAGGCGCAGGCGCTGTTCGCCCAGAGCGTCGAGTCTGTCGCCGAGGTTGAAATGGCCTGGCTCAGCCTGGCAAATGGCAGGATCCTGGCTCGCGATATGCAAGCCCAGTGCGATGCCCCGCCGGCCGACAAGAGCGCCATGGACGGCTATGCGATCCGCCACGCCGACTATGGCCGGCGCAGGCCCTTGCCCATCCAGCAGGTCTGCTACGCGGGCATGGTGCCGCAGCCGTTGGAGGCGGGGCATGCCATCCGGCTGTACACCGGGTCCCTGATCCCGGCCGGCGCCGA
This sequence comes from Cupriavidus sp. 05N38, assembly GCF_056397345.1. Classification (NCBI taxonomy): domain Bacteria; kingdom Pseudomonadati; phylum Pseudomonadota; class Betaproteobacteria; order Burkholderiales; family Burkholderiaceae; genus Cupriavidus; species Cupriavidus sp. 05N38. The sequence goes on from NZ_JBFTNF010000021.1 coordinate 83,412, forward strand.
TACCGTGGTCCCGCAGGAGGATGCCGCGCCGGCGGATGGCTCGGTGACGTTCACCAGGGCGCCGGCGCCGGGCCAGCACATACGCAGGCAGGCAGAGGATGTACGGGCCGGCCAGCCGCTGTTGTCCGCGGGCACCTTGCTGCAGCCGGGCCATATCGCCGCGCTCGCTTCGCAGGGTGTCGGCAGCGTGCCGGTCTTCCGGCTGGCGGAGGTGGCGATCCTGACGACCGGCGACGAGGTGGCGGCGAACGACGAGCCGCACGGCGCGCACCAGGTCTGGGACGTAAACGGCCCGATGCTGGAGGCCCTGGTCCAGTCCATTGGCGCGGTGGTCCGCTCGCGCAACCATGTGCCGGATGACGAGGCGGCAGTCCACGAGGCCTTGCTCGAACTTGCCAGGGAGGCGGATATCCTGCTGGTCACCGGCGGCGCCTCCACGGGCGCCAAGGACCTGGTAAACGCCGCGCTGGTGTCGGCCGGGGGGGAACTCCTGTTCCAGAAGGTCAATATGAAACCCGGCAAGCCGATCTCCCTCGGCCGCCTCAGGGGCAAGCCGGTGGTGAGCCTGCCGGGTAACCCGGCGGCGGCGTATACGACCTTTGCGCTGCTGGTGACGCCGATGCTCAGGAAGCTGCAGGGGCGGGCCGAACTGTGCCCCCCGGTCGGCTTCGTGCATGCGCAGTTTGCCGCCGAGAAGACCGCTGGCCGCGACGAATTCCTCAGGGCCGCCCGCGTCGCCGGGCTGTGCGGGATGGATCGCGCGCGGCTCAGCGAGCAGCAGGGCGCGGCGTCGGTGTCGGCGCTGGGCGGCGCCTCCGGCTTTGTCCGGGTGTCGCCGCAAACCGAGGTTCGCCCGCACGACCTGGTTCCGTTCTATGATCTGAATCGCTGGCTCTGCTAGCGCTGCGGCGCGGCCGGCGATCCCGATCCATGTTGATTTGTGAAAGGCTAGCGGTGTGAAACTGTACGAGAAACTCGCCGCGGATGTCGAAGGGCTGGTCAGGCAGGGCGGCTTGCTGCCGGGCGACCGCATCCCGTCGGTACGCCAGACCAGCCAACACCACCGGCTGAGCATCACGACGGTGATACGCGCCTACGTCCTGCTCGAGAGCCGCGGCATCATCGAAAGCCGCCCCCAGTCCGGCTACTTCGTCAGGGCGCGGCCCGAGGAGCCGGCCGTGGAGCTGCGGGCTTCCAGGCCGAGCACACGGCCATCGGCCGTGGACGTCAGCGCCCTGGTGTTGTCGACCCTGCGTTCGATCCGCTCCGACGAAGCCGTGCCCCTGGGCTCGCCGTATCCCGATCCGTCGCTGTTTCCCTGGCAGCGGATCAACCAGTATGCCAACAATATCGCGCGCCGGTATGCCAGGTGGAACCTGCTCGACGACCTGCCGCCAGGATGTCCCGCGCTCATCCGGCAGATCGCGCGCCGTTACCTGGAGAATGGCTATGCCGTGGATCCGAACGAACTGATCATCACGATCGGCGCGACCGAGGCCATCAATCTTTGCCTGCAGGCAGTCGCCAAATCCGGCGACACGATCGCCGTGGAATCGCCGACCTACTACGCGATGCTGCACGCCATCGAACGTCTCGGCATGCGCGCCATCGAAGTCGCGACCGATCCGGTCGAGGGCATCGATATCGCGGAGCTGGCCCGGCTGATCGACGAAAAGGGGATTGCGGCGTGCATGGTGATGCCGAACTTCCAGAACCCCCTGGGGTTCGAGATGCCGGACGAAAGAAAGCGCCAGCTGGTGGCAATGCTGACGGAAAAGAATGTGCCGGTGATAGAAAACGATGTCTACGGGGAGCTCTATCACGGCGACGCCCACCCCAGCGGGCTGAAGGCCTACGACACCGCAGGCATCGTGCTGCACTGTTGTTCCTTTTCCAAGACGCTGACCAATGCCTACCGGATCGGATGGGCGCTGCCAGGCCGGTATCGCGACCAGGTGGAGCGCCTGAAATTCCTGAACACGCTGACCACGCCGGCGATCCCGCAGCTGGCCATCGCGGAGTTCCTCAAGAACGACGGCTACGACTTCCATCTGCRCCGCGTGCGCAAGGCCTACGCGCAGCAGGCCAGCATCATGGCAGCGGCGGTGCGCCGCTTCTTCCCGCCGGGCACCAAGACATCCCGGCCGGCCGGCGGATACGTGCTGTGGGTCGAGCTGCCGGCATGCGTGGATGCGATGGAGCTATATCACCTGGCGCTGGAGCGGAAGATCACGATTGCGCCGGGTCATATCTTTTCCCCGGGCCCGGTCTTCAAGAACTTTATCCGCCTGAACTACAGCGCGCCGTGGACCACGGAGACCGAGGCGGCCGTAGTGACGCTCGGCAAGCTGGTCGAAACCCTGTGCGAACGGCAGAAATAAGTGATGTCGGACTCAACCATCGATGAAGGCGGCGCTGCCGCAGCCCCCGAAGACCTGGACCCGGCGCTCGTGTCCGTTCTCCAGATCCTGTACGCGGCCGCCCGCGATCCGGCGGGGCGGCCGTGGTCGCTGGCCAAGATCAGCAAGCAGGCAGCGTTGCAGATGAGCGTGTTGCGGCGCGTGCTGACGCAACTCCGGTCGGTCGAGCTTGCCGACACGGAGATCGGGGAGGATGGACGCGGGACGGCCAGGCTCACCCCGGCCGGGGTGCAAGTCTGCGCGCAACTGTTTGCCCGCTGAACCCCGGCGGCCGAGGCGGCGGGCGGGCCAGGCTCAACCGCCCACGAGCGACATGCGCACGGTGGGGTAGCGCTTCTTCCCGGTGCTGAGCCGGTGCGCGCGCAACTCCGAGTAGCGGTCGGCGCGGTTTTCCCACGCTGCCCGGATGCCTTGTTCGAGAGCCCGGGCCGGCAGCGTGCCGGCAAGGAAGGGCTTGAGATCGACGGACTCCGTCGCGAAGAGGCAGTGGTGCAGCCTGCCGTCCACCGACACCCGGGCACGCGTGCAGTCGCTGCAGAACGGGTGCGACACGCTGGAGATGAAGCCGACCGCCAGGCTGCCATCGGCGAGCCGGTAGTTGGTGGCGGTTTCCGACGCCAGCCTTGCCACGGGCACCAGGGGATAGGCCGCTTCGACGGTCTTGCGTATCTCGTCGGACGTCACGACCCTGGACCTGTCCCATGACTGGGCGCCGCCCACATCCATGAACTCGATGAAGCGCAGCGTGACGCCGCTGTGGCGGAAGTGGCTGACCAGGGGCAGTATCTCGCCATCGTTGGTGCCCTTCTCGACCACGCAGTTGACCTTGAGCGGCGTCAGTCCGACCGCGCTTGCCTGCTCGATGCCTCGCAGCACCCGCGCGACCGGGAAGTCCACGTCGTTCATCCGGCGGAAGGTCGCATCGTCAAGGCTGTCCAGGCTGACCGTCACGCGCCGCAGGCCCGCGTCCTTGAGCGAGCGCGCCTTGGTGGCAAGCAGGCTGCCGTTTGTCGTCATGGCTACCTCGACTGGCTTGCCTCCTGGCGTTCGCATCGTGGCGATCTGCTCCACCAGCGATTCGATGCCTTTGCGCAGCAGGGGCTCGCCGCCGGTAAGCCGTATCTTCTCGACGCCAAGGCCGACGAAGGCGCGCGCCATGGCGAGCAATTGCGCGTCCGACAGGCGCTGCGCCGCGGTGAGGAAGGGGAAGTCCGGGCCATAGACCGCCTTCGGCATGCAATAGGTACAGCGGAAATTGCACTGGTCGATGACGGACAGCCGCAGGTCGCGCAGCGGGCGGCCCAGGCGATCGGTGCACGGCGGCTGCGCCTCGCGATCCTGCGCTTCAGGCATCGTGGTCGCGTGAGTGGCGTGTTCCATCGGGCTAGGCTCAGCTGGCCCTGGCTCCGCCTGCCGCCGGCGCCGTGGCTTGCGGCGCGCTTGTCGCGCAGGAGTGCGCGGCGTTCTGGCGGGCGCGCTGGTCGGCCCGCGCTTTCTCGATGACCTGCCAGTCGGGACCGGCATGGGCGAGAAGGGACATGCATAGCGCGCTAGCGGCGCCGAGTAGTACAAGTGCGGACTTCATGATGGGTTCCTCGTTGGATGCCGTGTCGGATTCGGTGCGTGCAAGACGGCCCCGTGACCGGAGCCGTCGCCATGCCGGCTCAGGCGGCCGCATCGGTGCCGGCCGATGCGCCATGGCTCGGCGGCGCGGAGACGCCGGTACGGTCCATGCCGGCGAGTTCCAGGGCCGCGGCGCCGTGGGCGCCGTCGGTGTACGGGTCGCGCGTGCCCTGGGCGCGGGCGCCGTCGGTGAAGCTGCTGCGCGCAGTGTTGACGTTGCGGCCTTCGGTGAACGGATCCGCCTTGCCCTGGCGCATGACATAGCCGTACTTGTCACCGGCGCCGGCGCTGTCCTTCGGGCCCTGTGCGTGGGCCGGCAGGGCGGCGATGGCGCTTGCGCTCAGGAGGGCGGTGACGAGGAGCTTATTGAGTGTGGTGGCTTTCATGATGGTCTCGAATCGGTTGGTCCAACGTGTCAACAGCGCTTGCGATCGGAGATGTCTGCCGCGGCGTTGATGCCGTTCTCGCTGATCTGTTACCCAGATGGTAGGAGACAGGGCCCGGCGCGATCACGTACAAAGCAGCAGCTAACTCAACAGAACAGTTTGGTCTCGGGCAGCCTGGCGGCGGGCGTTGCGCTGCCGCCAGCGCGATGGCGTTTCGCCGCACAAGCGCTTGAACACGCTGGCGAAGGGCGCCTGCGTCTGGACTCCCACCTCGGGTGCAAGCCGCGCGACTGGCGCGTCTGCGGTGGTGAGCAGGTCCTGTGCACGATCGCCCGCAGCGCGCATGCCGCTCGTCATTTCGCGGTTCCTCCCGGGGGTGCGCTGTCGTGCGCATCCGCCCGGTGGCTGCGGCGTGGTGGAACGGATTCCAGAGGCATTGCGCGCGCGCAGGACGGCCCGTCCAACTGCACCTGAACGCTATCCCGGCAACTGTATCTCTCGGCCGGGGGGTGAATTCCGTACTCTGCACAGCATGACGTCGAGAGGCGTTGCAACCTGGTCTCGCAATGCATTCCGTCGGGGATTGCCGGGGTGTGTGGTGGTGGCGCAATGCAGTCCCGCGCTGCCGGCATGCCGGCCCGCGCCCAGACTGCGCGACCCGGCGGATCAATCACGGAGAGCATATCGATGCACGGACTTACAGCGCTGGATCTCGCGCGCATCCAATTCGGATTCACGGTTTCCTTCCATATCATCTTCCCGGCCATCACGATCGGCCTGGCCAGCTTCCTGGCCATCCTCGAGGTTTCCTGGCTGCGCACCAGCAAGCCGGTGTACCGGGACCTCTATCACTTCTGGATCAAGATATTCGCGCTCAACTTCGGCATGGGCGTGGTGTCCGGCCTGGTGATGGCCTACCAGTTCGGCACCAACTGGAGCTTCTTCTCTGAGTTCGCCGGTGGCGTCACCGGGCCGCTGCTGACCTATGAAGTGCTCACCGCGTTCTTCCTCGAGGCCGGCTTCCTCGGCGTCATGCTGTTCGGCTGGAACCGGGTCGGGCCAGGCCTGCATCTGTTCTCGACGGTGATGGTGGCAATCGGCACCCTGATCTCGGCGACGTGGATCCTGGCCTCGAACAGCTGGATGCAGACGCCGGCCGGCTACGAGATCCTCAACGGCAAGGTGGTGCCGACCGACTGGCTGGCCGTCATCTTCAATCCGTCCTTCCCGTACCGTCTGGCGCATATGGGGATTGCCGCCTTCCTTGCCACGGCGCTGTTCGTGGCCGCGGCTGGCGCATGGCAGCTCCTGCGCGGCAACGACACGCCGGTGGTGCGCAAGATGTTGTCCATGGCCCTGTGGATGGTGCTGATCGTCGCGCCGCTGCAGGCGGTGGTGGGCGATGCCCACGGCCTGAACACGCTGAAGTACCAGCCGGCCAAGATCGCCGCCGTCGAGGGCCACTGGAACACCGCGTCCAAGGACGACAAGGGCGGCTTTCCGCTCATCGTCTTCGGCATCCCGGACATGGAGCGCGAGGAAACCCGCTACGCCGTCGAGATCCCGCGGCTCGGCAGCCTGATCCTCACCCACAGCCTTGACGGACAGATCCGGGGCCTGAAGGACTTCCCCAAAGAAGACCGGCCCAATTCGGCGGTCCTGTTCTGGACCTTCCGCGTCATGGCGGGCCTGGGCGTACTGATGATCGCGTTTGGCGTGCTCGGCCTGCTGCTGCGGCGCAAGGCTGCGCTCTATCGCACGCGTCTCTTCCTGCGTCTGGCCGTCGTGATGGGGCCGACCGGCCTGATCGCGTTGCTGGCGGGCTGGCTCACCACCGAGATCGGCCGCCAGCCGTGGGTCGTGTACGGGCTCCTGCGCACGCATGACGCCGTCTCGCGCCATGAGTTGGGCCCGGTCGCCATGTCGCTGGCGCTGTTCGTCGTCGTCTATTTCCTGGTGTTCGGCGTGGGCGTGGGCTACATGCTGAAGCTGGTGAAGAAGGGGCCGGCAGCGAACCCGCATGGCCACGGCCTGGATACGGCGGGCGAATCCTTCGTGCTGGCGGGCACGGCCGCGGTCGCGGGCAAGGCGCAATACATCAACAGGTAAATGGCAATGGGCATCGATCTTCCCCTCATCTGGGCAGTGATTATCTTTTTCGGCGTGATGATGTACGTGATCATGGACGGCTTCGACCTCGGCATCGGGATCCTGTTTCCCTTTGTCGGCGACCGGCGTGACCGCGACGTCATGATGAACACCGTGGCACCGGTGTGGGACGGCAACGAGACCTGGCTCGTGCTGGGCGGCGCTGCGTTGCTGGCGGCATTTCCGCTCGCGTATGCGGTGTTGCTCAGCGCGCTGTATCTGCCGCTGATGCTGATGCTGGTGGCGCTGATCTTCCGCGGCGTCGCCTTCGAGTTCCGCTTCAAGGCCAGCGACCAGAGCCGCCATTTCTGGGACAAGGCATTCATCGGCGGATCCGTCGCGGCAGCGTTCTTCCAGGGCGTGACCCTGGGCGCGTATATCGACGGCATCGCCATGAACGGCAACGAGTACGTCGGCGGCGCCCTCGACTGGCTGGCACCGTTCCCGCTCTTCACCGGCGTCGGCGTGATCGTCGCGTATGCCTTCCTCGGCAGCACGTGGCTGATCATGAAGACCGAAGGCATGCTGCAGTGGAAAATGCTCAAGCTCGCCGGGCTGCTGGTCAATGCGATGCTGGCGATGATCGCCGCGGTCAGTATCTGGACGCCGCTGACACATCCGGAGATCGCGCATCGCTGGTTTGCGCTGCCGAACCTGTACTTCTTCCTCCCGGTGCCGGTCCTGGTACTGGTGGCGGTGCGCGGCATGCACAAGGCGCTCGCGCGCAAGCCGAACGTCTCGCCGTTCCTGTACGCGTTGCTGGTCGTCTTCCTGGGCTATACGGGCCTGGCCATCAGCGTGTGGCCGAACATCATCCCGCCCGGCGTGTCGATCTGGCAGGCATCGTCCGCGCCGCAGAGCCAGGGGTTCGCACTGGTGGGCACGCTGTTCATCGTCCCGGTGATCCTGGCCTACTCGTCGTGGTCGTACTACGTCTTTCGCGGGAAGGTCAGGCACGGGGAGGCCTATCACTGATGGCAGCCACGATCATGACCGGCCTGGGCACGCGCATCGGCTGGCTCATCCTGTTGTGGGCCGGCGGCGTCGGTACGGTATTCCTGTTTGCCTGCGCCATGCGCCTGCTGATGCGAGTGGGCGGCCTCGTGAGCTGATGCGCGCCCGCGCGCGACCCGCTCGATCCTTCTGAACCAAGCTTCCCGTTCCTGTCATGTCTATCTGGCCCAGTCCAGGACAGTGGCTGTTTTCCGCCAAGGTCTTTATTGCCTCGATGCTGGCGCTCTATATTGCGCTGGCGCTGGGCTTGCCGCGACCCTACTGGGCCATGGCGACGGTCTATCTCGTCTCGAATCCGCTGACCGGCGCAACGCGCTCGAAAGGCGCCTATCGCGTAGCGGGTACGTTGCTGGGGGCCGCCGCCGCGGTGGCGCTGGTGCCGCCGCTGGTCAACGCGCCGCTGATGTTGATGGGGGCGATCTCGCTGTGGACCGGCGCGTTCCTGTATCTCTCGCTGATGCAGCGCGCGCCGCGCAGCTATATCTTCCTGCTCGCGGCCTACACCTTGCCGATCGTCGCCTTGCCTGCGGTCACGCAGCCAACGCAGGTATTCGATGTCGCCCTGGCGCGCATCGAGGAGATCGTGCTCGGCATCGTCTGCGCCAGCCTGGTCAGCTCGCTGGTGTTTCCGCAGAAGGTGGCGCCGGCGCTGCGCGGCCGGGCGGAAGCGTGGCTGGCGGACGCCGCGCAATGGGTCGCCGACATGCTCTCGCCGCAGGGGGCGCAACTGGCCGAGCAACACCAAAGCCGCCATCACCTTGCCGCCGACATCCTTGCCCTGGATCACCTGATTGCCCAGCTTGCCTACGACACCGAGAGCGCGGCGACGCTGGAGCGCGCGCGTGCCCTGCACGAGCGCATGACGATGCTGCTGCCGGTGCTGTCGTCCCTGGCCGAGGTGACCCGGGCGCTGCGCCATCACCCCGAGGGCATGCCCACGTCCCTGGCGCGGCGCATGGCTGCGCTGACGCAGTGGATCGCGGCCGGCGCGGATGCGGATCCGCACAGGCCCGCGGCTGCGCACACCGCGTGGCAGGAGTACGACCGCGCGCCGGGCTGGCACGCCGGCCTGGTCGCCACCGCCGCCAGCCATCTCGATACGCTCGGCGACCTGTGGGAGGACTGCCAGGCGCTGCGGCGCGGCATCGGCGACGCACGCGCGGCCAGCGCGATGCCGGCCATGCGGTACGGCGGCGCCTTGAGCGCGCGCGCCTACTACCATGACCACGGCATGCTGCTGTTCTACGCGTGCTCGGCCGCGCTCGCGGTGTTCTGCGCCGGCTTGTTCTGGATACTCTCCGGCTGGGTGGACGGCGCCGGTGCCGTCGGCCTGGCGGCGCTCACCAGCAGCTTCTTCGCCACCACCGAGGAGCCGCACAAGCTCGCATGGCGCTTCGTGAAATGGAGCGGTGTCTGCCTGCTGATTTCCTGGTTCTACCAGTTTCTCGTGCTGCCCTATGCGCATGACTTCGGTTCGCTGGCCGCCATGCTGGCCATTCCCTATCTCGGGATCGGCACCCTGATGCCGCGGCCGGGCTTCAACCTGTTCGCGGTGCTGCTTTCGGTCAACTCGGCCTCCTTCGCCAACGTCCAGAGCGTCTATGACGCCAACTTCGCCGACATCTTCAACAGCAGCCTGGCCAGCTTCGCCGCCATGCTGTTCGCGCCGGTGTGGGTGCTCGTGACGCGGCCGTTCGGCTCGCATGTGATGCTGCGCCGCCTGATCCGCGCGAGCTGGAAGGACATTGCCCTCGGCGCAGACCGGCGGGAAGCCGCGGCACACCCGACGCTGGGCGGCCGGATGCTGGACCGGTTCAGCCGGCTGGTGCCGATGCTCGCCGCCAACCGGGACAAGGCGTCGTCCGACGGCTTTGCCGAGTTGCAGGCGGGGTTCAGCGCGCTCGCCCTGCAGCGCGACGTCGGGGCCCTGCAGCCCGGGGCGCGCAGGGCGGTCTCGCGCCTGTTGCTGGCAGTGGCGCGCCACTACCGCTCACGCGTCGCGGCCGGGCATGCGCTGCCGGCACCGCCCGCGCTGGCGCGCCGCATCGACGACGCGATCGCGGCGATTGCCTCGCCGGCGGATGCGATGTCGCAGGAGGCCATCGCCGCCCTCGTTTCCCTGCGCCTGAGCCTGTTCGCCCCGGCCGGGAAGGGCGCCGATGCCGCTCCACTGCTGATCCGGGAGGTGCGCCATGCTGGCCAGTGAAATCGATGTCTATGGCGTCTTCGTGCCAAGCATCCTGGTGCTGATGCTGCTTGCCCTGGGCCTCACGGCGGTGCTGCGCGCGGCGCTGGCCCGAAGCGGCTTCTACCGGCTGGTGTGGCACCGGTCATTGTTCAATTTCTCTATCTACCTGATTGTGCTGGGCGGCGTGGTTGCCCTGGCACGCCAGTTGTCATCATGAAACTCAACATCACTACGCTTGCATCCGTGGCCCTGACCCTGCTGGTCGCCGGCGCCGCGGCGGCGACCGGCAAGCACCTGTGGGACTACTACACCGTGGCGCCCTGGACGCGCGACGGCCATGTCCGCGCCGACGTCGTCCAGCTCGCGCCCGATGTGTCCGGGCTGGTGACCCAGGTGCTGGTGAAGGACAACGCCCAGGTGCATCGCGGCCAGTTGCTCTTCGTCATCGATCCCGACCGGTTCACGCTGGCGCTGCAGCAAGCGAAGGCGACCGCTGCGGCGCGCAAGGCTACCCTGGCGCAGGCGCGCAGGGAGGCGGCGCGCAACCGCACGCTCTCGGACGTGGTCGCCACGGAAGTGGTCGAGACGACCCAGGAGCGGGTGGACGAAGGCGTGGCCGCCCTCGCGCAGGCCGAAGCCGCTGTCGAACTCGCCGAGCTGAACCTGGCGCGCGCACATGTGGTCAGCCCGGTGGATGGCTATCTCAATGACCGGCTGCCGCGCCTGGGCGACTATGTGACGACGGGCAAGCCGGCGCTGTCGATGGTCGATAGCGGCTCGCTGTATGTCGAGGGCTATTTCGAGGAGACCAAGCTGCACGGGATCCGCGCGGGCAACCCTGTCGATGTCCGCATCATGGGCGAGCACACGGTGCTGCACGGCCATGTGCAGAGCATTGCGGCAGGGATCGAGGACCGCGACCGCACCAGCGGCTCCAACCTGTTGCCGAACGTGAACCCGACATTCAACTGGGTCCGCCTGGCCCAGCGCGTGCCGGTCCGCGTGGTGCTGGACGATGTGCCGGCCGACGTGCGGCTTGTGTCCGGGCGCACCGCGACGGTCAGCGTGCGCGAGCAGCCCCGGGCGCTGGCGGGCGGGCAGGGTGCGTCATTGAAGGAGAAGCAGCAATGAACAGACAGACCTGCGCGCGGCTTGCGCTGATGACGGCATCCGTGCCCTTGCTTTACGCCTGCGCGGTGGGCCCCGACTACCGCGTGCCCGACCAGGCCGCGGTGAAGGCCGTGCAGGCCAATGGACCGCTCTTCGGCACCAGCGATCCGGCCATCTCGGTTGCGCCGCTGCCGGACGACTGGTGGCGGCTCTACGACGATCCGAAGCTCGATGGACTGGTGCAGAAGGCGCTTGCCGCGAATACGGACCTGCGCGTGGCGTCAGCCAACCTGCGCCGCGCCATCGCGAACTATCACGAGGTCGAGGCGGAGAACCTGGTGCAGGGCGGCATCTCGGCCAGCGTGCAACGCGCGCAGCTGTCTGGCGAAAGCGTGCTGATCAAGGAAAAGGTGCCGGTCTTCAATCTTGGCGACTACGGCCTTTCCGTCTCCTACCTGGTGGACTTCTTCGGCAAGCTCGCGCGTGCCGACGAGTCTGCGCTGGCGAGTGCGCAGGCCAGCCAGGCAGCGCTGGATGCCGCCCGGGTGAGCGTGGTGGCGCAGACCGTGCGCGCCTACGTCGAGGGCTGCGCCGCCACGCATGAGCTCGAGGTGGCGCAGCGCCAGCTGGCATTGCAGGAGCGCGGCGCCGAGGTGGTCAGGCGCCTGGTCGCTGCCGGGCGCAGCCAGCCCAGCGACGCATCGCAGGCGCAGGGCGAGGCAGAAGGATTGCGGGCGGCGCTGCCGCATTTCAGGGCAGAGCAGGCGGCGGCGGCCTATCGGCTGTCGGTCATGCTGGGGCAGCCGCCCGGGGCGGATTCCGGGGCGCAGGCGGCATGCCGCGAGGAGCCCCGGCCGCGGCAAGCGATTCCGGTCGGGGATGGCGCGGCGCTGCTGCGCCGGCGGCCCGACGTGCGGCAGGCCGAGCGGGAGCTGGCCTCGGCGACGGCCAGGATCGGCGTGGCGACGGCCGATCTCTATCCCTCGATCCGCATTGGTGCCTCGGTCGGCGCGACCGGCCTGCTGGCGGACCTGGGAACGGGTCCCACCGCGCACTGGGGGTTCGGTCCGCTGATCACCTGGAACTTCCCGACCAATGGCGTGCGGCCGCGCATCCATGGCATGGAAGCCGGCGCGGATGCGGCCCTGGCGCGCTTCGACGGGGTCGTGCTCAAGGCGCTGGAGGAAACGCAGACCGCGCTGGCCAGCTACACCAACGAGCTCGAACGCAACCAGGGCCTGCGCAAGGCACGCGACGCCGCGTCGGTGGTGGCGCGCGAGCACCGGCAGCTCTATGCGGGAGGGCGCCAGCCCTATCTCGCCAGTCTCGATGCGGACCGCGCCCTGGCGCGCGCGGAGGCGGCGCTGGCGGCGTCCGATGCGAAGGTGGCCACGGACCAGGTGAACCTCTTCCAGGCGCTCGGCGGCGGCTGGCAGAGTACGCATGCGGCGCAGGCGAAGGAAGTGGCCAGCGCGGAATAGCAAGGAATAGCGCGGAATCGCGCGGCATGGAGAGGATTGGCGCGGCTCACCCCGGCGCGGCGGGCCGCCGGTAGCCTTTCTGGTAGTGGACCGTGAACGTACCCAGCGCCTCGAGGGCTGCCTGGGGATCGTGGCTGGGCTTGACGGCAAAGCTGTCGAAGCCGCAGCGGGCCATGTAGTGCACCGTGTCGATCATCACGTCTCCCACGGCGCGCAGCTCGCCGGCCCATCCGTACTGCGTGCGCAGCAACTGCGCGAGCGAGTAGCCGCGCCCGTCCGTGTAGACGGGGAAATCGATGGCCAGGTGGGCAATGCCGGTCGGATCGATGATGGCTGCGCCGGGATCGAGCAGCGCCTCGGGGTCGGCGTCGGGCACCAGGTACACCGCAACCGGATGGGTCCGTTGCCGCAGGCTTGCCTTTGCTGCCTGCCATGCGCCGAGGGAAACCAGCCAGCCATCCTCGTCGGGTGGCAACGCGGCGGATGCCGGGCCGTCATCTGAGATGAAGGCGCGCCATTTGTCGGTTTCGAGCGCACCGTTGCGGATGACGTTGGGCGCCAGGTCTTGCGATTTGGTTTCAGGCACGTGCGCTCTCCGCTTGCTGTTTCCGCTTGACGATCCGGGCGTCGCTGTAGACGGCGGTCTTGAACGGTTCGATGCCGGTGCGTTCGACGACATCGATGAAGCGTTCGGCATCGCTGTCGCGCAGCGACAAGTAGGTCTGCACGAGGAGTTCCACCACATCCGGGATTTCCCCGCGCGCGAAGGACGGTCCGATGATCTTGCCGATGGCCGCGCCGCCGGCGCCTTCCATCTCGTCGTGCCGCCCGGCCGACAGTGCCCCGTTCTGGCGGCCGCCGACGGTCACCTGGTACCACTCCTCGCCGGCCTTGTCGACGCCGAGAATGCCGATGTGCCCCACGTGATGGTGCCCGCAGGAGTTGATGCAGCCGGAGATGTTGAGATCCAGTTCGCCGATATCGTGCAGGAAATCCATGTCATCGAAGCGCTGCTGGATGGCCTCGGCCAGCGGAATGGAAACGGCGTTTGCCAGCGAGCAGAAATCGCCGCCCGGGCAGGCGATGATGTTGGTGAGCAGGCCGATGTTCGGCGTGGCGAGATTCAGGCCGTCCAGCCGTTCCCAGATTTCGTGCAGATGGGTGCGGCGCACATCGGCCAGGATCAGGTTCTGCTCGTGCGAGACACGCAGCTCGCCAAGGCCGTAGGCGTCTGCCAGGTCGGCGACGGCGTCCATCTGGTCGGCCGTGATATCGCCGGGAGGCATGCCGGTGGCCTTCAGCGAAACAGTCACCGCGCAATAGCCCGCCACGCGGTGAGCCTGGACGTTGCTGCGCAGCCAGCGGCGGAACCTGGGATTCTGTTCGGCGAAGCTCGCCGAGGCATCTTCGTCGTTCGCCGCCGCGGGGTCATAGCCAGGCGCGGTGAAGCGGCCCGCGATCTCCTGCACGAACTCGGCGCTCACCGTGTCGGGGCCGCCGCGGATGCGCTGCCATTGCTCGTCGACCTGCCGGGCGAAGACGGCCGGTGTCAGGTCCTTGACCAGGATCTTGATGCGCGCCTTGTATTTGTTGTCGCGGCGGCCGTGCAGGTTGTAGACGCGCAGCGTGGCCTGCAGGTAGGTCAGCAGATCCGACCAGTGCACATATTCGTTGATCAGCTTGGCCACGATCGGCGTGCGGCCCATGCCACCGCCCACCCATACGCGGAATCCGGTCTCGCCATCCTTGCTGACGGCCTGCAGGCCGATATCGTGCACGCCGACCGCGGCCCGGTCCGTGCGGGCGCCGCTTACGGCGATCTTGAACTTGCGCGGCAGGAAGGCGAACTCGGGGTGCAGCATCGACCATTGCCGGATGATCTCGCACCAGACCAGCGGGTTCACGATCTCGTCCGGGGCGATGCCGGCAAAGTGGTCGGTGGTGGTATTGCGAATGCAATTGCCGCTGGTCTGGATCGCATGCATCTGCACGGTGGCCAGTTCGGCCAGGATGGCGGGCGCGTCTTCCAGGCGCGGCCAGTTGAATTGCATGTTCTGCCGCGTGCTGAAGTGGCCGTAGCCGCGGTCCCAGCGCCGCGCGATCCCGGCGAGCTTGCGCAACTGCCGGCTGACGAGCATGCCGTAGGGGATGGCCACGCGGAGCATTGGCGCGTGCCGCTGGATATAGAGGCCGTTCTGCAGCCGCAGCACGCGGAACTCGTCCTCGGTGAGCCGGCCGTCCAGGAAACGCGTGGTCTGGTCGGAGAACTGGGCGACGCGCTGGTCGACCACCTGCTGGTCTATGGAGTCATACAAGTACATGGGGAAGTCTCGACAGGTGCTGCCGCGCGGCAGGTCCCGAACGCTTGAATAGGAGGAGAAGCAAGGCTAGCGCCTGGCCCGCGGGCCGAACAGGATCAGTTCGGGTGAATTAGGGCATACCAGCGCGAATAGGGCGTGCGGCAGTGCCGCCTGCGCTGATGGCGGCGCTACGGGTGGCTTCTCGCCATGGATGCACCACGCTTGCGATCGATCTCACGCCCGCCCGCGAAGCGCGAAAGACTCAGCTCTTCGACAGGGCCCCAATAAGGAAAGCCGGAGAAGCCCGCGTAATGGAAACGGAGGAGACGGAGGAGACAGAGTCGTATCTCTGCTTTACAGAGACAGGTCTGTCTGCAATACTTGGTCTATCAACTTTCACTTTGGAAAGACGTGCCATGACCCAGCCTTCGGCGCGAGAGCGGATTCTCGACACGGCAGCCCGCTTGTTCTATCAAGACGGCTTTCGGGCGACGGGCATCGACAAGATCATTGCCGAGTCGGGCGTGGCGAAGATGTCGCTCTACAGGCATTTCGCTTCCAAGAATGAACTGATCTCCGCATTTCTCGACCGGCGCCACGAGTTCTGGATGTCCTGGTTCATCGAGGAGGTGGAGTCGCGCTTTGCTTCCGCGCCCAGCCTCGGGGCGATTGCAGATGCGCTGGGCGTGTGGTTCGGTCAGGAAACGTTCCGCGGCTGCGCGTTCATCAACGTGGTTGCGGAGGCCGGCTCGACCGGTGCCCCTGGACATCTGGAGCAGGCCACCGCGCACAAGGTGTCACTGAAGGCGTATATCGCGGAGCTTGCGCAGAGACTGAAGCTGGCGACGCCCGACGAAGTCGCGGAGGAGGCCATGCTCTGCGTCGAAGGCATGATCGTGCGTTACCAGATGACCGCTGATCCTGCCGTGGTGGCTTCCGGGAAGCGGCTGCTCGCGCGTATCGAGCAGGCCACGGCCGCCGCCAGTCCGCGCGCCATCGCCGCCTAGCGCCGCGGATTCACCAGGCCCGGGCGCAGGCCGCGGGCTGACCGGCTAGCAGGATTCCTGCAGCGGCGCCGCGTCCACCGTCGCGCCAGGGCGCCGGGCTGATCGACTTCACGCCGGCTCTTGCAAAGTGGCATAGTGGCGTTCGCCGCGGCTGCGCAAGCGAAGTGTGATGGGGCTGAGAAACTCCATGCCTTCAGCGAGGCAGAAGCTGATGCGCGCGCCGTCGCGCTCGAACGCCAGCGCGTCGATGGTCCAGGGAAGCGCCTTCAGTGCCGAGGTGTCGATGCCCGAGAGGTATAGCGTTGCCCCGGCCGCCTGTGCGGCCGCTTCGGCCTCGGGGTTCCAGGTGTCAGCCGTGAGCAGGGGATCGTCCACGGTCAGGAGCGGGCAGCGAATCGACAGCCTGGCCGCGGCGGGGCTTTGGCTGTAGAGATAGAGGGTGCCGGGATCGCAGCTGAACATGAGGTGGTTGCCTTACAGGGTACTGTATGGATATACAGTATAACGAGCTGCCTGGTTTTGGCAAGCGGGTCGCGGGCTCCCTGGTGCGGAGGACGATGATGATTGCCGGCGGGACGGCGGCGATGGAAAAACCGGCCCGGGGTGCCCATGCTAGGATGCGCCGCAGGATTCGCCGCGGGGCGAGAACAGGCGGCCAGACCAGCAAAGCCAGATGCAAAACCAAAGCAACGTCACGGAATACAAGGCGCAGTACAAAGGATTCGTCATCCACGTGTTCTGCAAGACCATCAAGGACGGGCTGCACATCGCCTCGTGCGCGATCTGGGAGGATGGGGCGATCGTCCAGGATGCGAGGGCGGTAGGGCACAACCACGCCACGCCCGCGGATGYGACAGCGGCTGCCTATGCGTGGGCACGCCAATGGATCGACGRCAATAGCTGAATTGCCGGCACAGGGCGCCCCGCAAGCCGCCCGGCGCCCGCGTAACGACCACTTTCCGGTTTATTTCCAAGAAGGGGTATCCAGATGCCACCGATCCGCGTATATTTCGCCCCGCGGGGTGGAGCAGTTGGCAGCTCGTCGGGCTCATAACCCGAAGGTCGCAGGTTCAAGTCCTGCCCCCGCAACCACTTTCCCGAAGCCCGTCCGGTCCTTGCCGCACGGGCTTTTTGCTTTCCAATTCGTAACAGCCGACGATGTTTCGGTCGCATCGCCTTGCCTTGCCTGCCACTCGAATGCCTCTCAGGCGAAATCGCCCGGAGGGTCGTCTGGAATGGTCCACTTTGGTGGCTTGTCTTCGGTGTCGGGCGTGCGCTTCGGCGCCTGCGAGGGGGGATGGGGCGCCATCTGGGACAAGACCCGTGCGGAAGGTACATCGACRGTTTCCTCATCGCCGTCTTCTGACCAATACCTGAGCGTCACTGTCATGTTCATCTCCGGTAAGTGACTCAAGGAATTGTGAATCAATGGATCCGCCTGCCGGTGCGTGCAAGCGGGGCAAGTTTTAACCTTAGGCGCCTTTGCCGCGCTTGCCTGACGTCAATGACGATGGCTCGCCGGCACGCGCATGGCGGCTAGTGCGCGCCGGTGCGCGGATCGCGCGCCGCGTCGATATTCAGCTGCGCCAGCCCCGTCTCGGTGAGGTAAGGCCCGAACAGGCTCATCACCTGCGATGCGCCCCAGCTGATATGTTCGCGCTTGAGCGCATCGATACCGTGGCGCGAGCGCAGGTAGTCGATCCAGTAGGTCGAGACGATCCAGCTGTTGACCACCAGGTGATCGAGCTGCGCCGGCGTGGCGCGCAGCAGCCCCGCCGCTTCCATGCCGTCGAACACGCGCCGCACATGGCGTTGTCCGTCATCGGCCAGCGCTTCGGTGCGCGCGCGCAGCGCGGGCGCCAGCGCGCGGATCGAAGCCGAGTCGCGATAGAAGAAACGCCATTCCCACATCAGGTTGAACCAGCCGCTCAGGTAGCCGGCAAAGCGGTCCGGGCTATCGCCCTTGGCAAGATCCGCCACGGCGGTGGCGCGCAGCGCGCTTTCAAAAGCACCGAACAACGCTTCCAGGATCTGTTCCTTGCGGTTGAAGTGGTAATGGAGGTTGCCTTCCTTGATGCCGACCGCCGCGGCGATCTCCGCCGTGGTCACGAGCATCGGCCCGCGTTCGTTGAACAGGCTCAGGCAGGTTTCGAGAATGCGTTCGCGGGTCTTGGGCCGCCGCGCCGGCGTGTGGTCCGCGCTCATGTTGCGAGGCCCCTGCGCGTGGCGGTGCGTGGCCGGCGGTGTTTCGTATGCTGCATTTCTGGCATCTCGGGTGGTGGCGGAACAGCGTCCGGGCGTATGCGGGCTTAAGGGAAATCCCTGGTTAGAGGAATCTGGGTTGATTAATTAGGGTGAACACCCTAGTCTAGTCGGAGCACTGCACGGACGCACCAAGGGAATGCCCATGCGAGAAGCTTCCGGCGGGATCTGGCCAACAGGAGACAAACGATGCTAGCAGGCAACGCGGATCAGGCGCACGAGCACGCGCACGACCAGGGGCACGACCAGGCGCACCCCAGGGCGCAGGCCGCCACTCCGGAGCAGCAGGCGGCGCAGCGGGAGCCCGCCCGTCACTTCGATGTGCTGGTCGTAGGCGCGGGCCTCTCCGGCATCTGCGCGGCCTACCACCTGCAGGCCAGTTGCCCGGGCAAGACCTACGCCATCCTGGAAGGTCGCGACGCCATCGGCGGTACCTGGGATCTGTTCCGCTATCCCGGCGTGCGTTCCGATTCGGACATGTACACGCTCGGCTTCAGCTTCCGGCCATGGCGCAGCGAGAAGTCGATCGCCGATGGCGGCGCCATCCTCGAATACATCCGCGGCACCGCCAAGGCCTTCGATATCGAGCGCCATATCCGCTTCGGCCATCGCGCCACGCACGCTTCGTGGTCGTCCGGGACGTCCCGGTGGACGGTGGAAGCCAGCGTGGGCCCGCAGGGCGCGCCGGCGCGCTTTACCTGCAACTTCCTCTACCTGTGCAGCGGCTACTACGACTACGCCGACGGCTATATGCCGGGCTGGCCGGGCATGGAGCGCTTCCAGGGCCGCGTGGTGCATCCCCAGCACTGGCCCGAGGACCTGGCCTACGACGACAAGCGCGTGGTGGTGATCGGCAGCGGTGCTACCGCCGTGACGCTGCTGCCGGAGATGGCCAAGCGCGCGGCGCACGTGACCATGCTCCAGCGCTCTCCCACATACGTGGTGGCGCGGCCGTCCAGCGATCGCGTCTCCGCGTGGCTGCAGCGCAAGCTGCCGGCTGGCATGGCGCACAGCGCAAGATTATCGAGGCAACGCGCGCGCAACTCGGCCCGGACTACGACATCGGCAAGCATTTCACGCCCGCCTACAAGCCGTGGGACCAGCGCCTGTGCCTGGTGCCGGACTCGGACCTGTTCCAGTCGATCCGCGCGGGCAAGGCTTCGGTCGTCACCGACCATATCGAATCCTTCACCGAAACCGGGCTGCGGCTGCGCTCGGGCGAGAAGCTCGATGCCGACGTGATCGTCACGGCCACGGGCCTGCAACTCAAGGTGGCGGGCGGCATCCAGCTCGGCGTGGACGGCGTGCCGGCCACGCCCGCGCAGGCCTTCATGTACAAGGGCATGATGTATAGCGACATGCCCAACCTGGCGGTGGCGATGGGCTACGTGAATGCGTCGTGGACGCTCAAGGCGGAGCTGTCGTCGATGTATGTCTGCCGCCTGCTCAACCACATGGACGCCGCCGGCCATGCCTGGTGCGTGCCGCGGCGCGGCGATGCGTCCGGCGACGACGAGCCGTCGCTGTCGCTGACCTCCGGCTACGTGCAGCGCGCCAACGGCATCCTGCCCAGGCAGGGCAGCAAGCGCCCGTGGAAGGTCCACCAGAACTACCTGTTCGACCTGATGGCGCTCAAGTTCGGCAAGGTGGAGGACGATGCGATGGTGTTCGGGCGGGCCGGCACTGCCGCGCCGCGCGCGCAGGCGGCGCCTGCCCGGGCGGCGGAATCGGTGCAGGGCTGAGGAGCGACACCATGACCATCCTGATTGCCTGCATTGCCATTGTTATTGCCATTGCCGCCATCGTCATCCTTGGCCTGGTGGCGTTTAGCGCCCTCATCGCGCGCAAGGTGGAAAAGGCGCTGCCGCCGCGCGGCAAGTTCATCGAAATCGATGGCGCCCGCCTGCACTACATCGACCAGGGCCAGGGTCCGGCCATCGTGATGGTGCACGGGCTGGGCGGACAGACCGGGAATTTCTCGTATGCCTTGCTCGAACGACTGACCTCGCGCTTCCGCGTGATCCTGGTCGACCGGCCCGGCTCGGGATACTCGACCCGGCCGGCGGGAATGTCGGCGCGCCTGAGCAAGCAAAGCGAAGTCATCGCCAGGTTCATCCGGGCGCTGGAGCTGGAGGATCCCCTGCTGGTAGGGCATTCGCTGGGTGGCGCCGTGGCGCTGGGCGTGGCGCTCGATCATCCCGGCACGGCGGCCGGCCTGGCGCTGATCGCGCCGCTGACCCATCCGGTGCAAGGCGTGCCGGCCTCGTTCCGCGCGCTTGCGGTTTCCCCGGCCGCGCTGCGGCGCGTGGTCGCCTGGACGCTGGCAATCCCGCGGTCGATCCTGCGCGGGCGCGCGATGGTCGAATTCGTGTTCAGCCCGGAGCGGCCGCCGGCGGATTTCGGCACGGCCGGCGGCGGCCTGCTTGGCCTGCGGCCGGGCGCTTTCTATGCCGCGTCGACCGACATGAACAGCCTGGAAGAGGATCTGCCCTCCATGGCTGGGCGCTACGCATCGCTGGCCCTGCCGATCAGCATCCTGTACGGCACGGCCGACGCCGTGCTCGACTGGCGCATCCACGGCCAGGCGATGAAGGACAAGCTGCCGGCGCTGGAGCTGGAACTGGTGCCCGGCGGGCATATGCTGCCGGTCACCATTCCTGACCAGGCCGCGGCCTGGCTTTCGGCGGCGGTCGAGCGCACGCGCAGTACCCTCGCGCCCGCATGACGCCGTTCGGCTTCAGGCGTCGAGGCTGAAGCCGATCTCCTTGATGAACTCGCCCCAGCGCTGATAGTCCGCCTTGACCTGTGCCGCGAACACCGGTGGCGTGATGGCCTGCGGTGGCAGCACGCCCACCGCGAACAGACGCTTGTGATAGGCCGGGTCGGTGAGCACCTTCTGGATCGCCGCCGACACCGGCGCCACCACATCCGCCGGCATGGCCTTGGGGCCGAACAGCGCGAAGTAGCCGCTGAGCTGCTCCATGCCAGCGAAGCCCTGTTCGCGGAACGTGGGCACGCCCGGCGCCATGTCGGAGCGCTCCGGCGTGGTGATGGCCAGCGGCTTGGTCTTGCCGGACTGGTACAGCGGCACGGCCGTGGTCAGCCCGTCGATCATCACCGGCACCACGCCACCGACGAGGTCCTGCGTGGCGGGTGCCGAGCCCTTGTACAGCACCGGCTCGAGCCGGCTGCCGGACAGCTTGTTGAGCAGCAGCGGACCGAAATGCGAGGATGTGCCCGGCCCGTACGAGGCCGAGTGCACCGGTGCCTTGGCGGCCTTGGAATAGGCGATCATCTCGGCCAGCGTGGAGAAGGGCGCGTTCTTGTTCGCCACCAGCAGTACCGGCGCGCGTGCCGCCTCGGCCAGCGCGGTCAGGTCAGTGATCGGGTCGTAGGGCACCTTGTTGATATGGGCGCCCGAGGTGGCGGACGATCCCAGCGTCATCAGCAGGGTATGGCCATCGGGTTTGGCGCGGATGACATCCTGGGTGGCGGGGATCGTGGCGCCACCGGGCTTGTTCTCCACGACCACCGACTGGCCGAGCGCCTTGCCCAGGAAGTCCGCGAACAGCCGGGCCACCACGTCGGTGCCGCCACCGGCGGGATAGGCAACCACAAGACGCAGCGGGCGGCTGGGCCAGTTGGCCGCCACGGCGGGTGCGGCACCAGCCGCGGCCATGGCCGCGGCGGCGGCGAGGAATTGTCGTCGATCCACGTAAATGTCTCCTGTCTAAGGCATGTATGGGCGCTATTGGCCCCGCTACATGGTCATGGACGTTCGACTTCCGGCGGAATCGGGCGATACCCTTGCTACGATCCCATGCATGGTGCCGGGATCGGCGGGCGCCCGGTGCTGCGGCGCTTCAGGACGCCGAGAACGTTCGCACCAGCTTGTTCTTGAGCGGCCACGGCCGTGCCGCCAGGATCCAGATGCACAGCAGGGGCCCGACCAGTGGAATCAGCGCCAGGTAGGCATACGTCGTGCTGAAGTGCGCGGCGCGGAAAACCTTCCTGAGCGGAAGGAACCAGATAGCTTCGAAAGCGAGGAACCCCAGAAGATAAAACGTCATTGCCTTGCTTCCTGTGTCAGTTTCCTGTGCCGGATC
>NZ_JBFTNF010000022.1:0-102284 GCF_056397345.1 Cupriavidus sp. 05N38
TTGTAAGCTCCGATGCTTGCGCACCGGGCATCCGCTATCAAGCGCCCACACTTATCGGTTGTTTGTTTGTTAAAGAACTTGCCGCGGTTCGCTTTGCTTACCGCGTCGCTGCTTTGTTGTCAGCAGCAGAGAAACGAGATTATGAAGAAACTTAGTAATTAAATCAAGAGTTTTTTGCGAAATTTCTTTTTTTCAAAAACCTCGCTCACCTCGACTAATTACCTTCGCCGACCCAGGCAATCATTTTCCCTGCTTGATTCGCCGCAATATTTCCTGCTGCGGGGGACCGAATACTAAGGGTTCCACACCGAGCTTGCAAGTTTTTTCTGGAAAAAACCAAAAAGTGCCACCATGGCCACATCGAGGGTGCATCGAGGCCCGAAGCCGCCGGCACGCCTTCCTACGGCAGGCCCTCGTGACGGGCAACAGCGCAGGCATCCGGCAAGTTACGCAGGAGCGAAGCGGCATCCCCAGAGCGACGGCGTGTCCAGGTCCATGACTCGCTCAACACCCAGTGCGCCCGGCACTTCGTCGTAGAAATGCCGGGCGCCATGCCCATCCGACATCAGTCATGTGGCGGCGGGACGGGTGCACTCTGCGCTGCGCGCGTTCGCAGGCGTGGTGTCGCGAAGTCCAGGAAGGCACGCAACTTCAACGGCAGCGGCGCTTGTCCTTTATGCACAAGACTGACTGGCAATGGCGCCGACTCGAATTCCTCGAGCACGATGCAAAGTGTCTTATTACGTATGGCATCCGCAACCTGGTAGGACAGCACACGTACCAGTCCAACGCCGAGTATCGCGGCTGCAATAGCCGCCTCCGCGGTATTGACTGCAAGCCGCGAATGAATGGGCACGGATAACTCGGACTTGCCGAATCCAAAAACCCAGGCGCGCATGGACGCGAGAACCTCGAAGGTAATGCATTTATGCCCGGCGAGATCGCGCGGTCCGGCCGGCACGCCGTGAGTTGCCAGATATGCCGGACTTGCACATACGACCCGGCGGACGACTCCGACTCGCGTCGCCATGAGCGTGCTATCGGGCAATTTACCAATCCGGACCGCCACGTCGGCGTGCTCGTCCATCAGATGCACGACGCGATCCGTGAGCGCGAGGTTGATGTCGATCTCCGGATATTGCGCGAGAAATTCCGCAACGACCGGCACGACGTGCAAGCGCCCGAAAGTGACAGGAGCCGTGATGACGAGCTCGCCCCTGGGCGAGGAATGTTCACCGGTCGCAGCGCGCTCGGCCTCTCCGATTTGCTCGAGAATCCGCCTGCAGGCGGCCACGTATGAATCCCCGGCTTCCGTCAGCGAAAGCTTGCGCGTCGTGCGGTGAAGCAAACGGACTTTTAAATGTGCCTCCAGCTCCCCAATCTTGCGGCTGACTGTTGCCAGCGGCACGCCGAGGCGACGCGCGGCGGCGGACAAACTGCCCGAATCGGCGACCGCGATGAGCAGAGACATGGAGTCAAAAAGGTTCATCTGATTCTATCGATTCTATCAATTGATGGAAGGATGACTCTCAATTTTGCTGGATTCTCTTTTCAGATGCAAGGAGGTAACTTACGAACCTAGTATCTCGAGAATGAAAGGAGAGTGCCGTGAGCAACCCATCCAACCCACCCGACAGTCCGCACGCGCCTGCGATGGCGTCCCGTAGCAAGATCGTGATGATGGCAATCATCGCGGGCGCGGTGATCACCAACATCTATTGCACACAGCCGATCTTGCCGTTGATCGCGTCGGACCTGCACCTCGACGTGACAACGGTTGATCTCGTTGCCGGCGCTGCGTTGCTTGGCTTCGCAACGGGGCTGGCGCTTCTGTTGCCTCTGGGCGACCGCTTCGACCGTCGCAAGCTGGTACTCGGCCAGATCGCGCTCGCCTTCGGCTTTGCCGTGGTTGCAGCGCTCGCCCCCGGTGTCTGGGCGCTGATCGCAGCTTCCTTTGGTCTTGGCATTGTCAGCTGCGTGCCGCAACAGCTCGTGCCTTTCGCGGCCGTCATGTCGCCGCCAAGCGAGCGTGGGCGCTCGGTGGGGACGGTCGTCAGCGGGATCATGGTTGGCATCCTGCTTGGCCGCACGATCAGTGGCGTGGTCGGCGCGGCCTATGGCTGGCGCGCGGTCTATGGCGTGGAAGCGGCGTTCATGATCCCGGTCTGGATCGCCGCCGCATCGCTGCTGCCGCGGGGTCGGCCCACCACGAATCTGTCCTATGGACGCCTGCTCGCGTCGCTCTGGCCGCTGGCGCGGGACAATCGCCCGATCCGGGAATCGATGATCATCCAGGCGCTGTTGTGGGCTTGCTTCAATGCGTTTTGGGTGAATCTGGCCGCGCTCCTCGTAAGCGGTCCGTGGCACCTTGGTAGTGCCTGGGCGGGCGGCTTTGGCATCATTGGCGCGGCTGGCGCACTTGCCGCTTCACTCGGCGGTCGCGCCACTGACCGGTTGGGGTCGCGCAGCGTCATTGGGGCCAGTATCGGCATAGTGACGCTTGCGTACGTGCTTCTCGCCGGCGCCGATTCCTCGCTTGCCCTTCTGGTTATCGGTGTCATCGTGCTCGATATTGGCGTGCAGTCAGGCCTTGTGTCCAACCAGACGCGCGCCTTCGCCGTTGATCCGAAGGCGCAGGGCCGCATTAACAGCCTCTACATGACCGCTACCTTCTTCGGCGGCGCCCTCGGTACGGTGATCAGCGGCTGGCTCATGACTCGCTTCGGCTGGACGGGCATCGTCGCATTTGGAATCGTGCTTGGACTCATCGCTTCCGCAATACACTGGATCGGCGCCCGGGGCGGCCAGCGGAGCCCGAATACCGATGCGGCGATCAAAGCGGGCAACATCTCAGCGAGCGCAGATTGAATTGCCCCGGAGCCGGTCCGCGAGGATGCGTCGCGGACCATCCAAGACCTTATTCGAGACGGCGGGGGCCGGGCTCGCGGCCGCAAGCGCGGGCTATTTGCCGATCGCCAACGCTGCCTCAGGAGCGGCCGCCGGCTGGTGCGCCGGACCGGTGATCTCGGCGCTCGTCCTGATGAGGGTCTTGCGGAAAATCTCCACCAGGGGCCGCAGATTGACTTTGTGCCACGCCGCCCACAACGGCGTGCGGTAGGTGAACCACGACAGTTCGTGCAGGACCACCCCGTCCGGCGCCTGGTGGCGCAGGCTCTGCTGGATCATGGTCATGCCGAGGCCTGCTGCCACCAGTCCCAGTGCTGCCAGCGGCTCGGTGGCTTCCATGGTGATGGACGGCGTAAAGCCGGCCCTGGCGCAGGCGGCAATGAAGGTGTCGTGCCGCAGGGCACTCTCCCTGTGCATCACGCCAATCCACTTCTGCGCCGCGAGGTCGTCCGGCGTGAAGCGCTGCGCCGTTGCCAACGGATGTCCCTCGGGAATGGCAAGCAGCATCGGGTCGTTCAGCACCTGTGCGGACTCCAGGTCCGGGTCGTCCGGAGGCGGCGGCTCGCATACCAGGGCGATGTCCAGGCTGCGCTGGCGCAGTCCTTCGATCTGCGCCGCGGAGGGATGGTTGTAGAGCGCGATATGCACGTTCGGGCGCGTCTGCCGCAGTTCGCGCAAGGCATTGGGCAGCACGCCGGAATGCATGGCGTATTCGAGATACCCGATGCACAGCCCGCCCTCGTCCCCCTTCCCCAGGCGCCGGGCCAGTGACTCCAGCCGGTTGCCATGGGTGAGGAAGGCGCGCGTTTCGGCCAGGAATGTGCGCCCGTCCGTGGTCAGGCGGATGCGCTGCTGGGAGCGCTCGAACAGCGTCAACCCCAGCTTTTCCTCGAGTTGCGCGATCTGCCTGCTCAGCGGCGACTGCGAGATGTGCAGCCGCTCCGCCGCCCGTCCGACGTGTTCTTCCTCGGCGACGGCGACAAAATAGTGGAGTTGGCGAATGTCCAGCATCTCAGACCTCTAGAGACTTAACTTTTTCCTGATCATGTCCCGTCGAGGCTCAACTTGCAACGCCCGACCGTGCCGCGATCTGCGGATCTTCATCTCCGCATATTGCATGAAGCATGCCTTGCAATGATTTCCCCGCCGCGCCAGGAAAGGCGTGGCGGGGAGACGATCATTCGCCGCGCCGGAACAGCACGCGCGACGTGCCCGGCCCGGAGCCGACGCAGTACCGGCTTAGGCCGTCGATGGCCTTCAAGACGAAGCGCTGTCGCTGCTGCTGCCAAACGACGCTTCGAGCGCCTTCAGGCCGTCCCGGTAGATACCGCCGAACAGGGCGGACGCCTCCTCATCGCTCACACCAACCGGCGTGAACTGGCCGGACCATTCGACCTGCGCGCCCTGCTCGCCTGGGATTTCCAGCACGCGCAGCGTCGAGCGATAGCCGGTCACGGGGAACGGCGCCTCGAGGATCGAATAGGTGTAGCTGCGCGCCGCGTTGTCGAATACCTCGAGCCGCTCGACGATGGCATTGCCGTCGGGATTGGCCAGGCGACGCACGCGGCCGCCCTCGCTCAACTCGCTCCTGGGAATGTAGGGCAGCCAGTCCGGCAGCGAATCGAAGCCGCCGATCCGTTGCCATACCTGGTCTGCCGGGACCGCGAGCGTGATGCTTGCAAAAGCTTGTGCCATGTTGGCTCCTCAGGCGAGATCGATGGGAAGCGGCGCATTGGGCGCGACCAGGCCTTGCTCGCGCATTTCGCGCCAGAAGCCAGCGGGGATCGGCTCCGACAGCGCGGCCATGTCTTCGGCGATGCGCTCGGGACGGCTCGCCCCCGGGATTACCGCGGCGACGGCGGGATTGGCCAGTGCGAATTGCAGGGCGGCGGCCTTGATGCCGACCTGGTAGCGCCGGGCGATCGCCTTGATGCGCTCGACTTTGGCGACGATGTCGGCCGGCGCCTTCTGGTACTCGAAATGCGTGCCGCCGGCCAGGATGCCGGAGCTGTAGGGGCCGCCGACGACGATCTCGACCTTCTGCGCGGCGGCCGCCGCCATCAGGCGCTGCAGGGCGCGCTCGTGATCCAGCAGCGAGTAGCGCCCGGCGAGCAGGAAGCCATCAGGCTGCGCTTCGGCCAGGTCCAGCGTCAGCTCCAGCGGTTCGACGCGATTGACGCCCAGGCCCCAGGCCTTGATGACTCCTTCCTCGCGCAGCCGGGTCAGCACGCGGAAGGCACCCTTGCGGGCAGTCTCGAAGTAGGACAACCATTCGTCGCCATAGAAGTCCTGCGCGATATCGTGCACCCAGACGATATCGAGGCGATCGGTGCCCAGTCGTTTCAGGCTGTCGTCGATCGAGCGCAACGTGGCGTCGGCCGAATAGTCGTTGACCAGCTTGTTAGGACGCCCGGTGGCGAACAAACCACCTTTTTCGCCAAGATCGCGCGCGCTGGCGTCTTCGACTTCGTCCAGGATCAGGCGGCCAACCTTGGTGCTGATCACATAGTCATTGCGGTTGCGCTTGGCCAGGGCCTGGCCCAGGCGGATCTCGGACAGGCCGGCGCCGTAGAAAGGCGCGGTGTCGAAGTAGCGGATCCCGTGTTCCCAGGCGGCGTCCACGGTGGCGGCGGCTTCGGCTTCGGGGATATCGCGGAACATGTTGCCCAGCGGGGCGGTACCGAAACCGAGGACGCTGCCGGCGGGCAACTTGTCTTTGATGCTCATGACTGCTCTCCAGAAGTGAGTTGAGTGAAGGCAGTCTAGGATCGCAAGTTGAGCCTGTCCAAGACGGAATAGGGAGAACTTAAGTCTCCCAAGGTCTTAATATGAACGAGCGGGCTGGGCCGGACGCGCGTACATTGGCGTCGCATGGGCTGCATCGGCCACTCGGCATGCATCGGCGCGCTTCGTCGATGCCCGCGGCGGTGGGGCGATGCCAAGGCGGCTGGCGCGGGCCAGCCCATCCGAGGCCGGGTCCACGCCGACCATCGCGCCCATTTCCAGGTGCCGGCTATTGCGCATCACCTTGAACATCAGGTCGGTGCCGATATTGCCCGGCCCGATGATGGCGACTTTCAGTTTGCGGTTTTTGCTTGTTTTCCTTCTGGCGGCGATACATGGAAGCCTGCATGCCCGAGCCCTTCCATATCGACCGAGACGTACTGCCCCGGCCGGATCCATTCGGCCTGCGTGGCGCCGCCGGCCATTACCAGCCAGCCTGTCTGCAGGGGCTCGCCGGCGGCTGCGGCGACGCGCGCCGCGGCCACCAGCGAGCGCAGCGGATGGCCGAGAATCGCCGCCGTGGAGCCCACCTGCACCGCCCGGCCGTCGATCGACAGCACCAGGCCGAGGTTGCCGAAATCGCGGTGCGGATCGTGCCAGGCGCCGATCACGAAGCCGCTCGACGAGGCGTTGTCCGCGATGACCTCGGGCAAGGTGAACTTGAAATCCCGGTAGCGCGAATCGATGATCTCGAGCGCCGGCGCGATCGCCTCCACCGCGGCAAGCGCCTCGGCAGCGGTCGCGTCGCCGGCCAGGGGCTTCTTCAGCACGAACGCCAGCTCCGGCTCGACGCGCGGATGCACGTAGCGCGAGAAATCGACCGCCCCGCCCTCCTCCACCTGCATGCCGCTGGTCAGGCGGCCCCAGATCACGTCGGACAGCCCCATCTGGATCATCTTGGCGCGGCTGGTAAAGCCCATCTTCACGCCGACCCGCCGCTCGCCGCGCGCCTCGCGGCGACGCACCGCGGCCGACTGGATCGCGTAGGCGTCGGCGAGCGACAGCGTGCCATCGGCATCGAACTGCGCCACGGCGGTCGCGCCGGCGGCGGCGTCGTCCAGCATTGCAGCAAGATCCTGGATCGATGTCAGCGAGGTCATTGCGCGTTCTCCGGTTCGAATACGGCCTTCACGCTGCCCAGGCCGTTGATATGGGCATCGAACACGTCGCCGGGCTGCACCGGCACCATCGGGCCGAGCGCGCCGGACAGCACGAGATCGCCGGCGCGCAGCGGGCTGCCAAGCGCGGCCATCGTGCGCGCCAGCCAGACCACCGCGTTGAGCGGATTGCCAAGGCATGCGGCGCCCGCGCCGGTCGAAACCGGCTCGCCGCGCCGCATCAGCGCCATGCCGCACAGGCGCGCGTCGAATGCCTGCAAGGTCTTCGGCGTGGTGCCGAGCACGTAGGCTGCCGAGGATGCGTTGTCGGCCACCGTGTCCACGAACCGGATATTCCAGTTGTCGATGCGGCTGCCGACGATCTCCAGCGCCGGCAACGCGTACTCGATGGCGCCGAGCACGTCCACCAGGCCCGCGCGCTCGAGGTCAAGGTCGCGGCCCAGCACGAAGGCGACTTCCGCTTCGATCTTCGGCTGCTGCAGCGCCGACACCGGAACCGGCTCGCCATCGCCATAGCCCATGTCGTCGAACAGCGTGCCGAAGTCGGGCCGGTCCACGCCGAGCTGCGCCTGCACGGCGCGTGCCGTCAGGCCGATCTTACGACCGACGATGCGATGCCCGCCAGCCACGCGTGCCTCGGTGTTGATGCGCTGGATCGCATAGGCTGCCTCGGCGTCGATGCCCGGGTACTGCTCGCGCAGCGGAGCGATCCATTCGCCGGTGCGCGCGGCCTCGCGCAGCGCAAGCGCGGCGGCTTGTTGTTGCTGGGGTGTCATGGGTTCTCCCTGGCGGCGCGCGCAGCGTCGATCTCGTCCTTGGTGCGGTCGCCCACGCTCCACTGCGTGGCGGGCAACTGGCTGACCAGCACGCGGATGCTCTCCAGCGGCGCGCCGAGCGTGGCGTGCACGGTGCGCGCCACCTCCTGGATGCAGCGCTTGACGGTCGCTTCGTCGCGACCTTCGATAAGGGTGATCTGTACGATCGGCATGAAGGTTTTCGCTATGGAGTGGAATTCAGGCGGCGGGCGGCGCCACCGCGATATCGGTCTTGCCGGCGCGCTTGAGCGCGTCGGCCACGAAGCCGTTGCGCTTCATGGCTTCGACGAAGTCATGCAACCAGGCGGCACCGGCCTCGCGGCCGCGCGGCAGGCACAGCGCCTGGTCGATCGCCAGGAAGTCGTCGGCCATCACGCGCAGGTGCGGCCGCGTCGCCGCGTATTGCTCGATCACGCGGCGCACGCCGGCGGCGGCGTCGAGCGGCGCGGACTCGAACAGCGCGAAGGCCTCGGCGGCCGTGGGCCGGCGCTCGATCCGCGCCTGTTTCAAGGTCCGCGTCAGGTGCAGGTCGTAGGCGGCCCCCTTGCCGACGGCCACGCTGCGGCCCGGCGCATCGACGTCCTGCGGGCGCTGCAGCGGCGAAGCGGCGTGGACCATGTAGCAGGCAGCGATCTGCACATAGGCCGGCGAGAACGCCAGGCGGTCGGCGCGCACGGGGTCGACCGCCAGGAAGGCTACGTCCCAGGCGTCGTCGGCGAGGGCATCGGTGACCTTGCCCGCGGCATCGTAGGGCACGAGTTCGGTCTCGAGTCCGAGCTGCTCGCCCAGCGCATAGGCCATGGCGACCGAGATGCCCCCCGGCGCGCCGGTGGCCGGATCGCGCTGCGCGAGCGCGGCATTGCCGAAGTTGATCGCAGCACGTACGCGGCCGTGCGGCGCCAGGTCCCGGAGGACGGAAGCATCGATAGTCATCAGGTTCATTCCTGGTCTGGGGGTGGGCCGGTCAGGGCGGGTCGGGTCAGTCAAGGTGCACGCCGGCCGTCTTGATGACCGTGCCCCACTTCGCGCTCTCGCTCTTGATAAAGCGCGCCAGCACCTCGGGGGTGCCGCCGCCGAGCTCCACGCCCGAAGCCGCGAATTTTTCCTTGACCTCCGGCCGCTTGAGCGTGGCATTCATCGCGGCATTGAGCGCCTGCACTACGTTGGCGGGCGTGCCCGCCGGTGCGACGATGGCGAACCAGGCGATGGACTCGAAGCCCTTCACGGTCTCGGCGATCGCCGGGACGTTCTTGAGCGCCGGCACGCGGCCGGGCGTGGCCACGCCCAGCGCCCGCATCCGCTGGGCCTCGACGAACGGCAGCGTTGCCGGCGAATTGTCGAACATCACCTGCACGTTGCCGCCCATCAGATCCGTGGCCGCGGGCGAGCTGCCGCGGTACGGCACGTGCAGCAGGTCGATGCCGGCGCGGCTCTTGAGCAGTTCCATGGTGAGGTGGCTGGTCGTGCCGTTGCCCTGGGAGCCGTAGGAAAGCTTGCCCGGATGCGCCTTGGCGTAGGCGATCAGCTCCGGCAGCGTCTTGAAAGGCTGCCCGGTATTGGCCACCAGCATGATGGGCACGGTGGCGATCAGGCCCACGGGCGCGAAGTCCTTGGCGGGGTCATAGCCAAGCCGGCGGTAAAGATACTGATTGATGCTCAGCGGGCCGGCGGTGGTCACCAGCAGCGTGTAGCCGTCCGGCTTGGCATGCGCGACGATCTCCGCGCCGACGTTGCCGCCAGCGCCCGCGCGGTTGTCGACGATGACTGTTTGCTTGAGGGCGTCGCCCATGCCGACGGCCAGGGCGCGCGCGACGATGTCGGTGGTCCCGCCCGCCGGGAACGGCACGACGATGGTGACCGGCTTGTCGAAGCTCTGTGCGGCGGCGGCGCCGGCGGCAAGCATGGCGGTGCCGGCGAACAGCCCGGCGGCGAGACGCCGCCATGGCGAACGGCCCGGGCGGGTACTGGTGATGCGCAAAGGCATTTCTGTCTCCTGTCTGAATCTTGTCCTGCGGTCAGTCGTCAAAGCCGTACAGGCGCGCCGGATTGTCCACGAGCATGCGCCGCTGCTGGTCCGCGTCAGGCACCCAGAGCGGAATCAGGTCGACGAGGTCGGCATCGTTGGGCATCGCCCCCTTGTAGATGGGATGCGGCCAGTTGCTGCCCCAGATCACGCGGTCGGGATACGCGCGCACCACGGCATGGATCATCGGCAGCATGTCCRGGTGCGGATATGCCTGCGACGACGAGCGATACAGGCTGGCGAGCTTGACCCAGCAGCGGCCTCCCTCCAGCAGGCCCATGAGCGCAGCGAATCCCGCCGACTGCACGCCCTCGTCGCCAAGCACATGGCCGAGATGATCGACGACGAACGGGTTGGGCAATGCCATCAGGCGCGGCGCCAGGTCGCACAACTCCTTCGACTCGTGCAGATGCAGCACCAGATGCCAGCCGAGCGGATGGGTCTCCTGCGCCAACGCCTCCAGGTGTTCGAAACGGGCGCCGCCGCGCACGACGGTGGAGATCCGGCAGCCGCGCATGCCGCCGTCGTGCATTGCCTGCAGCGCGGCTCGCCCGAGTCCCGGCCGGATTACCGCAACGCCGCGTGCGCGTTTTCCCATGCGTGCGATGGCGTCCAGCGTGACACGGTTGTCCGTGCCGTGCGCGCCGCCGTGCACGATCACGCAGCGGTCGATGCCCAGCGTGGCGAGCAAGGCCTCGTATTGTTCGACAGTGCAATCCTCCGGCGTGTAGCTGCGCTCTTCGGAAAAAGGGTACTGCGCCTGCGGGCCGAACACGTGGGCGTGGCAGTCCACGGCGCCCCGGGGCATGCGGAACGCCGGCATGCGCAGGTTGCGGTCCGGCCCCTGGCAGGGCGGGGGGGCGGCGGTGAGGCCGGTGGGCATGGCTTGTCTCCAGTCTGGTGCTTCGCGGGACTTCTGCCCCTGCGCTGATGTGGATCATCGGCCAGTCAGCCCTATACGGTCTAATACTATTTTTTTCCGATACCATACCGATCCGGTATTGCCCTTCCTGATCTCCTCCCAACACGCGGACCTCCCATGGATCTCAAACAGATGCGTTACTTCCTCGCGGTCGCGGAGGAGCGCAATTTCACCCGCGCGGCTGCGCGCCTGCATATGGCCCAGCCACCGCTGACGCGCCACATCCACGCGCTCGAAGAGGAACTCGGCGCCGCGCTGTTCGTGCGCACGGCCAAGGGCGTGGAACTGACGGAAGCCGGCACGGCCCTGCTCGAGGAGGTGCCCAATGTGCTCAGCATGGCGCGGCGGGCAAGCGAAAAGGCGCAGCGCGCGGGACGGGGCCTGATCGGCCGGCTCGACGTCGGCATCTTCGGCTCGGGCCTGCTCAACGTGATTCCGGTGCTGCTGGCGCGCTTTCACAAGGCACGGCCGGAGGTACGGATCGGCCTGCACAACATGGGCAAGGCCGAACAGATCGAAGCGCTGCGCGAGCGCCGCATCACGGTGGGGTTCAATCGGCTGGTACCGAACGAGCCGGACCTGATGGTCGAGACCGTGCTGCGCGAAACCATGCTGGTGGCGCTGCCGGAACACCACCGCCTGGGCAAGAAGCCGGTGCTGACGCTGAAGGATCTCGACAGCGAGCCGATGATCCTCTATCCCAATGCACCGCTGCCGGGACTGGCCCAGGAGGTCATGTCAGCGTTTCGCAGCGAGGGCGTGCGACTGGTGATCGAGCAGGAGGTGGAGGACGTGGTCACCGCCGTCGCCCTGGTTGCCGGGGGCTTCGGGCTTTGCGTGACGACCGAGTCGGCATCGAACCTGCGGCTGCCGGGCGTGGTCTATAAGCCGCTCAGGTCGCGTGTACTGAAGGACATCGAACTGAGCTGCCTGTACCGCCGCGACGATCAATCGCAAATTCTCCAGGCATTCCTCAACGTTGCGCGACAGGGCGCGCAGCTACCGCTGAGGCGGCGCTGACGCAGGCCTGACGCGCCAGGCATCGTGCCCCGCCCTGCCCCGGCGGCCGTCGTCGTGTTGTTGCATTTCAGCTGAAAAAAGAAAAATTCAATACGGAGCGGCGCCTCAGCGACTAGAACTGCATAGACAGCGCGCCGGCATGTCGGCGACGGGCCTTGCCCTGCGGCACCGGCGTGACGAGGGAGGAAAAACACGATGGCTTCCATCACGATCAACGGCATCGCGATCGACACGTCGGCACCCAGGGAGACCCTGGCGGCGTTCTCCCTGGCCAACGAGAACGCCAGCACGACCGACTACATCGTCGTGGTGCCCCATGCCCCGATGAATGCCGCACAGAAGCAGCAACTGGCGCGCGCCGGCGCCGAGGTCCTGGAAGCGGTGCCGGGCGGCGGGCTGGTTTGCTACTTCCCGAAGACCAGCCTCGCCAGGGTGCGGGCACTGCCGTTCGTCGACTGGGCCGACCTGTATCCCAACGTGGTCAAGCTCTCGCCGTCGCTGCGCCGGGTGGCGCCGCAGCCCGGCGRCGTTGCCGTGGCGGCGGCCGCGCTGGCGCCGCCGGCCGAGCTCGATAGTTCGCGCGTCACGGTCGACGTGGTGCTGCACCGGAACGCCAGGGTGGCCGAAGCGCACAAGCTGGTTGCCGCCGCCGCGCACCTGGACGTATCCGCGGTGACCGTGGCCGGGCACAAGCTGCGCGTGACGCTCAAGCGCCGGCGCCTGCCGGAGGTCGCGGCGCTGGACCCGGTGCGCCACGTCGAGGAAGTATTCCCGCGCCGGCTGGCCAACAATATCGCGCGCACCATCCTGCGCGCCCCGGCCGCGGCCGACCCCGCTGCGCTGCGCGGCGATGGCGAAGTGGTGGCGGTGGCCGATACCGGCTTCGACAAAGGCTCCACGACCAATGTGCACCCTGCCTTCAAGGGCCGCGTCAAGGCGCTGTACGCGCTGGGCCGGCCCGGGCGCAAGGACGATCCCGACGGGCACGGCACGCACGTGGCAGGCTCCGTGCTTGGCGACGGCGTGTCCAGCACGGACGGCGCCATCTGCGGCGCGGCCCCCGGCGCCAGGCTGGTGCTCCAGTCGGTGCTGGACAGCCAGTCAGGCCTGGGTGGCCTGCCCGGCGACCTGAACGATCTGTTCCTGCCGCCCTACAAGACCCACAAGGCGCGCGTGCACACGAACTCGTGGTGCAGCCAGGGCAACTTCGGCAAGTACGATCCGCAGGCGCATGAAGTCGATGAATTCGTCTACAAGAACCGCGACATGCTGATCTGCTTCGCCGCCGGCAATGCGGGCACGGACAGCGACGCCAACGGCCAGGTCAACCCGTCTTCGGTCCCGCCGCCCGGGACCGCCAAGAACTGCCTGACCATCGGTGCCAGCGAGAACGACCGCCCGGCCATGAAGATGACCTACGGCGCCGGCTGGCCGGCCGATTTCCCGACCAATCCCATCAAGTCGGACCGGCTCGCCAACAACCCGGAAGGCATGGTCGCGTTCAGCAGCCGCGGCCCGACCATGGACCTTCGCTTCRAGCCGGACGTGGTGGCGCCCGGCACGTACATCTTGTCCACCCGCTCGCGCGCGACCAGGTCCGAAGGCTGGGGCCTGTCGGGCGATCCGCTCTACATGTTCGACGGCGGCACCAGCATGGCCACCCCGCTGGTGGCCGGATGCGCAGCCGTCGTGCGGCAGTTCCTGCGCACCCGTCACCGCTTGCGCAAGCCCAGCGCGGCGCTGGTCAAGGCGCTGATCATCAACGGCGCACGCCCGCTTGCCGGGCAATACTCGCCTTCCGAGGCCGGGGCCGTGCCGAACAACAACCAGGGCTTCGGCAGGGTCGACCTGCAGGCGGTGACCGGCCCCTACGCGGACCACGAGACGCTGCAGTTCTTTGACGAAGCCACCCGGCTCGACACCGGCGAGCGCGAGGACTACGAGGTGACCATCGCCGCCAGCGCGCGCAGGCTCAAGGTCACGCTGGTATGGACCGATCCGCCCGGCGAAGGGCTGCAGAGCGACCTCGACCTGGTGGTCGTGGCGGGCGGGCGCGAGTGRCACGGCAACATGGCCCTGGGCGCCACGGATTTCGACCGCGTCAACAATGTGGAGCAAGTGGAATGGAATCAGATCCCGGCCGGCAGCGTCACCGTATCGGTGGTGGCCCACGCCATTGCGCTGGCGAAGCAGAACTACGCGCTGGTGATCCGCGTGGGCGGCTAGCAGGGCCGCCCTGCCCCGCCCGTGCCGCTACAGCCCGGCAATCACGGCCCAGCACGCGAGCGCGCTGTTCATGCTGGTCCAGTAGCCGAAGCCCTCGTAGTAGTAGACCGCCCACATCGCCTGCAGGCTCTGCTTGGCCGGCTTGTTGCGCAGCTTGCCGTTGATCTGTGGGTCCGAGCAGTTGCGCACCACCAGCCAGTGTGGCGTGGACTTGCCGGCGGCGGCGCGTTCTTCCACCACCATGCCCAGCACCGCATCGCCCATCTCCACCGCGCTGCCGATCTGGTCGAGGTGGTTGAGCGACGTGCCGAACTCGAAGTAGTCGGTGGTGAGAATGGGATGGAAGGCCGGCAGCTCCCTGCCGTCGAGCTTGATGTCGGGATCGTTCTTGCGCACCGGCTTGGGCAGGTTGTCCAGCGGTGCGTAGTTGATCGTGGGCGGGAGGAACTCCGGCTCGGCGATCTGCTCCTTGAAGCCGGCCATCAGCTCCACGGCCTTGGCGAAGTGCGTGGTCTTGACCTGCCAGTCCGACTTGTAGACCTTGTCGTTGAACGGGCTGTCGCGGAACTCCTGCTTGAGGCGGAATTTCGCGCCGCGCGTAACGATCACGTCGCCGAGGTCGTGCTGCGCGAACACCGCGCCCGCGGTGCCCGTGGTGATCACCAGCTTCGCCTGCGTTTCGTCGATGATCTGGTGGAGCAGGTCCCTGATCGGCAGGGATGCCTTGTGCGGGCTGCCCGCCGGCGGCGTGGTGACGCCGTCCTGGTTGAGGTGGAGTTCCGACTTCATGCACAGCACGCGCTTGCTGCCGATCTTCACCGGGAAATAGCTGCCCAGGCGCATCACGCCGCGCGCGGGCGCGTGGGCACGGATGTTCGGCAGGTATTGGGCGAAGTTGCGCGCGTAACGATACCAATGATCGCGCGAGAAGCCCGGCGTCATCACATCACCGAGCGCCATGGTTTCATCCACCGTCCAGGTGATCACCACGACGTCGGCCTTGGGCAGCGGGTCGTTCAGATCGGGGATGGTGGCCAGTGGCACCGGTGTCGGGCGCAGCGCGGCCGGGAAGGCGATCTGCGGGTGTGCGGCCAGCCCCGGCGCGGCCGCGAGCGTGGTCGCCACGGTGGGATGGTTGTCGAAATCGGCGGCCGTCATGCCGGACGACAGCAGCTGGCGCGCCAGCTCCTTGCGGAAATCGAGTTCGTCGCTCATGGCTTCCCCTTTGCGCGCTCTGCGCGTTGCTGTGGCGTAGATAGCCTATGTCGCCGCAAAGCAGACATCAACCGTAGCGCACAACCGTAACGCACAACCGTAACGCGCCATTGAAGGCGGCCGGTTCATGTACTAGAGTCCTTTCCGGATGTGGGAGGTTAGCCAATGAAGTCAGTCGGCAAATCAGTACCGCGCATCGATGGCCACGCCAAGGTTACCGGGCATGCGAAATACGCCGCGGATACCGCGCCGGCCGATGCCGTGCATGCCGTCATCCGCGCCAGTGCCATTGCCAAGGGGCGTGTCCTGTCGATCGACGAAACCACCGCGCGCGCGGTGCCTGGCGTGCTGGAAGTCATCACCTCGTCGAACTGCCTCGCGCTCCATGCGGCCGACCCGTTCCCCGACTCCGCCGGGCAGCACCGCCTGCCGCTGCAGGATGACCGTGTCGACCACCTGGGCCAGGCCATTGCGGTAGTCGTCGCCACCAGCCGCGAGGCCGCCGAATACGCGGCGGACTGCCTGCAGGTGCGCTACACGCCGAAGGCGGCAGTGCTCGAGCCGGCCGCGCAGCCGGTGGCCCGGCCCGCGGCCTCGCCGCTGCACAACTTCCGCTGGGCTGCCGATGTGCCGGACAACGGCCCTGCCCCCGCCGCGGCCGACGTGACCATCGACCAGACCTATGTCACGCCCTTCGAGCACCACAACCCGATGGAGCGCCCCGCCGTGGTTGCCGCATGGAACGGAGCCGCGCTGACGCTGCACGATGGCTCGCAGTGGATACGCGGCGTGCAGGCCATGGTGGCGGCCTGTTTCGGCATGCCGGTGGCCAAGGTCCGCGTGCAATCGAAATTCGTCGGCGGCTCGTTCGGCTCGAAGCGGCTCACATGGCCGCATGTGCTGCTGGCCGCCGTTGCCGCGAAGATGGTAGGCAAGCCGGTGGTGCTGGCGCTCTCGCGCAACCAGATGTTCTCGATGGTCGGGCACCGCCCCCATACCGAGCAGCACCTGACCTTGCAGGCGGCCAGCGACGGCACGCTGAAGGCGCTCACGCATGCCGCCAAGACCACCACCTCGATGAACGACGACTTTGTCGAGCCGGCCACTTCGCGCACGCGCATGATCTACCGCTGCCCCACCGGCCAGGTCAGCCGCGCGCTGGTCCGGCTGGATCTGCCCACGCCCACCACCATGCGCGCCCCCGGCGAAGCGACCGGCTTCTTTGCGCTGGAGTCGGCCATGGACGAACTCGCGGTGGCGGTTGGCATCGACCCCGTGGCGCTGCGGGTGAAGAATTTCGCCAGCACCGACCCGGTCTCGGGCGCGGCATGGACCTCGAACAGCCTGCGCCAATGCTATGAGATGGCCGCGCAGCGCTTCGGCTGGTCGGCACGCACCAGCGCGCCGGGATCGATGCACGATGCGCAGGGGCAGCGCATCGGCTGGGGCATGGCGAGCGCCGCCTATCCGGTCAACCGTTCGGCCGCCTCCGCCAGCGTGGGCATCGATGGCACCGGCACGGTCACGGTCAAGAGCGGCACGCACGAGATGGGCGGCGGCATCTGCACCGCGCTGGCGCAGATCGCGGCCGACGGCGTGGGCGTGGCGCTGGCGCGCGTGCGCGTGGAGATCGGCGATACGGTGCTACCGAAGACCACCGTCTCGGGCGGATCGCGCACGCTGGCCAGCGTCGGGTCAGCCGTGCTGGCGGCCAGCCGTGACCTGCAGGGCAAGCTGCTGGCCGCCGCCTCTGCGCAAGCGGGCACCGTGTTGTCAGGCGCAGCCCCGGCCGACATGGACACAGCCGACGGCCGCGCGTTCCTGAAGGCCACGCCCCAGAGCGGCGTCGCGCTCGAAGCCATCATCGCGGCCAGTGGCGGGGCCACGCTGGAGGCCGCCGCGAATGCCGCGCCACCGGCTACGCCGCCGGGGCCGATGCTGTCCTTCGGTGCGCATTTCGTCGAGGTCGTGGTGGACCCCGGGCTGCCGGTGCCGCGCGTGAGCCGGGTCGTCAGCGCGTTCGGCGTCGGGCAGGTAGTCAATCCGATGCTGGTCAGGAGCCAGCTGGCCGGTGGCATCGTCGGCGGCATCGGCATGGCGCTGCTGGAAGACTCGCCGGCCGATTCGGTTGCGGGCGGCTTTGTCAATGCCAGCCTGTTGTCTTACCTGCTTCCCACCTGCGCCGACGTGCCGCAGATCGACGTGCTGCTGGTCAAGGAGGTGGACGACAAGGCAAATCCGCTGGGCAGCAAGGGCGTGGGCGAGCTGGGCATCGTCGGCCTGGYCGCGGGTATCGCCAACGCGGTCTACCATGCCACCGGCGTGCGCGTGCGCCGCCTGCCGATCCGCATCGACGACCTGCTGAACTGAAGCGCTGGAGAGGCACGCCATGGCTATCGCCACGATCCACCTGACTGTCAACGGCGCTCCGCACGAGCTCAGCGTCGATACCCGCGCCACCCTCGCCGACACGCTGCGCGATACCCTGGGGCTGTACGGCACCAAGGTAGGCTGCAACCGTGGCGAGTGCGGCAGTTGCACCGTGCATGTGGACGGACGGCGCGTGCTCGGCTGCCTGATGCTGGCGGTGATGGCGGACGGGCATGCCGTCAAGACCATCGAGGGCGTGGCGCCATCGGCGACGAAGCTGCACGCCCTGCAGCGCGCGTTCGTCAAGCAGGATGCCTTCCAGTGCGGCTACTGCACCGCCGGCCAGGTCATGTCGGCGCTGGCCTGTGTAACCGAAGGCCATGCCGGCACCGAAGACGAAGTGCGCACCTGGATGTGCGGCAACCTGTGCCGCTGCGGCGCCTATCCGAATATCGTGGCGGCGGTACTGGCCTACGCCCGCGACGGCGGGACCTGACGTGCGCGCGTTCGCGTGGGTACGCGCCACCAGCGTCGCGGACGCCCTGACGGCGATCGCGGCGGGCGACGCCATGTGCATCGCCGGCGGYGTGGAGTTGCTGAACCTGATGCGCGAAGGCGTCTGCGCACCCGGCACGCTGGTCGATCTGAGCGGCATTGCCGAGCTCGGCCAGATCGAGCTCACCGCCACCGATCTGGTGCTTGGCGCGCTGACGCGCATGAGCGACGTGGCAGCCCACGCCGACGTGGTGCGCGAGTGCCCGGCGATCGCCATGGCGCTGGAACAAAGCGGCTCGCCGCAGACCCGCAACGCCGGCACGCTGGGCGGCAACCTGCTGCAGCGTACGCGCTGCGTCTACTTCCGCAACGGTGCCGTCGATGCGGCCTGCAACAAGCGCACACCCGGCAGCGGCTGCGCCGCGCTCGCCGCGGGCGCCACCCGCGCGTTCGCGCTGTTCGGCCGCAGCAGCCAATGCATCGCCACTCACCCGTCCGACCTGGCGGTCGCCCTGGCCGCGCTGGACGCGCAGGTCGTGCTGCGCGGCGCGAGCGGCGAGCGCACGCTGGCGGCGGCGGATTTTCTCCGCCTGCCCGGCACCACGCCCCAGCGCGACAACAACATGAAGCCGGGAGAGCTGCTGATGAGAATCGTCGTTCCGCGCAGCGCGCTGGCCAGACGCAGCATCTACCTCAAGGTGCGCGACCGCGCAGCCTACCAGTCGGCGCTGGTCTGCGTGGCGGCCGCCGTGGCGCTCCAGAACCAGAAGATCACGCAGGCAAGGATAGCCCTGGGCGGGGTAGCCCACCGGCCATGGCGGCTCACCACGGTGGAGGCGGCCATCGCCGGCAAGCGGCTCGACGCCGCGGGCTTCCACGACGCCCTCTCGGCGGCCATGCTGACGCTTGCGCCACAGAGCGCCGATGCCACCAAGCGCCTGATCGCCATCCGGGCCGTGGAGCGCGCGCTCAGGAACGCGGCGGCGGTGCCCTGAGCGACGCGAGGCGCGCCGTCCAGCCGCATGCCGCACGGAGCGCGCCTTATTCTGGCTCGATACCGGCGACCTTGATGATCTTGCCCCAGCGCTCCAGCTCCGCGAGCTGGAACTTCGCGAGCTCCTCCGGCGAGGACACCTTGACCTCCATGCCGTTGTCCGCCACGTAGTGACGGATCGATTCGGTGGCCATGGCCTTGCGCATCAGCTCGTTGAGGCGGTTGATGACCGGCGCCGGCGTGCCTGCGGGCGCGTAGAGCGCATTCCAGTAGCCGAAGTCATAGCCGGCCACGCCCTGTTCGGCGATGGTGGGCACGTTGGGCAGCAGCTGCGAGCGGTGCGGGCTGCTGACGCCGAGCGCGCGCAGCTTGCCGGCCTTGACCTGCGGCAGGCTGGTGGTCAGGTCGACGATCATCACGTCGGTCTGTCCCGCCACGAGATCGATCACGGCGGGCGGATTGGCCTTGTACGGGACATAGGTCAGCTTCGTCCCCGTCATGTGCTCGAACTGCTCGGTGGCGACGCGCGCCGACGACGACCCCGAGCCGAACGTCATCTTGCCGGGCTCCTTCTTCGCCAGCGCGATGAACTCAGGCACGGTCCTGGCCTTCACGCCGGGGTTCACGACCATCAGCATGTAGCCCTGCACTACCTGGCCGATCGGCGCGAAATCCTTGATGGGGTTGTAGGGAAGATTCTTGACCAGGTGCGGGTTCGCGGCCTGCGTGGTGTTGGTGGTCATGAACAGCGTGTAGCCGTCCGGAGCCGAGCGCGCGACCAGCTGGGCCGCGATGCCCCCGAACGCGCCGGGACGGCTGTCGACCACCACCGCCTGCCCCGTCTCCTTGGTGATCTGGGCGCCCATGGCGCGGGCCAGGCCGTCCGTGGTGCTGCCGGGGCTGGAGCCGATCACGATGGTGATCGGTTTCGACGGATAAGATTGCGCGCCGGCCAGGCCGGCCGCAAGCATGGTGACGGCGGCCGCCGCCAGATGGGTGATTCGCATTACTGTCTCCTGATATCTGTTTTTTGATCTTGCCGATATTGCCGATATTGCCGATGTTGCCGGCGTTGCCGGTGTTTCCTGTTCTCTCGATTTTGCCTGTTATGGCTGCTT
This sequence comes from Cupriavidus sp. 05N38, assembly GCF_056397345.1. Classification (NCBI taxonomy): domain Bacteria; kingdom Pseudomonadati; phylum Pseudomonadota; class Betaproteobacteria; order Burkholderiales; family Burkholderiaceae; genus Cupriavidus; species Cupriavidus sp. 05N38. The sequence goes on from NZ_JBFTNF010000022.1 coordinate 20,008, forward strand.
TACCTGTTTTGCCGACCGTGCCGGTTTTTGCCGGGGCGTCGGCCGGTCAGGTAGTCAGGCTGAACTCCGGCCGCTGGCCGGCGAGCGCCTGCGCGATGCTGGCCAGGACCATCTCTCCCATGGCCGTGCGCGTCTGGTGCGTGGCGCTGGCGCGATGCGCCTGGAGCGTGACGTTGTCCAGCCCCAGCAGCGCTTCGGGCACGTTCGGTTCGTCGACGAACACATCCAGGCCGGCACCGGCGATGCGCCCGGACGTCAGCGCCGCGACGAGGTCGTCTTCCTTGACCAGCCGGCCGCGTGCGATGTTGATCAGGTAGCCGCCCGTGCCCAGCGCGTCGAGCACCGCCGCGTCGACGATGCCCTCGGCCTTGTCCGCGGCGGCGGCGAGCACCAGCGCGTCACTCTTCGCGGCCAATTGCACGAGGTCCGGCACGAAGGTGTAGGGCACATCCGCCATCGCCTTGAGGTCGGTGTAGGCGATGGGGCAGCCGAACGCCGCCAGGCGGGTGGCGATGGCGCGGCCCACCCGGCCCATGCCGACGATGCCGACGCGCATGCCGCTGACGCGGCGCGCCAGCGGAATCGCGCTCGGCTGTGGATTGCGCACCCAGTCGCCGTTGCGGATGAACCGGTCGCCCGGGCATATGCCCCGGCAGGTGGCGATCAGCAGCCCGACGGCGAGATCGGCGACGTCCTCGGTCAGCGCGCCGAAGGTGCCTGTCACCGGGAGGCCGCGCGCGCGGGCATATGCCAGGTCCACCGCATCGGTGCCGACGCCGTTGACCGCCACCACCTCGAGCGCAGGCAACTGCTCCATCATCGCCCTGCCGATGCCGGTGTGGCCGCCGGTGATGACCGCGCGGATCGAGGCGCCGTGTTCGCGCAGGTAGGCGTCCTTGTCGCCCTGCTCGAACAGCCGGTGCACGGTGTAGAGCGTGCCCAGCTTGTCATTGATCTCGGGAATCAGGATCGGATTCAACTGCAGGATGTTGGCCTTCATGCGGTGTCTCGTCGTTATCGTCATCAGTTGTCTTATGACATGAAGGCTAGTGCAGTGGATGAAGACAGTCAAGATCTATTGAATCGCTACCAACTATCGGCGTTTAAAGTGGCTATACAGGCCTTTAATTTTGAAATTCACGGGGGAATCAAACTGAAATATTACGCACCATCCACCTGAGAGCTGAAATCGGTTCCACCGGAGGCTCGACCCAAATCTGGCTCGTTATTATGTGATGTCATATAACATGAGGCGGAATTACCTCCTTTCGTGACGCCAACCCCGCCCTCCCCATGGAGAAGCGCGTTCAAACCCCCGGAACCGCCCGCCGCGGCACAGCCGGGCGGGCTCGCTGGCACAGGCTCAGATGACCGGATTGCGGCCGCCGTTGACCGACAGGATCGCGCCGACGATGTAGCTGGCGCGGTCGCTGGCCAGGAACAACGCGGCATCGGCGACTTCCTCCGGACGGCCATAGCGGCCCAGCGGCACCTCCGCAGATCCGCGGGCAAACGCTTCGTCCCGGCTGATATCCAGCCGCTTGGCTTCCAGCGCCAGCGATTGCTCGACTCGCCCGGTCAGGGTGTAGCCCGGGTTGATCGCGTTGATCCGGATGCCCAGCGCGGCGTAGTGCGCCGCATGGCCGACCGTGGACAACATCAAGGCAGCGTTCGCCGCGCCGCCGGAGATATGGGTGGACGTCGGCATCTTGCCGCCGGAACCGATGATGTTGACGATCACGCCGCTGCCGCGCGGCCGCATATGGGCCAGCACCGCCTCCTGCGCGTTGGCGACCGGGAAGTATTTGTCTTCCATGCCGGCCCGCAAGGCGTTGCCGTCGAGCGCCTCCGGCTCGTAGCGCTTCGCCGCGCCGGCGCTGTTGATCAGCACGTCGACCGGGCCATGCGCGCCTTCGATCTCCGAGACCACGCGCGTGGCGTCCTCGTACGCCGACAGGTTGGCGGCGTAGCCATGGGCCTGGATGCCCTCCTGCGCGAGCCCGGCCAGCGCGCGCTCGACATTGGCCGCATCCCTGGAGACGATGACGACGCGCGCCCCTTCACCGGCGAATGCCCGCGCGCACGCCAGTCCGATCCCTTTGCTGCCGCCCGTCACGACGACGAGCTTGTCCTTCAGGTTGAGTTCCATCGTTGCATTCCATTGTTGCCGTTGAGACCGCCCACATCCTACCCGGGCTTGCTATCCGGCGTGCGGCCGCGGCCTGCCCGGCAAGCAGCCTCGCATCGCCAGGCTAGCTGGCCGCGATCATGCCCTGCAGCGCCCTGAGGACCTCGGGCGAGCGGAACGCGCTGTTGTGGGTGTCGTCCGGCAGGAGCCGGAACGAAGCGTTGATCCCGCGCTGCGCGAGCGCATCGATGTAGCTGCGGGCGAGGTCCGGCGCTGTGTTGTCGTCCCTGGCGCCGGTCAGCGCGACGACCTTCGCGCCGGCGTCAACCTTGCCCGCCCAGGCCATCGGGTTCTCGCTGCGGCTCCATGCGCGGCGTCCGCTGCGCCAGGCCACGGTGTCGCAGGGGCATGAAACCAGCACCGCGCCGTCCATCAGCCTGGGCTTCAGCCCGAGCAGGATCGCGGCAGTCGCAGCGCCGCCCGAGTGGCCGACCACCAGCACGAGCCGGGGCCTGAACCGCTCGCGCAGACGCTCGATCGCCGTGCCGACCTCGGTGACGTTCTCCCGCGTGTAATGATCGGCGCGCCCGCTATGGCTGAACGCGACGGTCGACTCATTCCCGCTGCCGTCCGGATAGCCCGGACGCACCAGGGCGATGGACGCCACGTTGCCACCGAGTTCCTTCGTTGCCGCCTCGGCGGCAGCGAACTGGTAGTTGGCCGGCCCGCCCGTGGAAAGGTCCCCGTGCAGCCAGATCACCATCACTTCCGGCGCATCGGAGCCGAACCGGCGCATCACCAGGCACTGGGACGCGCCGCTGACGTGCAGCTCGGTGATGTCGGGGGTGCAGGTGGCGGCCTGTGCCGGCTGGCCGGAAAGGAACAGGAGAAGCGCGGCAAGGAGGGCAGTGGCTAGCTTCGGCATGGGAAATTCCGTTTCATCAGCGTCCGGTCCGGCAGCATCCCGAGGCTGCGGACAACGAGCGCAAGCATTGCCCGAAACCACGTGCTTGTCCATCCGGCAGGGTACGCCGCCCTGCCCTGGCGCAACGCCGGCCTTTCGCAGGTCATTCTCCGGTCTGTCCCCTGGCGACACACCGCAGGCAAACGGATTCCCTCAGTGCGTCGGGAACACCTCCAGCTGCTTGACGATCAGCGAAGCGCCGTCGCGCGCGGCCCAGAGCATCAGCACATCGTAGGGTGCATGCTCGAGGACGGCGATCGCCACCAGCGGAGAATCGCGGCCCGCGGCGTGGGCGACGAATATCGCCTGCTCGCCGCTGCGTGGCCTGACAAGCAGGCTGCGCCAGTCTGCCGGTGATGCAGTGACGTACACCGGACTTCCGCCGCCATCGGCCTGGCGCTTCAAGCCGGGATCGTTCGCCAGCCCGCGATCGCGCAGGCGCAGCCGCGCGAGCGCGCGGATCGGGGGGCTTTCGGCGCTCATCTTGGCGCCGGCACCAAAGAACGGCGAGAGCACCGGCCCCAGCTCCGCCACCGAGGTGGTCAGCCAGGCTTGCATGAAGCGCTCGACCCATTGCGCTTCGTCCTTGTCCACCTCCGCGCGGGCCTGGCGCGCGGCTTGCTCGGCCAGCGCATTGACCGAGGCGTCGAGCTGCGTGACCGCGCGCGGTTCGGCCAGCGGGACGCGGGCGCCGCGGTAAAAGGCGGGACCTTCCTGCGGCTCGCCACCATCGTTCAAGGACAGGCCGCGCACGATGGCATCCGGATCCGGCACGCCCTCGCCCTTCAGCCACCCGGCCTTGTCGGCCTTGGTCGCGGCATGGCAGAACACGTCGACCCGCGGTTCCAGCCGGTCCCAGGTGGCTTTGCCCTTCGGCAGGCGCTGTGCGCGGCGGTATGCCAGCAGACGCTCGAAGGTAGCGCGGGCAGCGCTACGGCACTGGTCCGGGTACTTGTATGTGAGGTCGGCGTCGTGGGAGAGCGCGCCGCCCTTGGCAGCCGGATGCGCCCACATCAGCAGCCTGTCGCACGGCCCTGTCGAGGGCTCGCCGCCGTGCGAGAAGCTGTCCTGCCAGCCGTGCAGCGCCTGTCCCAGGCGCGTGAGCCGGTCGCCGGCCTCGCTGCCATGCTCGCCGGTGACGGCTTCGACCGCGATCGCGGCGAATGGCTGCCTGGCATCGACCACCCGGTTTGCCGGCTCGGCCGGCGGCGGGTGCTGGGAGCGGAAGTGCAGTTCGCGGGTCAGCGCGCTGGCCGTCTGGTCGTGACGCACGCACAGCGAGTAGAGCATCGCATGGACCGCATCGAGCATGCCCGTATCGCTTCGCTCGTCTCCGGCTGCGATCAGGCGGCTGTCGCCGCCGTCAAAGCCTGCCTGCCCCGCCAGCCAGTAGGTCAGGCCGTAGTGGAAGTCCATCTCGTAGGCCTGCGCGCCGCCCGCGAAGCCCAGCCACACAAGCATCGCTGGTACGACGCGACGTAGAACGGACGAGGAAGCTGGCATGGCGCGTCTCTCCTGGATGACATCGCGAGCGGGAACTCACGACCGGACGGGGGATGCCCGGTGCCGGCCTCCAGCGGGAAGTCTGTTGGCTGGCATGGTCAGGTTCCGTGCGCCACCGAACGGAGCCGCGGAGCCAGGCAGCACGGCAGGCAAACCCGGCCCGGCCCCCTTCCCGGCCGTCATCGCACGGCCGCATGCACCGCGGCTGAACCCCACTTCAGCGGGGGGGAAGTGGCGCTACCGATGATCCGATAAGGTAGGCGGGGCGCGGCAGCTCGCTGGTATCCCGTGTGGTGGATACCATGGGCACCATCAGCGAATCGTCGGGCAAGATCGTGGAGATCATCGGCGTGATCGAAGGCATCGCCTTCCAGACCAACATCCTGGCGTTGAACGCCGCGGTCGAGGCAGCCCGCGCCGGCGAGCAAGGCCGGGGCTTCGCGGTGGTGGCCGAAGAGGTACGCAGCCTGGCCCAGCGCTCGGGCTCCGCCGCCAAGGAAATCAAGGTGCTGATCGACGACTCGGCCTCGAAGGTGGCGATCGGCAACGACCTGTTGGCGCAGACGGGCCGCACCATGGACGATGTGGTCGACAGCGTCAGGCGCGTGACCGACATCATGGCCGAAGTCACCGCCGCCACGCACGAGCAGGCGGCCGGCATCGAACAGATCAACGAGGCCGTGAGCCAGATGGACCACGTGACGCAGCAAAACGCTGCCCTGGTCGAGCAAGCGGCCGCGGCGGCCGGCTCGCTGCAGGACCAGGCCCGCGGCCTGATACAGGCGGCCGGGCGCTTCCAGGTCGCCTAGTTGCCTGCCCCAGGGCCGGCCGGCATCGGTGGTTCAGCCGGCTGGACGCCTGCGCGTGGCGGCCAGCCCGCTTCCGATGCGGGTCAGAACGCCAGCCTGGCGCTCACGCTGACACTGCGCGGATCCGCCGGCTGGATGTAGTCGGCGTACTGGAAGCCCCAGTAGCGCTTGTTGGTCAGGTTGTTGACGGCCGCGCGCAAGGTCAGCTCCTTGCCGGCCACGCGGGTGACGTAGCTGGCACCGAGGTTGAACACGGTATAGCCGGCCAGCGTGATGTCGCCGGCCGGGCGCAGCTTGGTGGTGCCGGTGTACTTGCCGTCGATGCCCACGCGCAGGCCCGGCACGAACGGCACGTAGTACGCCAGCCGCGCCGCCAGCACGAAGTTCGGCGCCCCGGCCACGCGGTTGCCGTTGAAATCGGCGCCGCGCGCGTACCAGCTATCCAGGTACATGGCGCTGCCGCCCAGTTCGAACTGCCCCACGCGCGCGGCGCTGGCCAGCTCCGCGCCCTGGTAGATCGACAAGCCGTCCTGCACGAACACGTTGTCGCTGTTGGCGTACTGCGCGCCGCGTTCGATGCGGAACAGCGCGGCGGTGCCGGTCCAGCTGCCCTGGTCGGTCTTGGCGCCCAGTTCGTACTGCTTGCTGCGGATCGGCTTGAGCTGCGCGCCGGCGTTGGCGTAGATGGTGTCCACGGTGGTGCCGCCTTCGAGCGACTCCACGTAGCTGGCGTACAGCGTGGTGCTCCGCAGCGGCTTGTACATCAGGGCGACGGTCGGCGTGACAACACCGTTCTTGCTGTAGCTCGAGGTGGTGGCCCCGCCGCGCGCATAGCCGTTCTGCTCGTAGTTGGTGTAGCGCACGCCGCCGAGCACGGACCATTTCTCGGTCAGCTCGATGGTGTCGCTCACGAACAGCGCCATTTGCGAGATATCGCTGGCGCGGTACTGGCTGAAGCCACCCTGCGAGTAGTAGGTACGCGTGTTGGGCAGCGCCAGGTTGCCGGAGCCGAGCGAGAAGTACACGTCAGAGCCGGTGCTGTAGCGGTCGATCTGCTCCTGCCACGCCGTGCCTGCCACCAGCTGGTGGCGCAACGGACCGGTGGCGAACTTGCCCTCGACCATGGTCGTCCACTGGCTGAACTGATGCCCCTGCGTGCCGTCGTAGCGGAAGTCCTCGTAGTCGCCGTTCACGTTGGCGAGCACGAAGGAGGTCTCGTTGCGGCTGCGCGAGACCTTGCTGAAGCTGTAGCTGGTGCTGACGGTCCAGTCCGGGTTGATGTTGTAGCGCAAGCCGGTGCTGTACAGCTGCAGGTTGGTGAACAGGTGCTGGTCCGGGCCGGCGAACAGGCCGCCGCGGCCGCTCACCACGCCCGGCAGCGAAGTGCCGGTGTACGAATACGTGGCGAAGGTCGGCGTCTGGCCGAAGGTGCGGCGGTCCTGGTAGATGCCGTCGAAGGTCCAGGTCAGGTCCCGCGTCAGGCGGGCATCCAGCCCCAGCGAGACGGAATCGCGCTTGAGGCCGACCGCGTTGGATGGCTTGCCCTCCTCGTGCGTGACATTCAGGCGGTAGCCGAACATCTGGTCCGGCCCCGCACGCCCGCCGAGGTCCAGGTGCTCGGTCCAGACGTGGGCGCTGCGGTAGCCCAGCTCCAGGCTGCCGGTGAAGGTGTCGGTCGGGCGCTTGGTCACGTAGTTGACCGTGCCGCCCGGATTGGCGAAGCCGTACATGAAGCCGGACAAACCCTTGAGCAGTTCGACCTGCTCCAGTTGCTCGTATGGCAGCGTGATGCCGTATCCCACATACGGCATGCCGTTGATCTTGTAGCCGTTCTGCCAGTCGAGCTGCAGCCCGCGCACGGTCAGGTAGCTGGCCCAGCTATTGTTGGCGTTGCTGTTGTCGGAGACCGACGCATCCACGGCGAACACGTCGCCAAGCTTGGTGACCTGGCGGTCGGCCAGGTCTTCGCCGCTGACGATGGTGGTGGAGTACGGCGTATCGATCTGCGCGCGGTTACCCAGCGCGCCGCTGCCAACCTTCTTCTCGAGCTGCTGGCCGGCGTCCGCCATGGCGCCCGCGCTGACGGTCACGGCGGGTAGTGCCTGCTCGGTGGCTGGCGCGGCCTGCTGCGCCAGCGCCGCGCCACAGAGCGGGAATCCGAACAGGACCGCCATCCTGGCCAGTGAGGCAAGTTGGCGGGCTTGAGGCGCAGCAGGGTTCCGGCGCGCAGCGGGGCCGAGGTGAACGGTCATTGGGTCCTGGAAAGCGAAGTGAACAAGCGAAGTGAACAATTGGATACAACGCAAACGCAAATGCGATTGATTTGCATTTCGTTTTAGAGGTCTCGGATAATGCCCAAAATTGCTGGCTATCGCAACAGGCGCGGTGAATACGAAGCAGACAGGTGCAGGCAAGCCACCATCAGAGTGGCGTAACAGGCATAAAATGGTCGTCCCGGCGAGCCCGCCACCGGTATTCGCTGACTTTCCACAAATTCCGCTTGTATTTATCTGACCTGTCAGCTACTGTTGCATCAACCAAGACGAGGAGCACATCGTGGACCACTACTCGAAGGAAAACTTCCCGCTGACCTACAGCGTCGGGTTCTTCCTCAATCGTGCCCGCAACAGCCTGATGGAAGAACTGGATGCAGCGCTGAAGGAACTGGGCATCAGCAGCCAGCACATGGGCATCCTGCTGTCGATGCTCCGCGGCAGTGCGTCCACCCCGTTCGAACTGTGCAAGCGGCTCGGCGTGGACACCGGCCTGATGACGCGCATGCTGGACAAGCTGGAGAACGAGGGCCTGCTGAAACGCAGCCGCAGCGTGAGCGACCGTCGCGTGGTCAACCTGGTGCTGACCGACAAGGGTCGCGCGATCACCGAGCAGGTTTCCGAAATCGCGCCGCAAGTGCTCAATGCACGGCTCACCGCCTTTTCCCCGGATGAATTCGCCGAATTCAGCCGGCTGCTTGTGAAATTCGCGAGCGCCTGAACCTTTTTTTTTCGCTTAATTAACTGATAGGTCAGAAAATGAACAATCAGAAGATGCAGCCGGCTCGCAGCGTCAGCCGCTTCGTTCGCCCCGCCGGCCTTGCCCTCTCCGCGCTGATGGTGGCCGTTCTTGCCGGGTGCGCCAACTACGCGGGCATTCATAGCGACAAGCAGATCGCCGATACCAAGGCCTACGCCAGCACCCAGAGCATCCCTGCCGAGCAAGGCCGCTGGCCGTCGGCCGACTGGGCCGACCAGTTCGGCGACGCGCAGCTCAAGGCCCTGGTGGCCGAAGCGCTGGAAGGCAGCCCGTCGCTCGAGAAGGCCAGGGCCCGCCTGGCCGCCGCCGTGGCGGCCAGCGAAGGCGCCAACGCCAATACGCTGCCGCAGGTGGGCGCCGGATATTCGTGGACCCGCCAGCGCTTCTCGGAAAACGCCATGACGCCGCCCCCCTTCGCCGGCTCCTGGCAATCGGAAAACAAGGCCATGCTGGGCGCCACGTTCGAGCTGGACCTGTGGGGCAAGAACCGCGAAGCGCTGAAGTCGTCGGTCTCCGCCGTACATGCCACCGAGGCCGAATCCGAGCAGGTCAAGCTGACGCTCAGCTCGGCTATCGCGCGCGCCTACAACGAGCTGGCCCGCCTCTATGCGCTGGCCGATATTGCCCGCGACGAAGTCACCCAGCGCGCCGCCGTGCTGCGCGTGACCAGCGGCCGCGTGACGATGGGCCTGGAAACCGAAGTGGAGAAGCGCACCGCCGAAGCCAACCTGGCCACCAGCGAAGTCGCCGTCTCCGCGCTCGAAGGCAATATCCAGCGCACCCGCTACCAGCTCGGCGCGCTGCTCGGCAAGGGCCCGGACCGCGGCCTGGCCATCGCCCGCCCCAGCCTGGGCACCGGCGAGGAAGTGCGCCTGCCCGACAACCTGCCCGCCGACCTGGTCTCGCGCCGCCCGGACATCGTGGCCGCGCGCTGGCGCGTGGACGCCACCACGCATGACGTGAAGGTGGCCAAGGCCGAGTTCTACCCCGACATCAACCTGTCGGCCGCCATCGGCCTGGACGCCTTCGGCTTCGGCCACTTCCTGCGCGCCGCCAGCCGCACCGCTTCGGCCGGCCCGGCCATCCACCTGCCGATCTTCGACGGCGGCGCGCTGCGCGCCCAGCTCAAGGGCCGCTATGCGGAGTTCGACTTCGCTGTCGCCAACTACAACGAGACGCTGATCAACGCGCTGTCCGACGTGGCCACGCAGCTGTCGGACATCCGCGCCATCGACGTACAGATCGCGGGCGCCGTGCGCAGCGACGAAGCCGCCCGCCGCGCGCTGACCCTGGCCATGGCCCAGTACAAGGCCGGCCTGACCACGCAACTGACCGTACTGAACGCCCAGACCAACGCGCTGGCCAGTGCCCAGGCAGTCGCCAACCTGCGCATGACCCGCCGCGACCGCCAGATCGCGCTGGCCGCGGCGCTCGGCGGCGGCTACACCGACACCTCGGATTCCATCAAGCAGGCGGCCCTGATCCGCTGAGCCAGCCATCGCAATAACGCTAACCGCCAATCGCCAGTTTCCCGCATACAGGTACTGCCATGACTACCCAGAACCAAACCGAACAAGCTGCTCAACCGAACAACCCGCAAGCCGTTGCGCAGGCCGCCAGCCCGGCACCAGGCAAGCGCAAGCGCGCCCTCGCCCTGCTGGGCCTGGTCACCGCGCTGGCCGCCGCCGGCTGGGGCACGTACTACTACACCGAAGCCCGTTTCCATGAAGACACCGACGACGCCTACGTCAACGGCAACCTGGTGCAGATCACGCCGCAGGTGACCGGCACGGTGATCGCGGTCAACGCCGACGACACGCAGATCGTCAAGGCGGGCGAGCCGCTGGTGAACCTCGACGCGGCCGATGCCAGGGTGGCGCTGGCCAATGCCGAAGCCATGCTCGGGCAGACCGTGCGCCAGGTCAGCGCGCTCTATGTCAACAACAGCGTGCTCGAAGCCACCATCGCCCAGCGCCAGGCCGACCTGGCGCGCGCCCGCGACGACCTGCGCCGCCGCACCGAAGTCAGCGAGACCGGCGCCGTCGCCGCCGAAGACGTGGCGCACGCCCGCGATGCCGTCAAGACCGCCGAGGCCGCGCTCGAGACTGCGCGCCAGCAACTGGCATCGAACCACGCGCTGACCGACCAGGCCACCGTGCCCGACCACCCCAGCGTGCAGGCCGCCGCCGCCAAGGTGCGCGACGCCTACCTCGCCAATGCCCGCAACAGCCTGCCGGCGCCCGTGACCGGCTACGTGGCGCGCCGCTCGGTGCAGGTCGGCCAGCGCGTGGCCCCGGGCAACCCGCTGATGGCCATCGTGCCGCTGGACGGCGTGTGGATCGACGCCAACTTCAAGGAAGTGCAGCTCAAGAACATCCGCATCGGGCAGCCGGTGGAGCTGCATGCCGATCTCTACGGCAGCAGCGTGACCTATCACGGCCGCGTGGTGGGCTTCTCCGCCGGCACCGGCAGCGCGTTCTCCGCCCTGCCCGCGCAGAACGCCACCGGCAACTGGATCAAGGTCGTGCAGCGCCTGCCGGTACGCGTCCAGCTCGATGCGGCTGAGCTGCGCGYGCACCCCCTGCAGATCGGCCTGTCGATGCAGGTGGACGTGAACACGCGCAACGCCGGCGGCTCGCACCTGGCGCCGGTGGCCGACGCCGCCAACGCCTACCGCACCACCTACAAGACCAATGTGTTCGAGCGCTACGGCGCGGAAGCCGACGACGAGATCGCACGCATCGTCGCGCACAACAGCAATAGCCAGGGCCAGGGCGCGCAGGTCGCCCGGGCCGCGCAAGCGCCCAAGCCGCAGGCCAGCGCACCGGTGCAGGCAGCGCGCGCGGGAAAGCAAGGCGCGGGCGCCTGAAGCGTTCTTTTTCGTCCAAATATCTGACTTATCAGGCGATGCCGGCAGGGCGCGGGACAGCGACCCTTCCCGCGGCCCTCCCCGGCCGGCATCCCAAGCGACCTGAATACGCGACCAAACAAGCGAAACCTCGCCGGAGCGCACCATGCAAGCCCAATCCCGACCACTCGCCCCGCCACCGCCGCTCACCGGCGGCAAGCTCGCGCTGGCAACCTTCGCCGTGGCGCTGGCCACCTTCATGAACGTGCTCGATTCGTCGATCGCCAACGTGGCCATCCCGACCATCTCCGGCAACCTGGGCGTCTCGATCGACGAGGGCACCTGGGTCATCACGCTGTTCGCCGCCGCCAACGCGGTGTCGATTCCGCTGACCGGCTGGCTGACGCAGCGCATCGGCCAGATCCGCCTGTTCGTCGGCGCCATCCTGTTGTTCGTGCTGTCGTCGTGGCTGTGCGGCATCGCCCCCAACCTGCCTGTGCTGCTGGCCGCGCGTATTCTCCAGGGCGCCGTGGCCGGTCCGCTGATCCCGCTCTCGCAGGCCATCCTGCTCGGCTCGTATCCGAAGGAAAAGAGCGCGACCGCGCTCGCGCTGTGGGCCATGACCGCCACCGTGGGCCCGATCGCCGGCCCCGCGCTGGGCGGCTGGATGACGGACAGCTACTCGTGGTCGTGGATCTTCTACATCAACATCCCGGTCGGCCTGTTCGCAGCCGCCGTGACATGGGCCATCTACCGCGAGCGCGAGACCCCCCCGCGCAAGCTGCCCATCGACGTGGTCGGCCTGGGCTCGCTGATCGTGTGGGTGGCCGCGCTGCAGATCATGCTCGACAAGGGCAAGGACCTGGACTGGTTCAGCTCGCCGGTGATCGTCATCCTGGCCGTGGTGGCGGCGCTTGGCTTCGCCTTCTTCGTGATCTGGGAGCTGACCGAGAAGAACCCCATCATCGACCTGCGCCTGTTCAAGGGCCGCAACTTCCTCGGCGGCACGGTCGCCATCTCGGTGGCCTACGCCCTGTTCTTCGCCAACCTGGTGCTGCTGCCGCAATGGATGCAGCAATACCTGAACTATCCGGCCGTGAACGCCGGCATGGTGACCGCGCCGCTCGGTATCTTCGCCGTGCTGCTCACGCCCGTGCTCGGCAAGCTCTTGCCCAAGATCGACCTGCGCGTGCTGGGCACCATGGCATTCCTTGGCTTTGCCGGGGTGTTCTTCATGCGTTCGCAATACACCACTGGCGTGGATACCTGGACGCTGGTCCTGCCGACCTTGCTGCAAGGCATACCGACCGGGCTGTTCTTCGTGCCACTGACCGCGATCATCCTCTCGGGGCTGGCCCCGGAGAAGATTCCCGCCGCGGCAGGCCTGTCCAACTTCGCCCGCGTGTTTGCCGGCGCGGCAGGCACGTCGATTGCCAGCACCGCATGGAACAGCCGCAGCATCCTGCACCACAGCCAGCTTGCCGAGCAGGCCAGCCCGACCAACCCGCTCTACAACGCCGCGCTCGAATCGATCCAGGCCACGCTGCATTTCAGCCCGGCGCAGGCGGTGGCCTACTTCGAGCGCAGCCTCAACACGCAAGCGATCATGCTCGGCCTGAACGACATCTTCTGGATCTCGGGCGTGATCTTCGTGCTGATCGTGCCGCTGATCTGGCTGACCAAGCCGGTGAAGGGCGCGGTGTCGGAAGCGGCGGCTGCCGCGCACTGAAGCACCCGAGCGCGCCACGGCGCGGTCGCGCCGTGGCCAGCAAGCTTGCGCCTCCCGCCGGGAGGCGTTCCCGCTTTCCCGCTTTCCCTGCGCAACCCCTCGTCAGAACGTCAGAACAAATCCCGTTGCCCCGTCACCAGCCTGGAGAAATCCTCTTCCAGGAACGGCAGGATGGCATCCGCCACCGGCTGCAGCTGGCGCTCCAGGTAGTGCGCGTAGTCGAGCGCGCCGCGCCGCGTTTCCAGCGGCTCGGGCCCCGTGGTGGTCATCACGTAGCTGATCCAGCCGCCGTTCTGGTATTGCAGCGGGCGCCCCTCGCGCTGATTGAATTCGTCGGCGATGCGCGCGGCGCGCACGTGCGGCGGCACGTTGCGCTGGTACTCCTCCAGCGGGCGCCGCAGGCGCTTGCGGTAGACCAGCAGATCGTCGAACTCGCCGCCGAGCGTGCGCGCCACGTAGTCCCGCACGTACTCGCGAAAGGGTTGCTTCTTGAACACGCGCTGGTATAGCTCCTGCTGGAACTGCTGGGCCAGCGGCGTCCAGTCGGTGCGCACGGTTTCCAGGCCCTTGAAGACCATTTCGTCTTTGCCATCCGCGCCGGCGACGAGCCCCGCATAGCGCTTCTTGCTGCCTTGCTCCGCGCCGCGCACGGTGGGCATCAGGAAACGCAGGTAGTGGGTATCGAACTCCAGCTCCAGCGCGCTTTCCAGTCCATAGGACTGCCGCAGGTGATCGCGCCACCATTGGTTCACGTATTCCACCAGCGCGAGCCCGAGCCGGCGGGCATCCTGCTCCGAGTGCGGGTGCTTCAGCCAGACGAAGGTGGAGTCGGTATCGCCGTAGATGACCTCATAGCCCCTGGCCTCGATCAGCTCGCGCGTGCGGTGCATGATCTCGTGGCCGCGCATGGTGATCGACGAGGCCAGGCGCGGGTCGAAGAAGCGRCAGRCGCTSGWGCCCAGCACGCCGTAGAASGCRTTCATGATGATCTTGAGCGCCTGCGACAGCGGCTGGTTGCGCTGGCGCTTGGCCGCTTCGCGCTCCTGCCAGATCTGGCTGACGATGGCCGGCAGGCTGTGCTTGCTGCGCGAGAAGCGCCCGCCGCGGAAGCCCGGCACCGAATCGGCATCATCGGGATGCAGCATGCCTTCCACCAGCCCTACGGGATCGATCAGGAAGGTGCGGATGATGGACGGATACAGGCTCTTGTAGTCCAGCACCACCACCGAGTCATAGAGCCCCGGCCGCGAGTCCATGACAAAACCACCGGGGCTGGCCGCCTCCGGCACGTCCCCCAGGTTCGGCGCGACATAGCCCTGCCGGTGCATCAGCGGCATGTACAGGTGGCAGAATGCCGCCACCGAGCCGCCGCTGCGGTCCGCGGCCAGCCCCGTGACCGCGGCGCGCTCCAGCAGGAAATGCAGCAACTCGGTCTTGGCGAAGATGCGCGTGACCAGTTCGCAGTCCTTCAGGTTGTAGCGCGCCAGTGCGGGCTTGTCCTCGGCAAAGCGGCGGTCGATCTCGGCCATGCGCTGGTATGGGTTGTCGATGGACTTGCCCTCGCCGAGCAGCGTCTGCGCCACGTTCTCGAGGCTGAACGAGGGGAAGTTCCAGGTAGCCGAGCGCAGCGATTCGATGCCGTCGATGATCAGCCGGCCGGCGGCGGAGGCAAAGAAATGCTCCTGCTTGAAGCCGTGCTCGCGCCATTCCAGCAGGCCGCCGCCGCGGCCGAAGCGCAGCGGTATGCGGTAGCGCTCCGCATGCTTTTGCAGCACGCGCAGGTCGAACTGCACCACGTTCCAGCCGATGATGGCATCGGGATCGTGCCGTTCCAGCCACTGGTTGAGCTTCTCCAGCATGTCGGCATGGCTGGCGCAGTAGTCGAGGTCGAAGTCGATGCCGCTTGCATCGCCGTTGGGCGGCCCGAGCATGTAGACCTGGCGCTGGCCGCAGCCTTCGAGCGCAATCGAATACAGCTCGCCGTGGGCGGTGGTCTCGATATCGAGCGAAACCAGCTTCAGGCGCGGGCGGTAAGCCGGCGCGGGCTTCATCTGGGCGTTGAGCAGCGGCCCGCGCGGATCGGCCGCGTTGGCTTCGCCGCCGAACCACACCGGCGCATTGATGAAGCGCTCCATCAGGTAGCGGTCGGGGGGGCGGATATCGGCTTCGTAGACATCGATGCCGTATTCGCGCAGCTGCTTTTCCAGCTTGCCGAGCTGGCGGTATTGCGGGCAATACAGGCCCAGCACCGGGCGCTGGTGGAAGTCGGTCAGCGGCAGGGGTTTCAGTTCGGCGCCGCGCTCGCCGCGCAGGACCAGTGCTGCGCGCTCGCCGTGCTCGGCCGGGATGAAGGCCACGGACTGCTGCGGGGCGAGACGGATATGGCGCGGCCCGTCGTCCGTCGCGAGCCAGAACTCGACCTCGGTGCCCGCCGCGGTGTCGCGCCAGTGCCGGGTCAGAAGAAAACCCTGATGTAGTTGATCCACCCTGCTGCTGCCTTGGAAAGCCCTGCCTTTGCGGCCACCGGCTATTCTACCGGCCCGCCGGCCTAGAGCATGGCCGAATGCAGGTGATGGGGATCGTCCAGCGTCTCGGCGACGATCTGCAGCGACTCTTCCACTTCGTCGCGGTCGCTCGGCCCGCCGAGGCAGATGCGCACGGCTTCCGGCGGATTGCCGTCGGTCGAGAACGCGGCGCTGGACACCGCGCCAATGCTCCGGGAGCGCAAGTGCAGTGCCAGCTCCGACGGGCTCCATACGCTTTCGCCGGGAATCGGCAGCCACAGGTGAAAGCCGCTCGGATCGGCGTCGAAGGGGCGGCCCGCCAGCACCCGCTGCGCGATCGCCTGGCGCGCCACGCTCTCGGCGCGGATCGCCTTGAGCATGTCGTCCACCGTGCCGTCCTTGATCCAGGCCGTGGCCAGCAGGGTATTGAACGGACTGGCCATCACCGTGGTGGCGCGCAAGGTGCCGGCCAGCCGCTGGGTCTGGCGGGCGCTGGGGCCGTGGATGAAGGCGATGCGCAGGCCCGCGCCGAAGCATTTCGACAGCCCGGTCACGTAGTAGGTGAGCTCCGGTGCCAGGGTGGCGAATGCATCGGGCACGCTCTGCGGCAGCATGCCGTAGGCATCGTCCTCGATGATCGGCACGCTGTAGCGCAGCGCGATATCGGCCAGGATCTCGCGCCGGCCCTGCGGGATCGTCCTCGTGCTCGGATTCTGCAAGGTGGGATTGCAGTAGAACGCGGCGGGTTTCTGCGCCTTGCACAGCGCCTCGAAGGCCGGCGCGAGCGGCCCCTCTTCGTCGCCGGGCAAGGCCAGCAGCTGCACCCCGAGTTGCGCGGCGATGGCCTTGATGCCGGGATAGGCCAGCGTGTCCAGGCAGATGGCCTGGCCGGGGCGCGACAACTGCGACAGCAACGCCACCAGCGCGCTATGGATGCCGGGGGCGATCAGCACGGTCTCCGCGCTGCATGCCGGCACCAGCCGGCGCAGCCAGCCGGTCGCCACCGCACGGTCGGCCGGCGTGCCGCCGAAGTCCTGGTAGCGCAGCAGCGCATAGGGATCGGTGGCCCCCATCAGGCGCGTCATCGATTCGCGCAGCCGCGCGGCCAGCGCCGCCGGCTCCGGCGGCATGTTCATCGTCATCTCGGCGCCCGTGCCCGCGCGCAGCGGCAGCGCCGGCGCGCGCCCGCGCACATAGGTGCCGCTGCCGGCCTTGGTGTCGATCAGGCCGCGCTTGCGCGCCTCGTTGTAGCCGCGCGCCACGGTGGTGTAGTTGAGCTTCAGCGCGTCGGCCAGGTCGCGCAAGGCCGGCAACCGGTCCCGCGCCTGCAGGCGGCCGCTGGCAAGCGCCTCCTCGATCAGCTCCGGGATCATCAGATAGGCCGGCTTCGCGCTCTCCGCGATGCGCTTTTCCCAATGGTTCGTCAGGCCAGACAAGACGGACTCCGCGATATGGATTCAGCCATTCAGGCTAGCACAAGTGATCGCATTCACCATGCAATATTGATTGCACCCGGATACGCAACATGATGGTGCGCGAATGAGCCTGATTGCACCGATTGAGCGCACGCGATTGCCGCAAAGCCGCCACCCGGTGCATCCCTGCGGCGCCGCGCGCCCGGCCCCGAGTGGTGCCGGCAGTACCTTGCGCGGCCGCCGCGTTGCCGATCACCGATGCGATCAATCCGGCGGCGCCTGCCAGATCGCGGATTGATCGCATGGCTGGACCGCGCGGATGGCATACCGGTTGCACAAGTCTCCACGTCGGCCCCCCGGCCGATCGATCGATCGACGGATCGCTTGATCGACTGAACCACCAACGAATTGGAGCAAAACATGCCCGCAGTGAACAAACCGGCCCACCAGAAGGGCGATTTCCTGGTCGACTACGAAGAGAAGGTCTTCGAGGACGTAAAAGCCGAGCGGGGCGAGAAGGCGCTGGTCACCTTCCACACCGTGGCCTTCGAAGGCTCGATCGGCTTCGTCAACATGCTGCAGGCCACCCGCCTGCAGCGCAAGGGCTTCGAGACCTCGATCCTGCTGTATGGCCCGGGCGTCACGCTCGGCCTGCAGCGCGGCTTCCCCACGCTGGGCGACGAAGCCTTCGCCGGTCACCTGAACTTCAACAAGCAGCTCACCAAGTTCATGGACGAAGGCGGCAAGGTCTACGCCTGCCGCTTCGCGCTGCAAGCGCTGTACGGCCACGGCGAAGCCTCGCTGATCGAAGGCATCCGCCCGATCAACCCGCTCGACGTGCTCGACCTCCGGCTCCTGCATCGCAAGGAGAACGCACTGATCGTCGACACCTGGACTGTTTAAGTAAAGAGAGGCGGGTATCACCATGTCACAGAAACGCATCGTGCGCGCGGCCGCGGTCCAGATCTCCCCGGACCTCGAGAACGGCGAGGGTACGCTCGGCAAGGTCTGCGAAGCGATCGACAAGGCCGCCCTGGAAGGCGTGCAACTGATCGTCTTCCCCGAGACCTTCGTGCCGTATTACCCGTATTTCTCCTTCGTGCGGCCGCCGGTGCAGTCCGGCAGCGACCACATGCGCCTGTACGAGCAAGCCGTGGTGGTACCCGGCCCGGTCACGCACGCCGTCGCCGAGCGCGCGCGCCGGCACGGCATGGTGGTGGTGCTCGGCGTCAACGAGCGCGACCACGGCAGCATCTACAACACCCAGCTGATCTTCGACGCCGATGGCCGCCTGGTGCTCAAGCGCCGCAAGATCACGCCAACCTTCCACGAACGCATGATCTGGGGCCAGGGCGACGCTGCCGGTCTCAAGGTCGCCGACACCGCCGTCGGCCGCGTGGGCGCGCTGGCCTGCTGGGAGCACTACAACCCGCTGGCGCGCTACGCGCTGATGACCCAGCACGAGGAAATCCATTGCAGCCAGTTTCCCGGCTCGCTGGTGGGCCCGGTCTTCGCCGAGCAGATCGAGGTCACCATCCGCCACCACGCGCTGGAATCGGGCTGCTTCGTGGTCAACGCCACCGGCTGGCTGACCGAGCAGCAGATTGCCTCGGTGACCACCGACCCGGGCCTGCAGAAGGCCCTGCGCGGCGGCTGCAACACCGCGATCATCTCGCCCGAAGGCCAGCACCTCGCCACGCCGCTGCGCGAAGGCGAAGGCCTGGTGATCGCCGACCTGGACATGTCGCTCATCACCAAGCGCAAACGCATGATGGACTCGGTGGGGCACTACGCGCGCCCCGAACTGCTGAGCCTAGCCATCAACGACCGGCCGGCCGCCACGTCCTCGGCCATGGCTTCGGCCATGAGCACCGCATTCGCCAACTTCAACGGGAGCACCCAACATGCACTCCAGCGAGACGACGCCGGCCTCGAGCCGGCAGTTGATGACTGAGCTTCAATCTGTCGGGATGCGCCTGGAAGACCCCCGTGCCGGCGCGGCCAGCCGCCGCGGCGGGGCGGGCCCTTCGGACCACAAGGCAGTGACCATCGACGGCGTGACCATCATGGTGCCGGTGCATACCAGCACGGCCTGGGACTCCCCGTTCGTGGCCTCCGCCCCGGATGCCCGGGGCGAGGTGAAGCTCTCGCGCGGCACCATCCCCATCGCCAGCATCAGCTTCCCGAAGGCGCCGCGCTTCTATGCGATGCAGACCATGGAAGGCATCCCCTACTCCCACATCGCCACGCTGCACGGCGCCGACGTGCTGGCCACCACCGTGCTGCAGACCTGCATCCGCTATGAAAGCCGGCGCAAGACCTGCAAGTTCTGCTCGATCGGCCAATCGCTGGCGGCCGGGCGCACCATCGCCCGCAAGACCCCCGAGCAGCTGGCCGAGGTGGCCCGCGCGGCCGTGCTGCTCGACGGCGTCAAGCATATGGTGCTGACCACCGGCACGCCGCCCACGCCGGACCGCGGCGCCAGCATCCTGTGCGACAGCGCGTTCGCCATCCGCGCCGCGGTCGACCTGCCGATCCAGGCGCAGTGCGAGCCGCCCGACGACGACCGCTGGTTCGGCCGCATGCGCGCCGCCGGCATCGACACGTTGGGCATGCACCTCGAAGTGGTCACGCCCGCCGTGCGCGAGCGCATCATGCCGGGCAAGGCCTCGGTGCCCATCAGCCGCTACATGGAGTCGTTCAAGGCGGCGGTAGCGGTGTTCGGGCGCGGCCAGGTCAGCACCTATATCCTGGCCGGCCTGGGCGACACCGCCGAGGCCATCCTGTCGATCTCGCGCGAACTGCTCGACATCGGYGTCTACCCGTTCGTGGTGCCMTTYGTRCCGATCTCCGGCACGCCGCTGGARGACCATCCSGCGCCMACGCCCGAGTTCATGAAGTCGGTGCTGCAGCCGCTGGGCGCGATGGTCGGCGCGGCCGGCATGCGCTCGGCCGACATCAAGGCCGGCTGCGGCAAGTGCGGCGCCTGCTCGTCGCTGTCGTCCTACGAAGGATTGCCAGCATGAAAGCCGATCTCTGCGTGGAAGTGCCGGCCGCCGACGTCTTGCGCGTGCGCTGGGCCGATGCAGCCTGGGAAGCCGAGCAGGCCTACCGCCTGCGGCAGGCGGTGTTCTGCGACGAGCAGGGCATCTTCGCCGGCGACGACCGCGACGCCGTCGATGACGTGGCCCAGTTGCTGGTAGCGGTGGCGTCCCGGCCCGGGCAGGCGGACCAGGTGGTCGGCACGGTGCGCATCCACGAGAGCGAGCCCGGCGTGTGGTTCGGCTCGCGCCTGGCCGTGGACGCCGCCTTCCGCCGCCACGGCAAGATCGGCGCCACGCTGATCCGCCTGGCCGTCAGCAGTGCCAACGCGCTGGGCTGCCAGCGCTTCCTGGCCCACGTGCAGAGCCAGAACGTGCCGCTGTTCCGGCGCCTGCACTGGAGCGTGCTGTCGGAGGAAACGCTGCTGGGCCATCCGCACCACCTGATGCAGGCGGACCTCAATATGTATCCGCCCTGCCATACGCCGCGCATAGGCTTCGTCGCCGAAGGCAGGGCCGCACGATGACCCTCGACGAACTCGTCCAGGCGCAGCGCGCCAGCCGCGGCTTCGGCCACAAGACCGATATCGCCGGCATGCTCTCCTCGCTGGGCAGCGCGCTGCCCAACGGCGCGCGCGACCTCGCACAGGCCGTGGCGGTGGGCGACGACTGCGCCGCCATTGCCGACGGCGACGACTATCTGCTGTTCGCCATCGAAGGCATGGTCAGCGACTTTATCCGCACCATGCCGTGGTTCGCCGGCTACAGCGCGGTCATGGTCAATATCAGCGATGTCTATGCCATGGGCGGGCGCCCGCTGGCCGTGGTCGACGCGATCTGGAGCCAGGGCGTGGCCGACGCCGCCGAGGTGTTCAAGGGCATGGCCGCGGCGGCGTCGCGCTATGGCGTGCCGATCGTCGGCGGACACAGCAATGCCCGCAGCGACCAGGCCCAGCTCGCGGTGGCCATCCTTGGCCGCGCCACGCGCCTGCTGTCGAGCTTCGCCGCGCGTCCCGGCCAGCGCCTGCTGATGGCGGTGGACCTGCGCGGCGCCTTCGTCGAGCCGTATCCCTACTGGAACGCTTCCACCGAGGCGCCGGCCCAACGCCTGCGCGGCGATCTCGAGATCCTCCCCGCGCTGGCCGAGGACGGCCTGTGCGGTGCCGCCAAGGACATCAGCATGGCCGRCACGCTCGGCACGGCGCTGATGCTGCTGGAGTGCTCCGGCGTGGGCRCCAGCATCGACCTGGCGCGCATTCCCATGCCGCCCGGCGTGGACATGCAGCGCTGGCTGACGGCCTTCCCCAGCTATGGCTTCCTGCTGGCGGTGGACGAACAGGACGTGCAGGCCGTCAGCGCGCGCTTCGGCGCGCGCGGCATCGCCTGCGCGGACATCGGCGCCATCGACGCCTCGCGCACGGTGCAGGTCAAGCGGCATGGCGAGCGCGCCTTGCTGTGGGACTTCGCCCGCGACGCCTTCATCGTTCCGCGCGACGCGGAACCGCTCACCGCATAAGGAGTACCCATGCCAGTCACGCATTTCCGGGTGCAATGGCCGGACCACAGCCAGGCTACCTGTTATTCGCCGTCCTCCGTCGTCACCGAGTACTTCGCCGCCGGGCAGGACTATCCGCTGGAAGACTTCCTGGCGCGCGCGCGGCAGGCCCTGGGCAGCGCCTCCGAGCGGGTCATGGCCAGGTACGGCTACGCCTGCTCCTCGGCCATGGACCAGCTCGGCCAGATCGAGACCACCGCGGCCAGATGGCAGGCCCAGCCCGGCGCCACCGTGCGCGTGCTCGGCTTCGGGCGATAGCCCCCACATACGGCACCCGCAGTTTCGTTTCATCGATTTCATTTCATCGATTTCGTCTCACCGATTTCGTCTCACCGAACGCCAAGAAGGAAAACCATCATGTCCAGCACACACAGCCAAAGCCAGGCCAGCGGGGCCGCCGCAAAGCATTACAGCGTGATCGTGGTCGGGGGCGGCCAGGCGGGCCTGTCCATGAGCTACTACCTGCAGCAGGCAGCCATCGACCACCTGGTGATCGAAAAAAATACCATCACGCACACCTGGCGCAAGCAGCGCTGGGACGCCTTCTGCCTGGTCACGCCCAACTGGCAGTGCGCCCTGCCCGGCTACCCCTACCAGGGCGACGATCCCCACGGCTTCATGAGGAAGGACGAGATCACCGCCTACCTGGATGGCTTCATCGCCATGGTGAACGCCCCCGTGCTGGAGCACACCGAGGTGCGCCGCGTCCGGCCGCGCGAGCGCGGCGGCTACGAGGTCTCGACTTCGCAGGGTGACTTCACCGCCGACCAGGTGGTGGTGGCCTCGGGCGGCTATCACTCGCCCATCGTGCCGCGCATGGCCGAGCGCCTGCCGGCCGGCATCCGCCAGATCCAGTCGTCCGAGTACCGCAGCCCGCAGGCGCTGCCCGCGGGCGGCGTACTGGTGGTGGGCTCGGGCCAGTCGGGCGCGCAGATCGCCGAAGACCTTCACCTGGCGGGGCGCGATGTTTACCTGGCCGTGGGCGAGGCACCGCGTTGCGCGCGCTTCTACCGCGGCCGCGACGTAGTGGACTGGCTCGCCGACATGCAGTACTACGACATGCCGGTGCAGGAACATCCGCTGCGCGAAGGCGTGCGCGACAACACCAACCACTATGTGACCGGGCGCGACGGCGGCCGCGACATCGACCTGCGCAAGTTCGCCACCGAGGGCATGGAGCTGTACGGGCTGCTGCAGGACTACCGCGACGGCAGGCTGCACTTCGCGCCCGACCTGGCGGCCAACCTGCAGGACGCCGACGACACCTACAACCGCATCAACGCCGGCATCGACAAGTACATCGAGAAGCATGGCATCGCTGCGCCGCCGGCCAGCATCTACGAGCCCGTATGGCAGCCCGCCGCGGAGCGTACCGCGCTGGATCTGGCCAGCGCGGGCATCGGCACCATCATCTGGTGCATCGGCTTCCGCCCGGATTTCAGCTGGCTGGAAGCGCCGGTCTTCAACGGCCGCGGCTACCCCGGCCACGTGCGCGGCGTCACCGCCCAGCCCGGCCTGTACTTCCTGGGCCTGCCCTGGCTCCATACCTGGGGATCGGGCCGCTTCTCGGGCATCGCGCGCGATGCCGAGCACCTGGCTGGCCAGGTGCGCGCCTCGCTGGCCAGCGAAGCCCTGGCCGCCTGACATGCACCGCGCTCGCACCCGCTACGTGGCGGGCATGCCGCAACTGTCGTACACGGGCCTGTCGGAAAACTGGCTGCTGAAGACCTGCGGGGACCTGCACTGGCAGGGCCTCGCGGCGCTGGCCGGGCAGCCCGTGCCCGAGTTCCGCGACGCCGGCGGCCACAAGTCCTACGCCGCCTTCCTGGCGATCCGCGTGCGCGAGGCCGCGCTGGAGACGATGGGCGAGCATGCGGCGTTCGCCATCGACACCGGGCTCCAGCGCGTGACCGGCGCGCGCCACCACAGCACGCACCGCGTCATGGCGGGCGACGCGCGCCGCGCCGAGGTATCGATGATGTCCACCTTCATCCGCCGCGAGCGCGAGCGCGACAACCGCTCGGTGGTGCGCGCCGCCTTCGGCCCCGCGGCCGAGGCGCCGCTGGCGCAGGCCACCGAGATGGCAAGCCTGGCCAAACGCTTCCGCGCCGCCGACTGGGGCGCGCACCTTGGGCTGGCGCAGGACACGGCGCCCGCGCGCCATACGGCCGAGTACCTGCCCTGCCCGTACACCGACTTCAACGGCGCCGACCTGCTTTACTTCGCCAGCTTCCAGGCCATCGTCGACCGCGCCGAATGGCAATGGCAACGATTCGACGAGCCGCCGGCGGTATCGCAGCGCGACCTGTTCTTCCACGGCAACGTCAACCTGGGCGATGCGCTGGAGCTGTCGTTCAGCGCCGTGCAGAGCGGCCCCGCCGGGCTCGCCCACTGGTGCGAGATCCGCCGCGCCAGCGATGGCGAGAAGATCGCCGACGCGGTCACGCGCAAACGCTGGAGAACGAGATGACAGCGCAGGACAGCACCACCCTCGCCATGCCCGGCGGCGACCACGGCGTGCCCCGGCGCGCCGTCTATGCCGCCGCCGACCTGGACGGCATCGCCCACCTCGGCACCCCGCCCGGCGAGGCGCCCTTCGTGCGCGGCGTGCACCGCACGATGTACGCGGGCAAGCCGTGGACCGTCCGCCAGTACGCCGGCTTCGCCGATGCCACGGCCTCCAACCTCGCCTTGCGCACCGCGCTGGAACAAGGCGCGCAGGGCCTCTCGGTGGCCTTCGACCTGCCCACCCACCGCGGCTACGACTCGGACCACCCGCTGGCGCAGGCCGATGTCGGCATGGCCGGCGTGGCGATCGATTCGGTCGAAGACATGAAGCGGCTGTTCGAGGGCATTGCGCTGGACCGCGTCTCGGTCTCGATGACCATGAGCGGCGCGGTGCTGCCCGTGCTGGCTGCCTTCCTGGTGGCCGGAGAAGAAAGCGGCGTGCCGCTGGCGCGCCTGAGCGGCACCATCCAGAACGACATCCTCAAGGAGTACATGGTCCGCAACGCCTGGATCTTCGGGCCGGCGCCGTCCATGCGCATCGCCGGTGACGTGGTGGCCTGGCTGGCCCGGCACGTGCCGCGCTTCAACGGCATGTCGATCTCCGGCTACCACTTCCAGGAGGCCGGCGCCGACCCGGTGCTGGAACTGGCGCTGACGCTGGCCAATGGCCAGGCCTATGTCGAGGCCATCCGCGAGCGCGGCATCGGCGTGGACGCATTCTGCGGCACGCTGAGCTTCTTCTTCGGCGTCGGCAAGGACTTCTACCTGGAGATCGCCAAGCTGCGCGCCGCGCGCCTGCTGTGGTGGGAGATCATCCAGGCCGCCGGCGGCACCAGTGCGCGCGCCGGCGCGCTGCGCATGCACTGCCAGACCTCGGGCTGGTCGCTCACCGCGCGCCAGCCGCAGAACAATGTGGTGCGCACCACGGTGGAGGCGATGGCGGCGGTATTCGGCGGCACGCAGTCRCTGCATACCAATGCCTATGACGAAGCGCTGGCGCTGCCCGGCGCCGACGCCGCGCGCCTGGCGCGCGACACCCAGCTCATCCTGCAGCGCGAGATGGGCCTGTGCGAGGTGGCCGACCCGTGGGCCGGCTCCTACATGATGGAGTCGCTGACCCGCGACGTGGCCGACCAGGCACGCGCGCTGATGGCGCAGATCCGGGCGCGCGGYGGCGTGCTCGCCGCGCTCGAATCCGGCTGGGTGCACGCCATGATCGCGCGCAGCGCCGCGCGCACCCAGGCCCGCATCGATGCCGGCCATCAGGCCATCATCGGCGTCAACCAGTTCGAGGCGCCGGATGAGGCGCCGGCCTGCTTCGCGGTGGACGGGCGCGCGGTGCTGGGCGCGCAGGCGCAGCGCCTGGCCACGCTGAGGGCAAGCCGCGATCCGGCGGCGCTGCAGCGCGCCTTGTCCGCCCTCACGGCGGCAGCCCGCGACGGCGGCGGCAACCTGCTCGCGCTCAGCGTCGACGCCATGCGCTGCCGCGCCACGGTGGGCGAATGCACCGCCGCGCTGGAGCAGGCGTGGCCGCGCCACCGGGCCAGCCCCGTCTTTGCCGAAGGCGAGTATGGCGGCGCGCGCGCCGGGGATGCGGCCTGGGAGCAGGCCGTCGCGCGGGTGCGGGCGCTGGGCGCGCGGCTGGGCCGGGCGCCGCGCATCCTGGTCGCCAAGCTGGGGCTGGACGGGCACGACCGCGGCGCGAAGGCCGTTGCCGCGGCGCTGTCAGACGCCGGCTTCTCGGTCACGCTCGGCCAGCTTTTCCAGCAGCCGGAAGAGGTGGCCGCCGAAGTGGCACGCGGCAGCTTCGACGCCGTGGGCGTTTCCACGCTGGCCGGCGCGCATCTCGCGCTGCTGCCCCGCCTGCTGCAGGCGCTGCGGGCCAGGCAGTTGCAAACCCCCGTTTTTGCCGGCGGCATCGTGCCCGACGGCGATGCGCGCATGCTGCTCGGACTCGGCGTGCGCCGCATGTTCGGCCCGGGAACCGCGATGGACGTCATCGTCCGGCAGATCGCCGTTGTACTGGAGGACGTCGCACATAGAGATCCGGCGCGGCCGGGTGCCCTGCATGCAACTGCCTGACAGGCTGCGCCTTCCGGCGCGCTGACCCGGGTCGGCTCCAGGGCACACGGGTGGCCCCGGCACCGCCACGTGTCAGACGGTCCCCGATTGCCATGCCTGCCAGGGCGACCCAGAATGCAGGTATGCCCTGGCCAGGTACCACGCCGGCAACCAGGCAATAGTCAGGAGAAACAGTCAGGAGATCGAGATGACAGTCCGCAATATCCACGTCGTCCCCCACGGCAACGGATGGGACGTGATCCACGAAGGGGCCAGGTATGCCGACTCGCATCACGACTCGCAAGAGGATGCCATCGAGGCTGGCACGCGCGATGCACAGCGCGAACGCGTCGAGTTGCTGATCCACGGGCAGGACGGCCAGGTCCGCTCGCGCAACAGCTATGGCGGAGATCCGCGCGGGGTGGAGGGCTAGGTTTGCCGCCCTCGCCCGGCTTTAGCCTTGTCTCTGGCTTTTCTTGCGCGCCTTCGCGTCCTCGCCGGGTTCTCCAGCGTCGCCAGAGTCTCCGGGCTCTCCAGCCTGCTCAGGCACTTCAGGCTCGGAGGGCTTGGTGTGACTTCCCACCGTTCCCCGCCAGGCCGGCATCGCGCGCTGCGTTGGCGCGGACCCTGCGTCCTCCCGGATCATCTCGATCAGTGCGCGTAATCCCGCCGGCACATGGCGGCGGCTGGGGTAATACAGGCACAGGCCGCCAAACGGTGGCGTCCAGTCTTCCAGCACCCGCTGCAAGGTGCCCGCGGCGAGGTCCGCGGCGACATTCCATTCGGTCAGATAGGCCAGCCCCAGGCCTGTGCGTACCGCCTCGAGCATCAGCGAGGCATCGTCCAGCGTCAGCGCGCCCTGGACATCGATGCTCATCGATTCGCCATGGCGCGCGAATTCCCAGCGGTAGAGCGCGCCGCTTGGCATGCGCGTGCGGATGCAGCTGTGCGCGAGCAAGTCGGCGGGCGTGCGCGGCACCGGATTGGCGGCGAAGTAAGCCGGGCTGCCCACCACGGCAAAACGCTGCGGCGACCCCAGCGGCACCGCGACCATGTCCAGCGGCAGGCTCTCGGCAAGGCGGATGCCGGCATCGAAGCCGGCCACCACGATATCGACCAGGCGGCCTTCGGTGACGATATCCAGCTTCATCTCCGGATAACGGCGCAGGAAGGCCATGAACAACGGCATCGCCTGCAGGGCGGCACCCACCGCGGTATTGATACGCAAGGTGCCGGAGGGCGTATCGCGAAAGCTGCCCGCCTGCTCCATCGCGCCGCGGATCGTCGATAGCGCAGGCGCAACGCCGTCGACGAACTGCGCGCCGGCCTCGGTCAGCGAGACGCTGCGCGTGGTGCGATGAAACAGCCGCACGCCGATGCGCGCCTCCAGCGCGGCAATGGCGTGGCTCAGCGCCGAGGTGGAAACGCCCAGCTCCGTCGCCGCGGCACGAAAACTGCGCAGGCGCGCCACGGCGATCACGCCTTCGAGTTCACTGAGTCCCGATGTCTGCATTATCCCAATCTGTTCAACAGTCCATGCGAAATTATATGGCTAGACCGGCTAATTAGCAGGGCTTATCGTTGAGCCCATGTTGCTACGCGTCCTGCGCATTCCCGGAGTCTTCATGCATCGCATCGATCAGATCTACATCGACGGCGCCTTCGTCACCCCGCACGGTGAAGAGTGGTTCGACCTTTTCAATCCCGCCACCGCCGAGGTCATCGGCCAGGTGCGGCTGGCCGACGCGCAAGATGCCCGGCGCGCCATCGCCGCCGCCAGGCGGGCCTTTCCCGCCTTTTCGCAAACCACCAAGGCCGAGCGCATCGGCTGGCTGCGGCGCATGCACGCCGCGATGCTGGCGCGCGAAGACGAACTCTTCGAGGCCATCGTCGAAGAATATGGCGCGCCGGTATCGCGCGGGCGCTGGATGGCGCAGCACGCCTCCAGCGTCCTGCTGGAAGCCGCCAAAGTGCTGGAGGATTATGCGTTCCGGCGCACCATGGGCACGGCGGAAGTGGTCATGACGCCGCTTGGCGTGGCCGGGCTGATCACGCCATGGAACAGCAACGGCGGCTTTATCTGCGGCAAGCTGGCCGCAGCCGTGGCGGCGGGCTGCACCGCCGTGATCAAGCCCAGCGAGATGAGCGCCATCCAGACCCGCATCGTCACCGAGGCGCTGCATGAGGCGGGCCTTCCACCCGGCGTGTTCAACATCGTGACCGGGCGCGGGGACACCGTGGGCGCCGAGATCAGCGCGCATCCCGATGTGGCCAAGGTATCGTTCACGGGTTCCACCGCTGTCGGCAAGACCATCCTGCGCGTCGGCGCCGACACGCTCAAGCGCGTCACGCTGGAGCTTGGCGGCAAGTCGCCCGTGCTGGTGCTCGACGATGCCGACCTGGCGCATGCCGTGCCGCTGGCGCTCCAGGCCGGCTTCATGAACAGCGGCCAGGCCTGCGTTGCCGGCACGCGCATCCTGGTGCCGCGCGCGCGGCTGGACGAGTTCGAGGCGGCCGTGGTGGCGGAGGTGGCCCGCACCCGCAGCGGCGACCCGCGCGACCCCGGCACCGCCATCGGCCCGATGGTGAGCGAAAAGCAATGGCAGCGCGTGCAGCGCTACATCCGCATCGGCATCGAAGAAGGGGCGCGGCTGCTGGCCGGCGGCGAGGGCCGGCCCGAAGGCGCGGGCAAGGGCTGGTTCGTGCGCCCGACAGTGTTCAGCGGCGTGCGCAATGACATGACCATCGCGCGCGAGGAGATCTTCGGCCCGGTCCTGTCGATCCTGCCTTACGGCGACACCGAGGAGGCCATCGCCATCGCCAATGACACCAGCTACGGCCTGCAGGCCTATGTGCTGTCGTCGGATGCCGCCCGCGCCCGCGCGGTGGCGCAGCGCATCGAGGCCGGCCGCGTGCTGGTCAACACGCTGGCCCACGAGCCCGCCGCACCGTTCGGGGGATTCAAGCAATCGGGCATCGGCCGCGAATACGGCACGTTTGGCCTGGAAGCCTTCATGGAACCGAAATCGCTGCTGGGCGTGGCCTGAGCGGGCTGGCCAGCGGGTGCACGGGGATCAGGCCGGGTTCCGTGCGACCGGGCCGCACCTGCACGGTGCCAGCCTGGCCGTTCCCCGACAGTTCCCCGACGGTTCCGCGACAGTTCCGCGTCTATTCCTGCGAACTGGCAGAAATGACCGAGACATTCACCGCGGCGATGCCCAGCGGCTGGCGCTCGGCATCGCTTGCCGCCGAGGCGCCGGTCCATGCGCGCAGGGTCTGCCCGAGCGACTGCAGCACCGCGCTGCCATCGGTGGATTCCTGCTCCAGGCCCAGCAGCACTTCGAGCGAGACGCTGTGTTCACCGGCCTGCTGCAAGCGCGCGTCGAGTTCCGCGAGCACCGCATGGACGGCATTGGCCATCTGCAGCACGAAGCCGCGCTGCGCGCCCAGGGACTGGTATTGCGGGCGGATCCAGGATTCCACCAGGGTGACGAAGACCACGCCGGTCTCGTCGGCATTGATTTCGAAGGCGCAATAGCCCGCCGGATCCAGGTCGTGCGCGAGGATCAGGCGGTAGAACAGCACCTGGCCGCACACGTCGTCGCTCTCCATGTCCATCTCGAAGGCCTGGCCCGGCTCCCAGTCTTCGCTGTCGAGCACCTCGCCGCTGGCCTCGGCGTCGCTCTGCGCGGCCAGCAGGCCGCGCAGCCTCCCCAGCACCTCGTCACGGCCCGGGGCCTCGGGCGGCTCGGTATAGATCGCGAAGCGGTTGCCCTCGCCGCGATCGATGAACCCGGTGCCCATCAGCGGCGCGAGTTGCAGCGGCAACGGCTCCTGCAGGGCTTGCCGCAGGGTGTTGGTATTGGAGGCAGAAGTCATGGGTGTGGAAGGGGCGGGATGACGATCGGAAAAAGTAGCGCCGAGTTTGCCACAGATGTGGCGCCGCAAGCCATTGCACCGTCGGCGGGCCGGGCGGCGTGCGCTGTGCCACAATCCACAGCGCGCGCCGCTGCCTTCCCCGCAAGACACAGATCCGGGCACCGGCCGCAACCAGTTCCTCTTGCCAGAAAAGGAAACAGCATGTCGACCCGCCGTCAGTTCCTGAAGACCGTGCCGCTGGCCGTGGTGGCGGGCCTTGGCGCCAGCGCCGCCGCGCACGCGGCATCCCCCGTGCTCGACGAGAAAGACCCGCAGGCCGTCAGCCTCGGGTACAAGGCGGACACCCGCAAGGTGGACCAGGCCAGGTACCCCAGGCACGCGGCCAGCCAGACTTGCGCCAACTGCCAGCTGTTCCAGGAAGGCAGCAGCCCTGCCGCCGGCAGTTGCGTGCTGTTCGGCGACAAGCAGGTGGCGGCCGCCGGCTGGTGCAGCGCCTGGGAACAAGGCTGAGTCAGCGCCCGCGGGCGCAACCGGAGAGCCAACTAGGAAGCCCCGTCGGCGTCCCCTGCCGATGCGCCGCCCTGCGCTTCCCATGGCCGCCCGCGCGTGCGCGGGTCCACCGGCAGGCGCTGCTGCATGGCCGCCTTGGCCAGCATATGCGCGCTGATCGGCGCGGTGAGGAACAGGAAGGCCGTGATCAGCAATTCGTGCAGGCTCAGCCCGTCGCCCCCGGTGCTGAAGCACACCACCGACGCCACCACGATGCTCCCCACGCCCAGCGTGGTCGATTTGGTCGGCCCGTGCAGGCGCATGTAGAAATCGGGCAGCCGGAACAGGCCGAACGCCCCGACCAGGGTGAAGACACTGCCCACCAGCAGCAGCACGCAGGTGGCGATCTCGGCAACGGCGCTCATGACGTCTCCCTTGCTCCGCTCACTTGAGTTCGATGATGTCGCCGCGCTGCAGGTACTTGGTCAGCGCGACCGTGCCGATAAAGCCCATCACGGCGATCAGCAGGGCGATTTCGAAGAACAGCGCCGAATGCAGCCAGATACCGAGCACCATGATCAGGGCGATCGCATTGATATTGAGCGTATCGAGCGCCACGATGCGGTCCGGCAAGCTGGGGCCGCGCACCAGGCGGATGAAGGTCAGCACGAAGGCCAGGCCAAGGATGGCCAGGGCTACCGGTATCACGATGGCAAGCATGCGAATATCTCCCGCAGGGGCGCTTCGTAGCGCGATTTGATCAGTGCTGCCAGCGCGGCCTCGTCGTCGAGGTCGAGCACATGGACCAGCAGGCGGCGGCGGTCGTCGCTGAGTTCGGCGCACAGCGTGCCGGGACTGAGCGAGACGATGCTGATCAGCATGGCCAGCGCCAGTTCATGCTCGACGTCGAGCGGCACCACGATGAACGTCGGACGCAGCCGCGCTACCGGGCCCAGCACCAGCATGGCTACTTCCACATTGGCCACCACGATATCGATCAGTACATGTCCCGCCAGCCGCAGCAGCAGCCCCGGGCGGGCCAGCCGCACCGGCCGCAGCCACAGCCGCTGGCCGACGCGCAGCGCGATGGCCCAGCCCAGCAAGGCGCCCAGCACCCAGCTGGCGGGCGACGCGCTGTTGGACAGCAGCAGCCACGCGGCCAGCAGCACCAGGCTGAGCCAGGGATGGGGGAACAGGCGCCGGGCCAGCGTGCGCATGCGCCTAGCCCTTCCCGGCAGGCAGCACCGCGCGCAGGTAGGCAGCACGGTCGAACAGCTGGGTGGCGGTGGCGGCCAGGTACTGGTGCAGCGGAAGCGCGAACACCACCAGCGCCACGCTGCAGCCCAGCAGGAACGCGCAGCAAGCCAGCTTCCATCGGTCCGGCGCCTGGCGGTGGACGCTGGCGTGCCGCTCCGCCGCCTGCTGCGGCAGGCGCCACAGCAGGCGCGTACCGGTGCGGCTCACCGCGACCAGCAGCGCCAGGCTGGACAGCAGGATGACCGGCCATAGCACGGCCGCGCTGGCCAGCGGCGTGCTGCGCATCACCATGACCTTGCCGATGAAGCCGGACAGCGGCGGCAGCCCGATCGCCGCCACCGCGCCGACCAGGAACAGCACCCCGGCCAGCCGCGACGGCTGGACCACGGCCGGGGCCGCCTTCGCCGGCGCCGGCTCCAGCGCGTCCGCCAGCAGGAACAGGGCCGCCGTGCACAGCGTGGTGCTGAGCAGGTAATACAGCGCGCCGCTCCACGCCGGCCCGGTCTGCATCGATATGCCGGCGGCCAGCAACCCCACCGATGCGAGCACGAGGTAGCCGGTCAGCGACTTGAGGCCCTGCGCGGCCAGCGCCCCGGCCGCCCCGAAGGCCATGGTCGCCAGCCCCAGCGACCAGATCCAGTCGTGCATGAACGCGGCCAGCATGCCGTCCGGCGCACCGAACACCAGCGCCGCGCAACGCAGCATGGCGTAGAGGCCGACCTTGCTCATGATGGCGAACAGCGCGGCCACCGAGCCCGTGGCGCTGGCGTAGGCCCGGGGCAGCCAGAAGGCCATCGGAAACAGCGCCGCCTTGAGCGCAAACACCAGCATCAGCATGGCCGCGGCGGCCGTTGCCAGCGGCATGGCGCCGGGCTCGAGGCCAGCCAGGCGCAAGCCCATGTGCGCCATGTTCAGGGTGCCGGTCAGGCCGTACAGCACGCCGACCGCGATCAGGAAGAACGCCGACCCCGCCAGGTTCAGCAGCACATAGTGCAGCCCGGCGCCGATGCGCGCGCGGCCGCCGCCATGCACGAGCAAGGCATACGAGGCGATCAGCAATATCTCGAAGAAGACGAAGAGATTGAACAGGTCGCCTGCCAGGAAGGCGCCGTTGAGGCCCATCAGCTGGAACTGGAACAGCGCGTGGAAATGCCGGCCGAGGCGCGCGTCGCCGCGCCCGGCGCACACCGCCGCCGCCGAAGCCAGCACCGCGGTGAGCAACAGCATCATGGCGCCCAGGCGGTCGAGCTGCAGCACGATGCCGAAGGGTGCGGGCCAGTTGCCGGGGCTGTAGACCTCGATGGCGCCGCTGGCGGCGTGCCACACCAGGGCACAAGCCAGCGGCAGCAAGAGCAAGGTGGCGACGATGTTCAGGGCCCGCCACGCGCCGCTCCAGCGGGCCGGGCCGGCGGCCAGCAGGCCACCGGCGAACATCGGCAGCAGGACCACAAGCAGGATCGGCAGCGGCGGGGCGGCACTCATGCGTCGGGCTCCCCGTCCGGCTCCTGGCCATCGACATGATCGCTGCCCGAGATCCCGAGCGAGCGCAGCGCCAGTACCGCCGCGAACGCGGTCATCGCAAAGCCGATGACGATCGCCGTGAGCACCAGGGCCTGCGGGAGCGGATCGGCATACTGCGCGCCGGCGGCGATCACCGCCGGCTTGCCGGTCGCCAGCCGGCCCATGCCCAGCAGGAACAGGCTCACCGCGTAGGAAACCAGCGCCAGCCCCAGCACCACGGTAAACGTGCGCGCGCGCAGCAGCAGGTAGAGGCCGCTGGCCATCAGGACGCCGATCGTGCATGCGTAGGCCGCCTCCATTACGTGCCCTCCCCGGCGCCTGCCTGGCTTGCCTGGCCGGCGCGCTTGTCGCGCACGCCCAGGTGCGACACGATCAGCAGCGTGGTGCCGACCACCGTGAAATACACCCCAAGGTCGAACAGCATGGCGGTGGCAAGCTCGACCTCGCCCAGCAGCGGCACGTGGAAATGCCCAAAGGCGGTGGTCAGGAACGGATAGCCGAAGGCCCAGCTGCCCAGCCCGGTCAGCCCCGCGAGCAGGATGCCGCCGCCCGCCAGCGCACGGTGGTTCAGCGCGATGCGGGCTTCGGTCCACAGCACGCCGCTCGCCACGTATTGCAGCAACAAGGCCACCACCGTGACCAGCGCGGCGACAAATCCGCCGCCCGGCAGGTTATGCCCGCGCAGCAGCATGAACACCGCCACCATCATGGTCAGCGGCAGCATCAACCTGGCCAGGATGGCGAGCAGCAGCGGATGGCTCTGGCCCGACCATGGCAGCCCGTTGGGCCCTGCCGGCGGCGCCGCCAGCCTCAGCCCCTTGAGCATGGCGTGCACGCCCAGGCCGGCGACCAGCAGCACGCAGATCTCGCCCAGGGTATCGAAGCCGCGGAAATCCACCAGGATCACATTGACCACGTTGTGGCCGCCACCGCCGCTCACGCTGTTGTCGACGAAGAAGGAGGCAATCGAATCGTAGGGGCGCGTCATGACGGCGTAAGCCAGCACCGCGGCCAGCGCGCCGCCGCCCAGCGCGAGCACGGCGTCGCGGACATGCCGCAGCGGCCTGGCGGCCTCGGGCCGGTCGACCGGCAGGAAGTACAGCGCCAGCACCAGCAAGAGGATGGTCACCACCTCCACGGACACCTGGGTCAGCGCCAGGTCGGGCGCCGAGAAACGTGCGAACGCCAGCGTCACCAGCAGCCCGCAGGCGCCCAGCAGGATCAGGGCGTTCAGGCGCTGCCGGCGGGCGATCGCCACGCCGATGGCCGACAAGGCAAGCAGGCCCATGCCGCCGAGGGTGACGCTGTCGGGCGGCGTCGGCGGCAGCGGGCCGGCCAGCGTGTCGAGGTCGGCCAAGAGGAGCGCGGGGATGCCGAGCATCGCGGCCAGCATCCAGGCAAGGTATGCCTGCAGCGAACCGTTCTCGAACACGGCCGCGAGACGCCCGGCGGCCCGCGCGATGCAGGCAATGCCGGCCTCGAACACATCGCGCGCGCTGAGATGCGCGATGCGCGCGTGATAGCGGTGGAAGGCGCCGCGCCGCAGGATGAAGAAGGCCGTGCCGGCCGCCATCGAGACCAGGCTCATGAGCAGCGGCAGGTTCACGCCGTGCCACAGGCTCAGGCTGTAGTCCGGCAGCGGCGCGGCCAGTGTGGCCAGCGCCGCTGCCGCCAGCAGCGGGCCGACCGTATAGGCGGGGAACAGGCCCACCACCAGGCAGGTCACGACCAGCACCTCGACCGGGATCTTCATGGACCGGGGCGGCTCGTGCGGCGGGTAGTGCGGCAAGGCGTCCGGCTTGCCGTCGAAGAACACCCCGTAGCTGAAGCGCAGCGAATACGCCACCGTCAATGCCCCGGCAAGCGTCGCCGCCGCCGGGATGACCCAGTTGAAGTCGCCGAGCAGGCCCTGCGCCAGGGTCTCGCCGAAGAACATCTCCTTGCTCAGGAAGCCGTTGAACAGCGGCACGCCCGCCATCGAGAGCGAAGCCACGATGGCAAGCAGCGCGGTGTGCGGCATGTAGCGGCGCAGCCCGCGCAGCAGCTGCAGGTCGCGCGTGCCGGTCTCGTGGTCGATGATGCCCGCGGCCATGAACAGCGAAGCCTTGAACACCGCGTGGTTGATGATGTGGAACAACGCGGCCACCGTGCTCAGCTGCGTATCGAGCCCGAACAGCAGCGTGATCAGGCCGAGGTGGCTGATGGTCGAATACGCCAGCAGGCCCTTCAGGTCGCGCTGGAACAGCGCCATGGCGGCGCCCGCCACCAGCGTGGCCAGCCCGGTCAGGCTGACCAGGTAGAACCACCAGTTGCTGCCGTCGAGCACCGGATAGAGCCGCGCCAGCAGGAACACGCCGGCCTTCACCATGGTGGCGGAATGCAGGTAGGCCGACACCGGCGTGGGCGCGGCCATGGCGTGCGGCAGCCAGAAATTGAATGGAAACTGCGCCGATTTGGTGAACGCCGCCAGCAGGATCAGTACCAGCATCGGCACATACAGCGGGTGGTGCTGCACGGTGCCGGCCTGGGCCAGCACATCCGACAGCTCCATGCTGCCGCAGATATGCCCCAGCAGCAGCACGCCGGCCAGCAGCGCCAGGCCACCCCCGCCGGTCACGGTCAGCGCCATGCGCGCGCCCTTGCGTGCGTCGGCGCGATAGGACCAGAAGCCGATCAGCAGGAACGACACGATGCTGGTCATTTCCCAGAACACGGCCAGCAACAGCAGGTTGGAGGACAGCACCACGCCCAGCATGGCCGCCATGAACAGCAGCAGCAAGGCAAAGAAACGCGCGCTCGATTCGCCGCGCGGCAGGTAGTAGCGCGCGTACAGGATGACCAGCAGCCCGATGCCGAGCACCAGCAGGGCGAACAGATAGGACAGCCCATCCAGGCGCAGGCTGAGGTTCAGGCCGATCTCTTCCAGCCAGGGCTGGCGCCACGCGATCACGCCGCCGTCCAGCGCCTGCCCGCCCATGCCCAGCAGCAGCGCCAGGCCCGCCAGCGGCGCGCCTGCCACGATGGGTGCGGCCAGCACGCGCGCATGGCGGCGCGCCGGCAGTACCAGCATCGCCGCCAGCAGCGGTAGCGCGATCAGGCAAACCATCAACATCGCCCATCTCCAGGAACCGGCTTGCCAGGCACCGCCATGCGCGCAATGCAGATGCGCGCGGTCCCGGGCATGCTCAATGGTGGTCGGCGCCCGCCGTGGGCGGCCGCGCTTCGGGCACGCTCAGGCCATGTTCGGTAATGTCTTGGACCATCTCCAGTCGTCGGCAGAAGGTGAGTCGGGCATTCTGATGGCTGTTCATCCGGCTGGGCTCCTGGAAGTCTGGGAGTCCACTGTCATTGTGCAAGACCCTCCAGTCCGGCGCGGTCCCGGCGGGCGCCTGCGGTCATTCTGCGCCACAACGGCCATGGCCCGCCCGCACGGGGCCATGGCAGGGAAAAAATTCAGATCGGCTGCGAAAACGCTAAAGTCGGCGCCCCGGCGAACCGGGCGGCGCTCACGCCATCGCCGTGAACAGCAGGCCGGCGATGCCAAGCCCCACCGCGGCCAGCGCGTCGCCCGCGATCAGCCCGCCGCCCAGCAGCGAGGTCGTGCTCATGTCCTGCGGCAACGGATCCGCCGCGCCGCGGCGTCCCGGCAGGCCGTTGGCCACGCTGGCCACCACGCCGCCGGCGGCGAACCAGGCCGAAGTCGGCAGGTTCACGAAGCCGCCGAACGACGACGCATAGGGCGAAGGCAGCAAGACCGTATCCACCAGGAAATCCACCGCCCTGCCCCGCCCGCCCCCATCGACGAAGCGCCGGTACGCCGGCCACGACCGGACCAGCAGCCGCAGTACCGCCGTGGCCAGGCCGATGCCCATGCCGATCGCCACCGCCAGCCGCTGGTGCGGCAGGTCCTGCGCCAGCCCGCGCAGCGCGCCGACGATCTTGTAGGTCATGGCGGACGCCCAGCGGTGCGGCTGCGCGTCCGCCGCCAGCACCGTCTGGTCCAGCGCCAGCTCGGGATAGGCGCGCATGAACAGCCGCGCGAACAGCACCGCCAGCACCGCGCCGGCCACGATCCCGGCCACCTGGAAACGGAACTGGACGGTACGGTCCGTGCCCAGGCGCCACCCGGTGGAGCGGTCCTGCTGCATGTCGCAGGCCTGGCTGGTGGAGACCAGCAGCACCGTCGCCGCGATCAGCCCCACCTGCGGATCCTTCAGGCCGAGCGCCGCCATCAGGATCACCGACAGCACGAAGGCCGAGGAAATCGGGTTCTGGTCCACCATGCCGACCGAGATGCCATTGACCATCGCGAACACGAACACCAGCACCACCGCCAGCAGCAGGTAGCCCGCCGGCTGGTGCAGCAGGCCCGAGCCCACCGCGACGATGGCCGCCCCCCAGAACACCACCCACGCCAGCAGCCGCCATGAGGCGCCGCGCCCTTGCGCAGCCAGCCGCGCGCCGGGTGCGGCCCGGGCCTGGCGCAAGGCCCGGCGCAGGATCAGGGAGATATCGACCAGCGCCGCGCCCATGATCATGCCGAGCGCGATCAGGAAGGTGATCTTGCGGAACGGATCGCCCGGTGCCAGCCAGCCGATCGAGACGAAGTAAGGCACCAGCGCCTGGCCCGCGAGACCCGCCACCAGCGCCGCCAGCCCGATCCGCGCCCCCACGATCATGCCAGCGCCAAAGGTGGAGGCAGACAGATCGATGGCCGCCAGCCGCGCCACGCGCGCCGCGCCGACGCCGCACGCGATGCCCAGCAGCGTGCCGCCGGCCAGGCGCGACACCGAGTGCCGCAGCAGCACCGGATCGGTCAGCGCGCGCAGGATATTGGCCACCGCCAGCCCCGACGGGAACGTCAGTTGCAGGCGGTCCACCAGGACCGGCGTATACAACATGCCCACGCCCACGCCGAACATGCCCACGCAGAGCATGTACAGGATCAGCTGCCACAGCGGCGGCTCCGGCAGGCCCAGCCACGTCATCGCCTGGATCACCACGGCCATGCCGCTCATGCCGGCGACCGACGCGGCGATGGTCTGGATATAGTTGGCGCCGTGGCGGCCATCCGCGCCGTAGCCGTAGGTGATGGTCGAGCCGAGGATGCCGGCCAGCACCTGCCCGCCCACGAAGAACCCGAGCGAGAAGTTCATATAGGCCGCGGCGATCCCGCCCAGCGGGCCCAGCACCAGCACCCCGATGGCGCCCAGCAGCGTGTAGTAGCCCCACCCGCCCTGGGCGGGCAGCCAGGCCCAGCGGCGGCCGCTGGCGGCATCCGCGACCGGCGGGGCGTCGTATGGCGGTGGACCGCCGGCTTCCGTCATTGGTTTGCCCATGCGCGTTGGCGGGGATCGGATCTGCGGGTTGGAACGAGACGACGAGAACGACCAGGACGACGAAAAAACCCGGGAAAGCCGGGCGACGGGAACGCGGGGGATACAGGGACAGATGCTACCGCAACGCCGCGCGACCGGGCGATGCCGGGCGATGCCGGGCTATTTCTGGCGGTGCCGGGCGATTCCGGGCGGTGCCGGGCGATTCCGGGCGGTGTCGGGAGAACGAGATGCCGGAGGGAGACGGGCGCGGTGAATCCGCTGCCTGGAAAAAAAGTCCGGACACGAAGCGTGTCCGGAAACCCATTTGCTGACTCAGATCGTGTCACAAACCTGAGACTCAAATAATAATGATTATCATTTGATTGGTCAAGGAAGGAACGCGCCGGGCCCGGAGATTGCCGTCACGGACAGGCGCCGGGTCTGCTCCACCGCACCTCAATGCGCCGCCGGCACGGCAGGACGCGCCGCAATGACCACCCCGGCCCGATACCGCCCCAGCCGAAGCATGGTGGCACCCGCGATCACCGCCGGCACGCCCACGATCAGGAACAGCGCCGGCATGGTCAGCCCCATCGACAACATGGCGCCGCCCCCGACCGATCCCACCACCGAGCCCATGCGCCCTACGGCGTTGGCCCAGCTCACGCCGGTGGCGCGGCAGTCGGTGGGATAGTAGGCGGCCGACAAGGCGTTGGCACCGACCTGCGAGCCTGAGATGCAGAAGCCGRCGGCGAATACGGCCACGCTTGCCAGCCACGGCGCCGACGTCAGGCTGCCGATGGCGGCGATGAACAAACCCGCCAGGGCGTAGGTCACGGCCAGCACGTAGTGCGGGTTGATGCGGTCCATCAGCCAGCCAAGCACGATGGCGCCGACGGTGCCGCCGACCTGGAACATCATGGTCACCAGCGCCGCGGTCTTGAGCGACGCGCCGGTGGCGCGCAGCAGCGTGGGCAGCCAGCTCGACAGCAGGTAGATCACCAGCAGGCTCATGAAGAAGGTGAGCCACAACAGCAGCGTGCCGCGCACCAGTTCGGGCTTGAACAGGTGGGCCACCGGCGAGCCGGGCCGGGGCGCGTCGGTGATTTTGAAGCTGCCGGCAACGACCTGCTCGCCCGGTGCGATGCGCTGCAGGGTCGCCGCCACGCGCAGCGGATGCTTGCCGCGCATCACGAGATAGCGCACGGATTCCGGCAGTTGCCACAGCAGCAAGGGCAGCAGCAACAGCGGCAGCACACCGCCCAGCAACAGCACCGAACGCCAGCCGTGCTCTTCGATCAGGCTGGCCGAGGCCAGGCCGCCCAGCGCGGAGCCAACGGTGAAACCGCAGAACATCGTGGTCACCAGGAAGGAGCGGCGCCGCGCAGGGCAGTACTCCGAGGTCAGGGTGATCGTGTTGGGCATGGCGCCGCCGAGGCCGAGGCCGGTCAGGAAGCGCAGCGCGACCAGTCCCCACAGCGAGCCGGCAAAAGCACTGGCCAGGCTGGCGATGCCGAAGAACAGCACGCAGAAGACCAGCACGCCCTTGCGGCCGAAGCGGTCCGCCAGCGGGCCGAACAGGAAGGCACCGGCCATCAGGCCGGCCAGCCCGGCGCCGAACAGGGGCGCCAGATGGGCCGGGCCGAGCTGCCATTCGGCGCGGATGGCCGGGGCGATGAAGCCGATCGCGGCGGTGTCGAAGCCGTCGATGGCGACGATCAGGAAACAAAGCGCGACGATCATGACCTGGTATGCCGATAGCGGCCGGCCGTCGATGAACTCGGTGATGCCGATGGATGGCTTGGGGGTGGGCACTGCGGTCTCCTTTGTCTTTCTCAGGCGGCCGGCTGGAGCCGGCCCGTCCCTGCCCGGCCGGGTATCGCTGACCCTGGCGCGGCTTTGCTGCCTGTCGTTGTCTGCTGCACCCAGGGTGCTTAGCGCGCGCCCTCCAGGCAGTCCTCGGCACGCCAGCCATGCAGCCATTGCAGCGCGTCGTAGAACTGCTCCTGCGTGCGGCCCACCCAGAGCGAGTTGCGCACCAGCCGCTCCACGCCCTTGGCGTGGTAGAGCCGGCCCATCTCGCGGGCGGAATACAGCACGCGCGCGGTACGCGGGATGCGGACCTTCTCGTACAGCGCGAAGGCAGCCTCGAAATCGCCGTCCCTGGCCGCGACGGCCGCGCCCAGCGTGACGGCATCCTCCAGCGCCTGGCAGGCGCCCTGCGCGAGGTACTGCGTCATCGGGTGCGCGGCATCGCCGAGGATGGTGGCGCGACCGAAGCTCCAGCGCTCGACCGGGTCGCGGTCGGCGGTGGCCCAGCGGCGCCAGGAGGTCGGACGGTCCAGCATCTGGCGGGGACGCGCGTGGATGCCCTCGAAATAGGACAGCACTTCTTCCTTGCTACCGTCGCGCACGCCCCATACCTCCTGCTCGCGGCTGTGGAAGGTCACCACCAGGTTGTACTGTTCGCCGCCGCGCAGCGGGTAGTGCACGAGATGGCAGTGCGGGCCCGCCCAGACCACCGGCGCATTGATCTGCAGGTCGGCGGGCATGTCGGCCACGTCCACCACGGCGCGATACACCACATGGCCGGTCACCCTGGGTTCGTCGCCCAGCAAGGCCTCGCGCACGGCCGATTTCACGCCGTCGCAGCCGATCACCGCATCGGCCCGGTGACGTTCGCCATGCTGGTCGACCACGGTCACGCCGCGTTCGTCCTGCTCCAGGGCGCGCACCTGCGTGGCGGTGCGAAAGCGGATCAGCGCATGGTCCTGCACCGCTTCCAGGATGGAGAGATGGATGTCGGCACGGTGGATGACCGCGTAGGGGTTGCCGAAGCGCTGGCGGTAACGCTCGCCGACATCCACCCTGGCCACTTCGGTGGCGTCGATGGCGTCCATCATCACCAGGTGGTCGGTGAAGACCGAGCGCCTGCGCGCCGCCTCGCCCACGCCCAGCGCGTCGAGCGCGGCAAAGGCGTTGGCGCCGAGCTGGATGCCCGCGCCGATCTCGCCGATCTTCTCGGCCTGTTCGAGCAACTCCACGCGGATGCCCTGCCGGGCCAGCGCCAGCGCTGCGGCCAGGCCGCCGATGCCGCCGCCCACGACGATCACCTTGCGGTCCGTGCTGCGAATGTCATTCATATTGGTCTCCTGGTTGCGGGCCCCGGCCTTGGCGCCGGCTGCCCGCGCTACCGGTTAGCGCGCCGTGTAGTCCGGCTGGCGCTGGGGTTCTGCCTGCACGAACGCAGGGTGTTCGCTGGCGTGACGGTAGACGGCCATGGCGCGCGCAAAGGCGGTGGTGTCGCAACCCATGCGCTGCGCGTTGGCGATCTGCGGCACCAGGCAGCAATCGGCCAGCGTGGGCTGGTCGCCGAAGCACCACGGGCCGCGGCCGTCCCCGGCCAGCAGGCGCTCGACCATGCCCAGGCCGTCCTCGACCCAGTGCCGGTACCACGCGTCCTTCTGCTCCGGCGATGCGCCCAGCTTGTCCTGCAGGTAGCGCAGGACGCGCAGGTTGTTGACCGGATGGATGTCGCAGGCAACGGCATAGCTCAGTTCCAGCACCCGCGCGCGCAGCGCGGGCTCCAGCGGGATCAGGCGCGGCTGCGGGTGGCGGGCATCCAGATAGTCGATGATCGCCAGCGACTGGCCGAGGTGGAAATCGCCGTCCGCCAGCGCCGGTACCGCGGCCGACGGGTTGATGGCGCTCACATAGTCCGCGGCGCGATGCTCGCCGGTGCGGATATTGACCCCCCGGTAGTCGTACGGCAGGCCCTTGAGCGCCAGCGCGATGCGCACGCGGTAGGACGTGGAGCTGTTGAAGAAACTATAGATCTGCACGATGCAGCCCTCCTGCTGAAAGCCGCCGGTACATCAGGCCACGCGCACCGACAACTCGCCCAGGCGCTCCACGCCCACCGCCATCAGGTCGCCCGGCTTGACGGCGCCCACGCCTTCGGGCGTGCCGGTGTAGATCAGGTCGCCCGGTTCCAGGCGGAAGAACTTCGACAGGTCCGCCACGGTTTCGGCCACCGACCAGATCAGGTGGGTCACGTCGCTGCGCTGCTTGTCCGCGCCGTTCACGGTCAGCCAGATCGCGCCCTGCTCGAAATGGCCCACGTCGCCGGCCGGGTGGATCGGGCCGATCGGCGCGGACACGTCGAAGGCCTTGCCGATTTCCCACGGGCGGCCCATCTCGCGCATCTTCATCTGCAGGTCGCGGCGGGT
This sequence comes from Cupriavidus sp. 05N38, assembly GCF_056397345.1. Classification (NCBI taxonomy): domain Bacteria; kingdom Pseudomonadati; phylum Pseudomonadota; class Betaproteobacteria; order Burkholderiales; family Burkholderiaceae; genus Cupriavidus; species Cupriavidus sp. 05N38. Next base: position 62,799 of record NZ_JBFTNF010000022.1, read on the forward strand.
CATGTCCAGGCCCACGGCGTAGCCCCACACATGCTCCAGCGCCTGTTCCAGCGCGATGTCGGAGCCGCCCTTGCCGATCGCCACCACCAGCTCGGCCTCATAGTGGAAGTTGGCGGTCTGGGCGGGGTACGGCAGCGTCAGCGTCTCGCCGTAGGCCACGGGCACCACGGCATCGGCCGGCTTGCAGAAGAAGAACGGCGGCTCGCGGTCCGGATCGAAACCCATTTCACGGGCATGGGCGGCGTAGTTGCGGCCGACGCAGTAGACGCGGCGCACGGGAAACTGATCCTGGCTGCCGACGACCGGAATGGCGACGGTGGCGGGCGGGGTGACAACGAACGACATGCGGAACCTCATGGATAAATGGAAAACGGGAGGGCGTGCCGGCAGGCGCGCGCGGCTCAGGCGCGGCGCCTTGCCTTGCCTGCCGGAAAGCGTGAGATCAGCTGCGCTCTTCGCGCAGCAGGTTGAGCGCGGACAGCACCGGGCGGTCCGAATAGCTGAACAACACCGTATCGTCCAGCGAGGCCAGTTGCACCGGCGCCCATGAGGGCACCACGAAGGTGTCGCGCGGCTCGAACTGGAACTGCGCATCGCCGATGCGCACGGTGCCGCGCCCTTCCACCACGGAATACACGGTGGCATCGGTGCTGCGGTAGGTCTTGCCCTGGAAACCCGCCGGCAGGTACTGCATGAAGGTCGCCATGGTTGGCATCGGCCAGCCGCCGGTGGCGGGATTCACATAACGCAGCTTCACGCCGTCCCAGGCGTCCAGCTCGCCATTGCGGTAAAGCTGGTCGAGCGCCTCGCGGCTGCGGGCATAGGGATAGCTGAAGATCGGCGAAGTCGGATCGGTCACGCGGTGGCGCACCGGCAGCATGTTGTGGCCGAAGCGCGCGAAGCTGTCGCCCTCGGGGCGCAGCACGGGCTGCGAAGCCTCCGGGTAGTTCTCGGCAAAGCCGGCATCCAGGTGCACCAGCAGCGGGATGTCCAGTCCGTCGAGCCAGACCACCGGCTCGCCGCCGTCTTCCAGCGAAGGATTGCCATGGTCGTGCCAGGTCCACGACGGCGTGATGATGAAGTCACCGGGTTGCATGGTGGTGCGCTCGCCGTTGACGGCGGTCCAGGCGCCGCGGCCTTCCACGATGAAGCGCAACGCGGACTGCGTATGCCGGTGGCTGGGCGCGATCTCGCCGGGCAGGATCAGCTGCAGGCCGGCATAGAGGGTAGAAGTGATGCTCGACTTGCCTGGCAGGCCCGGGTTTTCCAGCACCAGCACGCGGCGCACCGCCTCGGCCGCGCTGATGACATTGCCCGCCTGCATCACCAGCGGGCGCACCTCGGCGTACTTCCAGATGGCAGGCTGCGCCTGCGGGCGCGGCTGCGGCGGCACCAGGGCGTGCAGGGATTCCCACAGCGGCGTCATCTGGTTGCGGCCGATGCGGTCGTAGTAGGCCGCGCGCTCTGCATTCCTGTTTGCGTCTGACATGGTTGTCTCCGGATCCTGCGCCGTGGTCCGGCGAGGTGCAGCCGCGGGTGAATGGAAGGATGCGGGCTGCGATGACGTATTTATACTTCCGGAGATATACCCTGTAAAATAATCAATTCCTCTTATCCATATTCCAATGGATATACCTCAAAGGGATAACCCTTATGGATTGGACCCAGCGCCTCCGTCTGCGCAACCTTCAGATGCTGCTCAGCCTGGCCCAGACCGGCAATATGAGCCAGACCGCCGTGGCGCTCAGCACCACGCAGCCGGCCTTGTCGAAGTGGCTCAAGGAACTGGAGGACGACATCGGGCTGCCATTGTTCGAGCGCCATGCGCGGGGCCTGCGGCCAACGCCCTACGGCGAGTCGATGATCGCGCATGCCCGGCGCATCGAAGCGCACCTGGACACCGCCCGCGACGACATGCTGGCCATGCGCGAAGGCGGCAGCGGGCTGGTGGTGCTCGGTACCTCGGGCGCGTCGGCCGCCGATACCGTGCCGCTGGCCGTCACCGCACTGCTGCAACGCCTGCCCAGGGCACGAGTGCGGCTGGTCGAAAGCACCATGAACCTGCTGATGGCGCAGCTCGCGCGCGGCGAGGTCGACATCGTGGTGGGGCGTTCCGCGCCGGAACTGCAGGACGGCCATATGCGCACCGAAGCGCTATACATGGAGCCGATCCACTTCGTGACGCGCCCGCGCCATCCGCTGTTCGAACTGGCGGAGCCCGGCTGGAGCGATGTGCAGGCCTACCGCTGGATCATCTGGCCGCGCGGCACGCCAATCCGCAATACGCTGGAATCCGCCCTGAACGCCGCCGGCAAGAGCATGCCGGCCGACTGCGTGGAATCGAACTCGGTCATCCTGAACCTGACCCTGCTCAACCACAGCAATATGATCGGCGTGGCCTCCCATCGCACCGCGCGGCGGCTGGAACAGCTGGGCGCGCTGCGCATCCTGCCGCTGCGCCTCGCCGGGTTCGGCTCCGTGTCGATGTACTGGCGTGAAGATGGCTTCGGCAGGATTGCCGTCAGTGCCGCCCTGGACGCGTTGCGCCGGGTCGCGGCGCGCTCCGCCCTGGATGCTCCGGACGAGGAGGAAAGAAGCGTATGAGTCGCTTTTCGCCGCGCCGCGATTAGCGGTTTTCCTCCATTTTTTCCGCACATTGCTGCGGTGCACCGGCGCCGGAAAAACGGCCACATCCGCCAGCCCGCCCCAGTGCTGGCCTGGCGGACGCCTCGCCAGCCAAGGTGGCAAGTGCGTCATAATTTCTTGCAGTGCAATATATCGTTTCGCCTGCTTGTCATGACAAGCTTTCGGGCTCAGTGTATGGGGCGTACAGCAGGAGTCCGTCATGAACGCCACCAATCTCGCCTGGCACTACACCACGGGGAGCCATCTACCGACGATCGCCCAGTCCCAAGGGCTGATCCCGACCGCCTTGCCGGTGTCCGCCGGCGCCGCCAAGGTGCTGTGGTTCTCGCGCCGGCAACAATGGGATCCGTCCGCGGCCAAGACCGAATGGAAGCGCCGCGACATGTTCCGCCACCGCCCGCAGGCCGGCCTGCGCGCGCAGGCTCCCCTGTTCCGCTTCGGCCTGCCGCGCAACGACACCCGCCTGCTGCCGTGGCCGGCCATCACCCGCGTGGCAGGCATCGATGTGCCCGAAGCCATGGTCATGGTGACCAAGGGGCTGCGCGCCGGCGCGAACCCGACCGACTGGCTGGGAACGATGTCCGCCATCCCGCTGGCCGACCTGCATTTCCAGGCCTGGGACGGCAAGCAGTGGCAGGACGCCAGCCTGCATGAGCATGAACTGGCGGCGCGCCACGGCGATGCCGCCGCGCCGGCCGCATCGCCGGGCGTGCCGGGCGTCGCGGCCCGCAGGGGCGCGGCACACGATCTGCATTGAGCACGGCCGCGGCACCAGCCGACGAGCACGCTGGCGATGGCGCAGGAGATTCCGGCCGCGGACGCGGAACTGCCGCAGCGGCGCCCGGGCCATTCAAGCCATTCAAGCCATTCAGGCCGTCTTGCCCCGGCTCGCCAGGTGACGCCCCGCGTCCGGCGCAAGGCGGACATAGCCGATCAACGACACCAGCGTCAGGACCCCCGCGAACAGGAAGGCCCAGCGGAAATCGCCGAGGGTGAAATGCGGCATATCGGCCTGGCCGCTCTCCCCGCGCATCGACGCCGCCACGCGCAGCGACAGCGAGCCGAACGCGATGCCCAGGCCGATCGTCATCTGCTGGGCGGCGTTCCACAGCGTGTTGGCGCTGCTCATCTGCGGCTGCGGGATATCGGCATAGGCCAGCGTGGCGAGTGTGGAAAACTGCATCGAGCGCGTCACGCCGTAGACGAACACCACCAGCAGGACCACGGCCAGCGGCGTTGCGGGGGTGAGCAGGCCGCACGCGACGATAAACAGGCTGGCGAAAGCCACGTCCACGATCGCCGTGGTGCGGAAACCGTAGCGGTGCAGCACGCGCGTGGTCAGCGCCTTCATGCCGAGGTTGCCCAGCGCACTGGCCAGCAGCAGCAGGCCCGAGCGGAACGCCGACAGCCCGAAGCCGATCTGGAACAGCAGCGGCATCAGGTACGGCACCGCGCCGATGCCCACCCGCGTGACCGAACCGGTGAGCACCGTGACCGAGAACGTCGGCACGCGCAGCGTGGTGAAGTCGAGCAGCGGATGCGGGTGGCCCGCCGCGTGGCGCACGGCCAGCACGCCCAGCACCAGCCCCGCGGCCACGAAGCCGCCTGCCGTCGCCAGGCTGGAGCCTTGCTGGCTGGCCAGCTCGGTGCCGTACAGGACGAAGGTCAGCGTGGCGCCGCTGAGCAGGAAACCGACCACATCGAGCGGCCTGGGCTCGGTCTCGCGCACGTTGCGGATCATCATCAGCGTGGCGACCAGCGCCGCGATGCCGAACGGCACATTGAGCAGGAAGATCCAGCGCCAGGACGCGTAGGTCGTGATGAAGCCACCGATGGGCGGCCCCACCACCGGCGCCACGATGGCCGGCCAGGTGATGGTGGAGATGGCCTTGATAAGGTGGCGCTTGTCCGTATTGCGCACCACGATCAGGCGCCCCACCGGTACCATCATCGCCCCGCCGATGCCCTGCAGCACGCGCGCCGCGGTGAATTCGGCGAGCCCGCTGGACGCGCCGCACAGCACCGACGCCACCGTGAACACCACGATCGCGGCGCCGAACACGGTCCTGGAGCCAAAGCGGTCGGCCACCCAGCCGCTGACCGGGATAAACACCGCCAGCGCCAGCATGTAGGAAGTCATGCCCAGGCTGAGGTCGTTCGGCCCGACCCCGAACGAGTGTGCCATCTGTGGCAAGGCCGTGGCCAGCACGGTGGTGTCCAGGTACTCCATGAAAAAGGTAGCGGCGACGAGATACGGCAGGAATCTCATCGAGGACTGGCTTTGCGTGGTTTCCATTGACGGGCGTGCGTGGAGCGGCGCGATGCCGTCCGGGGCGGAGGATTGGCAGTCTCGGGAAGCGCACCGGGGCCGGCGCGCCGGGGCAAAAGCGCCATCATACCGGGCATCGCCATTTGCCGTTGCGCCCCGGGCACCCCGCCCTGCCGCGCGCTCAGCCCCGCGGGCGCACCGGATCCACGTGCGTCATCACGTCCAGCACGTCGGTCACCTGCATGGCGCGCCGGCGCGCTTCCACCGCGATGCGGTGGCCCGCCTCCACCGTGATCGCGCCGTCGATCTCCAGATGCACGTCGGCCAGGATGAAGTCGCCCATCTTGCGCGTGCGCAGATCGTGCAGGCCTTGCACGCCGGGGGTGGCGGCCATGGCCTGGCGGATGGCTTCCACGGTCTGCGCGTCGACGGCGCCGTCCATCAGGTCATGCAGCGCCGACCACGAGAAGCGCCAGCCCATCTTGCTCACCATCAGGCCGACCACCAGCGCCGCGATCGGATCCAGCATGTGCATGCCCAGCATATTGCCGCCGACCCCCAGCGCCACCACCAGCGAAGACGCCGCGTCCGAGCGCGCGTGCCAGGCATTGGCCACCAGCATGCCCGAGCGCACGCGCTGCGCCACCGCCAGCATGTAGCGGAACAGCAGTTCCTTGGCCACCAGCGCGCCCAGCGCCACCCACAGGGCAATGCCCTTGACCGCCTGCAGCAATTCGGGATGCTCGAGCTTCTGCACCGCCGTCCACAGCATGCCGACGCCCACGGCCAGCAACAGCACGCCGATGGCCAGCGAGGCGGCCGTTTCGAAACGCTGGTGGCCATACTGGTGATCGGCATCCGCGCCCTTGCGGCTATGGTGGCTGGCGAACAGCACCACGAAGTCCGAGACCAGGTCCGACAAGGAATGCACGGCGTCGGCGATCAGCGCCTGCGAGCCAGCGACCAGCCCGGCCACCATCTGGGTGCAGGACAGCAGGATATTCACCCCGACGCTGACCCAGGTGCTGCGGCGCGCCGCCGCCGACTTGGCGGGCGTGTCGGGGGCGTCTTTCTCGTTGATTGCGTGGGCTTCGGCCTTCATGCGTTCCATGTCTTCAGTGCGTGCCGCGGTTTGCCTGCGTCCCCGGCGCGCGGGTCCGCCCGAGCCGTTCCAGCCATTCGAACAAGACCATGCCCGCCAGCATGGCCAGCACGAAAACCATGCCCTGCCACACGCCGGAGCCCAGCAGCACCAGCGCCGGGCCCGGGCAGATGCCCGCCAGTCCCCAGCCGATGCCGAACAGCAGGCTGCCGGCGAGCAGGCGCCGGTCGATCTGGCGCGTGGCGGGCAGCTGCATGGGCAGCCCAAGCCATGACGCGCTGCGCCGCCGCGCCAGCGCGAACGCCGCCAGGCCGACCGCGACGGCGCCGCCCATCACCAGTGCCAGCGAGGGATCCCAGGCCCCCGCCAGATCGAGAAAGCCAAGCACCTTGGCCGGATTCGCCATGCCGGCCAGGATCAGCCCGAAGCCGAACACCAGGCCGGCCAGCAGCGCAGACAGCAAGGGCGCGACACGGCGAACCAGAGGGAATGGGGAAGCACGTACTGTCATCTCAGCCGCCCCACAGGTGGCGAACGCCATAGACAGTGGCGAAGCCGGCCGCCATGAACGCCAGCGTGGCCACCAGTGAACGCGGCGACAGCCGGGACAGTCCGCACACGCCATGCCCGCTGGTGCAGCCCGCGCCGTAGCGGGTGCCCACGCCGACCAGCAGGCCGGCCACGACCAGCACCCCGGTGCCCGCCTCGACGTGGATCCCGGGCAGGGCCGCGAACAAGCGCCAGGCCAGGGGCGCGCCGAGCAGGCCCGCCACGAAAGCCAGCCGCCACGCCACCTCCCGCCGCGCGGGGCGCAGCAGCCCGCCCACGATGCCGCTGATGCCGGCGATGCGTCCGTTGCACAGGACAAGGAGGGCCGCGGCCAGCCCGATCAGCAAGCCGCCGGCCAGCGCGGGCAGCGGCGTGAAATGCGCCCAGTCGATAGTCATGGTGAGCCCTTGGTGGTCCAGTCAGTGCGACATGAATACGGGGATGTCGGCCTGCCGCATCAGCGTGCGCGTCGTGCCGCCGGTGACCAGCTCGCGCAGCCGCGCGTGGCCGTAGCCGCCTGCGACCAGCAGGTCGGCCTGCAGGGTGCCCACCGCCTCCAGCAACAGCGGCCCGGGCCGCTGGCTGCCGCTCACGGCATGCACCGAGGCGGCGATGCCGTGCCGCGCCAGGTGCGCGCACAATGCTTCGGCGGTGGCGGGCGGCTGGAGCACGCCGGCGTCCGCGCCAGTGGCCGATACCACGGTCACGCGCGCGGCCTCGCGCAGCAGCGGCATGGCGTCGGCCACCGCGCGGGCCGCTTCCCGGCCACCATCCCAGGCGATCGCGATGTGCCCGCAGGACAGGCTGCGCACGCCGGGCGGCACCAGCAGCACCGGCCTGCCCGCTTCCAGCATCACGTATTCGGCGGTCTGCGCCACCAGCACGGGCAGCGCTTCCGGGCCCGCCAGCCGGGCCAGCACGATCAGGTCGGCCAGCCGGCCTTCCCTGGCCAGCGCCCAGCCCGTGTCTTCCTCGACGACGCGGTGGGCGCAGCTCACCGCGGGCGCCGTCTCCTGCATGACGCGGTGGAAGTCGGCACCGGCGGCGGCACCCTGCGCCAGCAACTGGCGCCTCGCCAGCTCGGCATAGCGGCCAGCATCATCGCCGGCGCCGCGGAACGGCTCGAGCCGCATGCCGGTCGCGGTCAGGCCGGTCACATGCGCCGCGCTGCGCTGCGCCAGCCCGGCCGCCAGCCGCACGCGATCGGCGCAGCCGGGGTCCGGGCCAAGTTCGACCAGCAGGCTCTTGTATTCCATCATGTCGGTGGCTCCGGGCGGAAGACGGTTGGCGGTTGACGGTTGACGGCTGCGAAACGCGCCGCGGCCAGGGGCAACGCGGCGTGCACTGCCGGGACTCGCCGCAATTATGCCAAGGCCAGGCGCCGCGTGGCAGGCCATTCGCCACCTGCCGGCCCAGACCGGCCCGCACCGTGCCGGGCCGGGCCGGGCCAGCGCCGAAAAAATAACTTCAGGTTCCAGCCCCGGATGCCGATAGCTGTCCCAGAGCCGAGTCATTGTCCCGCGAGGCCAAGCCGGGGCGGGCAGGCATTATCGGTCGTTAGCGACGCATACTCACTCATGTCAGACAGAGACAAAGCGCTCAGCATAGCCGACCCACATCAGCTGTTCCGCAACTCGCTCGAGCAGGCCACCGACGCTGTCTTCGTCCTGAACGCAGACAACCATGTGCTCTTCCTCAACGCTGCGGCGGAAGCGCTCTATGGCGCGAGCCGCAAGCAGGTCGTTGGCATGGATGCCGCGACGGTGGTGCAGCGGCTGCCCGCCGGCGCCGCGCCCGGCGCGCACCCGGGGCCGGCCGGCGAGCACGGCGAGCCCCTGCCGGCGGTGCAGATCCTGCGCGCGGATGGCCAGGTGCGCTTTGGCTTCGTCGCGGAATCGAGCACCACGCTGGGCGATGTCACCCTGCGCACGCTGCTGGTCAAGGTGGCCGGCGGCGCCGGCGCACGCCGCGAAGACCATCCGGTGCTGTCCGTGATCGCCGACGAGATCGACAGCGCGGTCCTGGTGGTGGATGCCGACTGGCGCATCGTCTATGTCAACGCCGGCCTGACGCGCATGCTCGGCTACGCGCCGCACGACATGGTAGGCAGGATGCCCTGCGAGGTCCTGGCCGGCGAATTCACCAATATGGCCGCCATGCAGCGCCTGCAGGCCAACCGTCCCACGCCGGGCGTGGAACGCCACGAGGCCCTGATCTACGCGAGCTGCGGCAGCCCGCTGTGGGTATCGGCCACCGTGCGGCATCTGGTCAGCACCGCGGGCCAGCACCACCACGGCATCGTCATCCTGTCCGACATCACGCAGAAAAAGACCTACGAGCTGCTCCAGCGCAAGGTGCTGCACGCCATGGTGATGGAACAGCCCCTGCCGGCCGTGCTGGAGCTGATCTGCCAGGAGGTGCAGCGCGTGGCGCCTTCGGTGATCGCCACGGTGCTGCGCGTGGATAGCGAACGGCGCCTGCGCCCGCTGGCGGCGCCGGCACTGCCGCCCGAGTATGCGGCCGTGCTCGACGGGCTGCGCATCGGCCCGCAGGTGGGCTCCTGCGGCACCGCCGCCTGGCTGGGCGAGGCGGTGGTGGCCAGCGATATCTCCACCGATCCGCGCTGGGTGGATTATCGCCACCTGGCCTTGCCGCTCGGCCTGGCGGCCTGCTGGTCGTACCCGATCAAGGCCGGCGACGGCCGCGTGCTTGCTACCCTGGCCTTCTATTTCCGCAGCGTGCGCGCGCCCGACGCCTTCCACCAGCAGGTGGTGGAGGTGTGCGCTTCGCTGTGCAAGCTGGCTTTCGAGCGCGACGACGCCGCCGAACGGATCCAGCAGCTTGACCAGTACGACTCCCTCACCGGCCTGCCCAACCGCAGCCTGCTGCAGCGCCAGGCCGGCAAGCTGCTGCTGGCCACGCGCCAGGCTGGCGCGGCGCTCAGCGTGCTGTTCGTCGACCTGGACCGCTTCAAGTACATCAACGACTCGCTCGGCCACAGCGGCGGCGACAAGATGCTGCGCGAGGTGGCCAAGCGCCTGACCGCCCATGCCGGCGAGAGCGCGCTGGTGGCGCGCCTGTCGGGCGACGAATTTGCCCTGGTGCTGCCGGAATCCGACCGCACCAAGACCATCGCCACGGGCCAGCGCCTGCTGGCCGCGCTGCGCCTGCCGCTGCGCATCGACCATGCCAGCATCGCCCCCTCGGCCAGCATCGGCATCAGCCTGTTCCCGTCGGACGGCGACACGCTGGACTACCTGCTGCATTGCGCCGAGATGGCCATGTACGACGCCAAGGCAGCCGGGCGCAATCTGTTCCGCTTTTTCAGCATCGAGATGAACTGGGCCGCGCAGGAGCGCCTGGCCCTGGAGTCGGCCCTGCGCGAAGCGCTGCTGGGCAACGAGCTGCACCTGAATTTCCAGCCACAGGTATTCCTCAGCGACGGCCGGCTGTATGGGCTCGAAGTGCTGGTGCGATGGCACCACCCGCATTTCGGCAAGGTCCCGCCCGACCGCTTCGTGCCGCTGGCCGAAGACAGCGGCCTGATCGGCACGCTGGACCGCTGGGTGCTCGAGCGCGCCTGCGCGCAGATGGCCGCCTGGCGCCGCGACGGCATCCCGGTGCCGACCATCTCCGTGAATATCTCCCCGGCCAGCTTCCGCGACCCGGCGCTGGCCGGCCATGTCGCCGAGACGCTGTCGCGGCACGGCCTGCCCGCCCAAGCGCTGGTGCTGGAGATGACCGAAGGCCTGCTGATGGAAGACGATGCCGGCATCGCCGCCACCGTGGCCGCCATCCACGCGCAGGGCGTGCGCCTGTCGATGGACGACTTCGGCACCGGCTACTCGAGCCTGGGCTACCTGCGCCAGCTACCGGTGCACCAGCTCAAGCTCGACAAGAGCTTCGTGATCGACCTGGAGAGCGACGCCGCCGCGCGCGAGCTGGCCAGCGCCGTGATCCGCATTGGCGACAGCCTGAAGCTCGCGGTGGTCGCCGAAGGCGTGGAGAACGAGGCCCAGCGCCAGTTCCTGCTCGCGCAGGGCTGCCACATGGGCCAGGGCTACCTGTTCTCGCGTCCGCTGGACGCCGGCGCGGTAGCGCAATGGATCAACACGCCGCGGCCGCTGGAGCGCCCCGCGCCACCRCCCGGCCATTCGCTGCGATAGGCGCCGCACCCGGCGGCGGCGGCCCGAGGGCCGGGGCCTGCGCGCGCGGGGCCTACTTCGCCGCCGGGCGCTTTTCCAGCAGCGGCTGGCTCACGCCCTGCACGCCCACCAGGCCAAGCACGGTGGTGAGCCCGACCTGGGCGCCTTCCCAGGCGTTGGCCGGGTCATACCATTCGTCGCGCGCGTGGAAACCGCCGGTCTTGCCGCCGCTGCCGATGATGATGGCCGGAATGCCGAGCGCCATCGGCACGTTGGCGTCGGTGCTGCCGCCGCGCAGGCTGGGCTTGCCCTTGCCGTAGCCGTCGATGGCGCGCACCGCGGCCTGCACGATCACCGCGTCGGGCGGCGTGCGGCCGGCCGGGCGGTCACCGATCTGGCGCACCTGGTAGGTGATCTGGCTGCCGGCGTGGGCCGGGTGCCAGCGCCGGTTTTCCTCGGCCACGCCGGCATCGATCGCCGCCATGATCTGCTTTTCCGTCTCGAGCAGCGMCGGCGTGGCGTTGGAGCGGATATCCACGGCCATGCGCGCATCGCCGGCAATCGCGTTGACCGACGTGCCGCCGCCTACGGTGCCCACGGTGAAGGTGGTCTTGGGATCCTCGGGCGGACGTACGTCGCTCACCTTGGCGATCGCGCGGCCCATCGCATGGATGGCGCTGGGCAGGCCGAACGCGCCGAAGCTGTGGCCACCGGGGCCGCGGAAGGTCACTTCGTAACGGTGGCTGCCGGTGCCCAGCGCCAGCACGCGGTCGCCCTCGCCCGGCTCCATCCCGACCATGCCGTCGATCTCCGGATGATCGCGGAACACCGCCTTCATGCCACGCAGGTTGCCCAGCTCTTCCTCGCCCACATTGCCCACGAAGACCAGGTCGCCGACGGTGCGGACATTGTTGTCGTTGAGCACCTTCAGCCACGACAGCAGCACGGTCAGGCCGCGCGTGTCGTCCGAGATGCCGGGCGCGTACAGGCGGCCGCCGCGCGGCTTGACGGTGACGTCGGTGCCCTCGGGGAACACGGTGTCGAGGTGGGCGGAGATCAGCAGCACGGGGCCGTTGCCGCTGCCCTTGCGGGTCCCGATGGCGTTGCCTTCGGCGTCGAGATGGGCGTCGGCCAGCCCCAGCGCCTTGAGGCGGCCCAGGAAATATTCGGCGCGGGCGCGCTCCTTGAAAGGCGGCGCGGGGATCTCGGTCAGGGCCTTGAGGTCGCCCAGCGAGCGCGCATCGTCCGCCTTCACATCGGCCAGGACCTTCTTGAACAATGGATCGGCTTCCAGGCTGGCGTAGGCGCGGTCCACCGCGGGCGACACCGCCGGCACCGGAATGGTCTGCGCGAAGGCCGGCGTGGCGGCCAGCACCAGCGCCGCGAGGGTCAGCGAGAACGGGCGGGACGCGATGGCATCGGGTTGGGGGCGTGCTTGCATGTTGTGGCAATGGCTCCGGTGACGTTGGGTCGATGGGCTGAGATGGGGGCGCGCGCGCACGACGCGGGCCAGGCGAGGCGCCGCCGCGTGCGGGCGAACCGCCATTCTGCCAGCGGATGGCCTCCGGCGTGGCGTATCGGGCATGCCGGCGCAAGGCCCGGGGTGGATTACCATCTGAGGCAAACGCCCACGGCCCCACGGCCGCCCACGGAACCCGCCATCATGCCGATCCCTTACCTGCGCAGCCTTGCCGGACGCCGGCGCAGCCCGCAGGCCAACCGGCAGCTCGCCTGCTACCTCAGCTTCGTCGCCGGCGCCACCAACGCGGGCGGCTTCCTGGCGGTCCAGCAGTACACCTCGCATATGAGCGGCATCGTCTCCGCCATGGCCGACCACCTCGCGCTCGGCCAGGTGGCGCTGATCCTGGAAGGGCTTGGCGCGCTGCTGTCGTTCGTGGCGGGCGCCGCGACCTCGGCCATCCTGATCAACTGGGCGCGGCGCGAAGACCTCCACAGCGAATATGCCCTGCCCCTGCTGCTGGAGGCCGTGCTGCTGTTGTGCTTCGGCTTGCTCGGCGGCAACCTCGGGACCCACAAATGGATCCTCGGCACGGCCACGGTGATGTTGCTGTGTTTCATCATGGGCCTGCAGAACGCCATGATCACCAAGGTCTCCAATGCCGAGATCCGCACCACCCACATCACCGGCATGGTCACGGATATCGGCATCGAACTCGGCAAGCTGTTCTACTGGAACGCGGCCGGCGCCGGCCGGCCGCCGGTGCTGGCCAACCGCGCCAGGCTGCGCACGCTGGCCACGCTGGTGGCGCTGTTCTTCATCGGCGGCGTGACCGGGGCGCTGGGATTCAAGCATCTGGGCTTCAGTGCCACGCTCTGGCTGGCGGCGCTGCTGCTGGCGCTGGCCGTGGTGCCGGTGGCCGACGACGTGCGCGGCCACCTGCTGCGCCTGGGCGCGTGCTGGCGCGGCTGGGCCCGCGATGCGCTGCGCGATGTGCATGCCCTGTGGCTGGCCGCGCGCGACGCGCGCACGCCCTGGTATGCGAAGGCAATGGCCCTGCTGGTGGCGGGCTACGCGCTGTCCCCGATCGACCTGATCCCGGATTTCATCCCCGTGCTGGGCTACCTGGATGACGTGGTGCTGGTCCCGCTCGGCGTGCTGCTGGCCGTACGGATGATCCCGCCCGAGCTGATGCACGAATACCGCGCGGCAGCCGTTGCTGCACAGCAACGCCCCCGCAGCCGGGCCGCGGCGGTGGTGATCGTGGTGTTGTGGATTTGCACTACCTTGCTGGCTGCGGGGCTGCTTGCCCGCCACTTTGGCTGGATCTGAAGTGGCGCTTCGAATCCTTGCGCCACAAAGGGTTCGCGCGGACACATTCCCTTGCATTTGCCCTGCCCCCGGCTCACTACACTCGAATCATCGAGCGGCACAAACCGCCTATCCAGAGCCAGCAACGCATCATGCAGCAAGAAGCCAATATCCCCACCGTGATCGGCCTGCAGGGCCTGCGCGATCTCGCGGCCCTGCTGACCACCGGATCCCTGCTCCAGCGCGCCACCCTGCAGGTCATCGCCGAGTACGAGCGCGAGGCGCGCAGCTCCGAAGACCGCTACTGCGCCCTGCGCCATTGCTGGGACTAGGTCGCTCAGGCAACACGGGCGGCACGGGCGGCACAGACAACACAGGGCAACACAGGGCAGCGCAGGCGGCAGCCCCCGCTCCCCCGCTCAGTGCTTGCAGGCCAGCGGCGAGCGCACGCCACCGTCGCGCACCAGCGGCAGGATGGTCGGCGCCAGCGATCTCARCAGCGCCACCGACAAGGCACTCGTGAAGTTGTAGCGTGCCGCATAGGGTTCCTGCACGTAGGCGGTGACATTGCCGAAGTAGCGCTCGCCAAGGAAAAACACGAAGGTGGCCGAGCGGCTGACCACGCGCGACGAGATCAGCCTGCCGCCCGGCCCGTAGACCTCGTAGCGGTGGTCGCCGGTACCGGTCTTGCCGCCGGCCACGATGCCGCTGCTGCCCAGCGCGGTCCGCAGCGACCCCGCCGTGCCCGACTGCACCACGCCCACCAGCGCCGCGCGCACCACCGTGGACAGTTCCTCGCTCAGCAGCCGCTTGCCCTCCATGCCCAGTCCGAAATCGGTGGCATACGGCGTGCCTTGCGCAAAGTCCAGGTTGCGCAGCGCGGTGGCCTGCTGGCGCACGCCGTTGTTCTGGATGATGCCGACCAACTCGGCCAGGGCCGCCGGGCGGTCGCCGGCGGCGCCGATGGCCGAGGCATAGGACGGCGTGATGGCGCTGAACGGATAGCCCAGCCGCTGCCAGCGGCGCGCGATCTCGGCGAAGGCCTGGCGCTCGAGCTGCCCGCGGATGCGCCGGGTCTGGCCGCCCGGATTGCGGGTCTTGAACAGCCAGGCGTAAACCTCCTGGCGCTGCTCGGTGCTGTCGCGCAGGACCTCATCCAGGCTGGCATCGGGGCGCTCGCGCAGGTAGTCCAGCAGCCATAGCTCGAGCGGATGCACGCGCGCCAGGTAGCCGCGATCGTTCAGGTTGAAGCTGCGCGGGCCGTACTTGTTGTACATCTTGGCCAAGACTTCGTCGGTCAGCGGCGCGCCCGCGATCTTCGGCAGCGTGGCCCGCATGGTCTTGCTGAACTGCTCGAGGTCGGCGTCCGGCTCGATGCTGCGCAGCGTGACCGCCAGCCCGACCTGGCTGAAGCGCCGGTTCTCCAGCGCGCGCCGGACCCGCTCCGGCCAGGTCTTGCCGCGGTACTTGCCGTAGAAGGCGCGCAGGTAGTCGCTGCCTTCCTTGTCGGCAAAGCGCACCAGGTAGCCACGGCGCTGCGGCGCGGCCGGGTTGTTGAGCCATTCGTCGGCATCGGGATGCAGCCGGTAGGTCTCGTAGCGCACGATGTCGCGCATCAGGCGGACAAAGACCAGGTTGACCGAATGCTCGAAGGCTTCGCGCACCGGCATGATCTTCAGGTTTTCCCAGCGCTCGAAATTGGTGAAGGTTTGCAGCCCGCCGCCGGTGAAGAAGGCTTCGCCCGCGCCGCCGGAATACTTGCGCAGCATGGCGGCATCCAGTATGGCGCGCAGGCTCTTGTCCGGCGCGGTGAGCATGAAGTTCTGCACCCACAGGCTGAGCGCGTCGAGCTTGGCCGGCTTGACCTCCTTGAGTTGCTCGGGCGTTATCGAGGAGAACTTCTCGTGCAGCTCCGAGATGATCTCCAGGTAGGCCACCAGGGTGCGCAGCTTGGCGGTCGAGCCCAGGTTCAGCCGCGCGCCGCGGTTGAGGTCGAATGGCAGGTCGAGGTTGTCGGCCTGTACGCGCAGCAGGTTGGCGCCACCGATGCGCTCGTACAGGGTGAAACTGATCGCCAGGCGGCCGGGGTCGTCGCCCTCGCGCAGGAGGTTGTGCCCGTATAGCCCGGTGGCGCGCGCGCCGTCGCGCGTGCCGGCCTTCAGCAGGGCATCGGTCACCACGCCCTGCAAGGTGGTGTTGATGGTGCTGTGCGCGGTCAGGTCGAGCCGGTCCAGCTCGTAGCTGCTGTCCAGGTTGAGGTAGCGCAGCAGGTCCGTGCGCACGCCGCTGATGGCCTTGCGCGACACAAAGGAGATCTCCGGGCGATCCTGCGCGCCGGCGGCCAGCTTCAGCGGCTGGGCCAGCGAGGCGTCGCGCAGCCAGGGCGGGATGGCGCCGGCGGCCGAGAGCAGCCGGATATAGCTGTCGGTCAGCGTGGACAGCGTGGCGGTATCGCGCCGCAGGAAATGCGACGGGCCGCGCTGCGCGATGATCAGCGAAAGCGCTTCCTTGAACACGCGGGCCTGCTTCTCGCCCTGCTCGCCGGCGGCCTGCCCGCTGTCCGGTCCCGGCCCCGCGCCGGCGGCGCCGGCCAGCAGCCGGTTGGTCTCGTCGAAATCCTGCCCGTACCAGGCCCACAGCCCGTCGCCCAGCCCGTTGACCTCCCCGAGGCCGGGGCGCGCCGACAGCGGCACGGTGTTCAGGTAATCCAGCAGGATGCGCTGGCGCGCGCCGATGGTGTCCGGGCCGTCGAGATAGGCCCGCATGGACGCGCTCGCCATCTGCTTGAGCTTCTCGCGCGGCGAGCCGGTGCGCCCGGCGCGCGAATGACGGTATTTCTCGATCTGGGTGGCCAGCGTGCTGCCGCCGGGCGCCTCGTGGCGCTCGTTGAAGAAACGCAGCCCCTGGTCCATCGCGGCGCGCGTAAAGCGGCGCACGTCCAGCGCGGGGTTGCGAGTGGGAAACTCCGGATCGAGCAGGTCGCGGTTCTCGATATAGAGCAAGGCGTTCACCAGCACCACCGGAATGTCATGGAAGCTGCCATAGGCGCGGCGCGGCACGCTGCGGACATTGAATGGCTCGTCATTGCAGTCGAGCAGCTCCAGCCCTGCGAAGGTCTTCTCGCGGTACGGCGCAAACAGCCCGGAATCGGTCAGCTCCAGCATGCGGTCGGACCAGCGCGCCTGCCGCTCGCGCTTGTAGCCGCGCGCTTCCAGCAGCTCGGTGAACTGCGGCAGGCGGCTATAGCCGAAACGCACGTCATAGGGCCCGTCTTCCGGGAAACGGATGCGCTCGCTCGGCCCCGGCGCTTCTTCGTAGGCCACGCCCTTGACGCGCCCGCTGAAGTAGCGTGCCTGCAGGCGCGAGGTGGCAAGTTCCTCCGCGACGATCGCGCACAAAACGTAGATGCCCCCCACGAGCAGGGCCAGTATCACGAGCCTGGGCCAGAGACGTCGTCGCACGATTCAGGTCCGTTTGCGAGGAAACCGGGGAATGCCCGGCGCTTCGGCCAATGCTGGCATGCTGGCCGCCTGCTGGCAACGATGGCACCATTCAGGCGCCCTCGTCACAGCGTATACCCTAGTCCAATGGGGCCTAACGCACAAAGTGCGCGTGCTGCATCTTGACCACGGAAGCTGCGGCGTGCCGTGGACAAGCCGGAAAGCGCCTCGCGTGGCGGCAGCCACCGCCGGCGAATGCCCGGACCGGACTCCGGACCGGGCGCCTTCGCCCGCGGGCGCGACGCGGCGCCGCCGGGGGCCAGTGCCGCGCCGCGCCCGCGCGGGTGAACGCCGACGCACCCCGGCAACGGTGCCTCCGGTTTGATCTGGCGCAAAAATCCGGCACCCGCGCGCGCGGCGACCATCAAGTCCTGACCGCGCCGTCCGTTAGCGTAAGGATCCCAATTTCCGGCCTGTCCCGGCCTGTTCCCGAGCATGAAAAACCTGAGCGTACGCACAGCCTTGCTGGCGATTCTGGTGACCTTTGCATTGATGATCGTGTTCGGCGCGGTGGTCGGCGTGTTCGCCCTCGGCGCCGCCAACCAGGCCACCGGACGCGTGCAGCAGCTCTCGGCCAGCACCCTGCTGCTCAACGATGCCTACAAGGACATGACGCGGGCCCGCTCCGCGCTGACCCGCGCCTATGCCTCGGCGCGCGAAGGCGGCGGCGACGTGAATGCCAGCGCGCTGGAATCCGCCGCCAAATCGCTGGGCCGCTCGGCACAGCAGATGCAGCGCTTCGCCGCGCAGCCCGCGCAGGAAGGCGAGGCCGACGGCCAGCGCCGCCTGCTCGCCGAGGCCGCGCAGCGGCATGCCGGCGCGGTCGAACGCGCCGCCGCGGCGCTGCGCGCGGGCGACCCTGCCGGCTATGCGGCGATCAACGACAAGGAGATCACGAGCTCCGGCGCCGATTTCTCCGGCGGCGTGGAACGGTTCCAGCAACAGGCGAGCGAACTCGCCCAGCACGAAACCGAGGCCAGCAGCGCGCGCTACCGCCTGGTGGTCAAGCTGGTGGCGGTCGGCATCGCCGCCGCGCTGGCCTTGATCGTGGCCGTGCACCTGGGCCTGCGCGCCTTCGTGGTGGCGCCGCTGGCCGCCGCCGCCGAGCATCTCGACCGCGTGGCCGAGGGCGACCTGACCCAGCGCGCCGAAGCCGCCAGCGGCAACGAGGTCGGCCGCGTGCTGGGCGCCGTGGCGCGCATGCAGGCGGCGCTCACCCGCACCGTCAGCCAGGTGCGCGCCAGCTCGGACTCCGTCAATATCGGCGCGCGCGAGATCGCCGCCGGCAATACGGACCTCTCCTCGCGCACCGAACAGCAGTCCGCGTCGCTCGAACAGACCGCCGCCAGCATGGAGCAGCTCACCTCCACCGTCGGCAACAACACCGAAAGCGCACGCCAGGCCAGCGAGCTGGCCGCCGAAGCGGCCCGCCTGGCCACGCGCGGCGGCGACGACGTGCGCGGCGTGGTGCAGACCATGGGCGATATCAGCAGCAGTTCGCAGCGCATCGCCGACATCATCGGCGTGATCGACGGCATCGCCTTCCAGACCAATATCCTGGCGCTCAACGCCGCCGTGGAGGCCGCCCGCGCCGGCGAGTCGGGCCGCGGCTTCGCCGTGGTGGCGGGCGAGGTGCGCGCACTGGCGCAACGCAGCGCGCAAGCCGCGCGCGAGATCAAGAACCTGATCGACGATTCCGCCGGCAAGGTCGCCGCCGGCAATGCGCTGGTGGCCCAGGCCGGCCAGACCATGAGCGAGACCGTGGACGCCGTGCAGCGCGTGGCGAGGATCGTGGAAGACATCTCGGCGGCCTCGCTCGAGCAGAGCGCGGGCATCGTCCAGGTCAGCCGCGCGGTGACGCAGATGGAGGACGTCACCCAGCAGAACGCGGCGCTGGTGGAACAGGCCGCGGCCGCGGCCGGCTCGCTGGAGACGCAGGCACGGCAGCTGGCCGAGGCGGTGGGCGCGTTCCGGCTGGCGCCGGCGGCCTGAGCGGCGGCAGTTCTCCGGGGCGCCGGCGCCACGCCGCCGCCCCCGGGTCCGTCATCCCGCCAGCCCGCGTTGCAAGGTGGTCTTGAGCATCGAGAAGACCTGGCGCGCGACCGGGTTGGCCGCGTTGGGCCGGGCCCACAGGTAATACGTCACGTCCGGCAGGCGCGGCAGGCCATCCTTGTCGCCCAGCACCCGCATGTCCGCGCCGAGCAGATCGATGCTGCGGGCGGTGATGCCCAGCCCCGCGCGGATCGCTGCCTTGATGCCGATCAGGCTGGGCGCCAGGTATGCCGCGCGCCACGGCACGCCAGCCTCCTTGAGCGCCTCGAGCGCCAGCTTGCGGAACAGGCTGGGCTCGTCGGCCAGGATCAGCGGCACGGTGCTGCCTTGCTCGTAGGCAAAATCCGCCGCGCATACCCAGATGGTGGGCGAAGTGCGCAGCACCAGGCCGTCCAGGCTGGCGTCTTCGCGCGTGGACACCGTCAGGTCGATCTCGCCGCGCCGCAGCGACTCCATCAGGAAGGGGCTGCGCCCCACGTGAATCTCCAGCCGCAGCGCCGGCGACGCCTTCGCGATATGCGACAGCAGCGGCGGCAGCATGGTGTCGGCCACGTCGTGCGGTGCGCCGATGCGCAGCGAGCCGGTCAGGTCGCCCTCGCGCAGCACGCGCAGCGCTTCGTCGTTCAGGCCGAGCAGCTGCCGCGCATATTCCACCAGCTTGTTGCCGTGCCGGGTGAGCTGCTTGCCGCGCCCCTGCCGCTCGAACAGCGCCAGCGCCACCTGTTCTTCGAGCCGCTGCATCTGCTGGGTCACGGCGGACTGCGTGCGGTGCAGGCGCTCGGCGGCGGCGGCGAAGGTGCCGTGGTCGGCAATGGCGACCAGGGTGCGCAGCAGGTCCAGATCGAGATTACGCATTCATTAGACTTGCTTAAGTGTTTTCATGGCTGATTTAGTGGTTTCGGGCGGCTGTCTTCATTAAAGTGAAACCCAGCAACGATAGCCAGCGCCCCGCAAACCCCGAAACATCAAGATTCAGCAAGGATTCTAAAGACATGTCGATCGTACAACAACGCCAGGAAGCCGTTGGGGACACCATCCGATCCATCAAGGAAATCGTAGCCGGCGGCGTTACGCGCGCTTCGCTGGCGGCCGTGCTGGGCCAGGTCGAGGCGCTCGCGGCGCGCCCGCAGTTGTGGGCCGAGAGCGAGTTCGCCCCGCCCGAGGAAGGCGAGCGCCAGGCCCGCTACCTGATCGCCGAAGACCCGGACCAGACCTTCGCGCTGTACCTGAACGTGATGCGGCCCGGCAAGCGCATCCCGCCGCACAATCACACCACCTGGGCCTGCGTGGCCGGCGTGGTGGGCACCGAGTTCAACGACGTCTACCTGCGCACCGACGACGGCAGCGAACCGGGCGTCGGCACGCTCGCGCACTCGCACACGGTGGAAGTCGGCCCCGGCGGCGGCATCGCGCTGCTGGCCGACGACATCCACTCCGTGGAGATCCGCGGCGACAGCGTGATCCGCCACCTGCATATGTACGGCCGCGCGCTGGAAACCCTGACCGAGCGCCTGTCCTTCGACCTCGAGACCGGGCGCTGCCAGGTCATGAGCATGGGCGTCAAGACACGGCGCTGAGCGGCACCGGGCTGGTGCACCGCACCAGCCCCGCACCCTCCGGGGCCGCCCCGGATCCCCATTCGAACGCATTACCGCTTGCCTTCCGCCCTTAGCACGGCCAGGAGGTCAGGCCCCCTTCTTGCCTGGACAAACACACATGCCGGACAACGCTCACGACCTGCCCCGCCACATCGACCCCGCCACGCTCAAGACCTGGCTGCACGGCGAAGGGGAAATCGCCCTGTTCGATATCCGCGAGCACGGCCAGTATGGCGAAGGCCATCCCTTCCATGCGGTGCCGCTGCCGTACAGCCGGCTGGAACTCGAGATCGGCCGCCTGGCGCCGAATACGGCTGCGCGCATCGTGCTGGCCGACGATGGCGACGGCGTGGCGGCGCGCGCCGCGCGGGCGCTGGCCGGCCTCGGCTATGCGCAGGTATTCGTGCTCGCGGGCGGCGTGCCGGGCTGGCAGGCTGCCGGCCATGCGCTGTTCGCCGGCGTCAACGTGCCCTCCAAGACCTTCGGCGAACTGGCCGAGCATCACTACGGCACGCCGCGCGTATCGGCCGCGGAACTGGCCGCCATGCAGGCCGGGGAGCGCCCGCCGGTGGTGCTCGACGGACGGCCCGTGGCGGAATTCCGCAAGATGAATATTCCGGGCGCGATCTGTTGCCCGAACGGCGAACTGGCCTACCGCCTGCGCGACCTCGTGCCCGACCCCGCCACGCCCGTCGTGATCAACTGCGCCGGGCGCACCCGCAGCATCATCGGCGCGCAGACGCTGATCAACTTCGGCGTGCCGAACCCGGTGTTCGCGCTGGAGAACGGAACGCAGGGCTGGTACCTGAACGATTTCAAGCTGGAGCATGGCGGCACGCGGCGCTACCCGGACAACGCCGTGCCGTCGGGGCTGGCCGATGCCCGCGACGCCGCGCAAGCCATGGCCACGCGCTTTGCCGTGCCGCGCATCGGCGCCGCCGAAGCCGCTGCCTGGCTGCGCGACGCCTCGCGCACCACCTTCCTGTGCGATGTGCGCACGCCGGAGGAATTCGCCGCCGGCTCGGTGCCCGGCGCGCAAAGCACGCCCGGCGGCCAGCTGATCCAGGCCACCGACCAGTACGTCGGCGTGCGCCGCGCGCGGCTGGTGCTGATTGACGCCGATGGCGTGCGGGCCACCGTGGTGGCGAGCTGGTTGCGCCAGATGGGCCATGACGCAGTCGTGCTCGAAGGCGGGCTCGATGCCGCCCGCCCGGCACAGCTGGCCGCGCCGTCCGGCCCGCGGGCGCCTGCCTGCGCGCTGCCGCGCATCGACGCCCGGACGCTGGCCGCCGGGCTGGCCGGCCAGGGGCTTGTGGCGCTCGACGTGCGCCCCAGCATGGCGTACCGGGCTGGCCACGTGCCTGGCAGCCGCTGGTCGATCCGCCCGGTCTTCGCGCGCGGCCTTGACAGCGTGCCGCGCGATACGCCGCTGGCGCTGGTCAGCGACGAAGACGGCGTGGCCGCGCTGGCCGCGGCAGAGCTGGCGGCGCTGGGCTACCGCGACGTGCGCCTGCTCGACGGCGGCACGCAGGCCTGGCAGTCGGCCGGCCTGCCGCTCGCCAGCGACGGCGGCGAACACACCCTGCCGGACGCGCGCTGCATCGATTTCCTGTTCTTCGTGCACGACCGCCACGACGGCAACAAGGAGGCCGCCCGCCGCTACCTGGCCTGGGAGACCAACCTTATCGGCCAGCTCGACGCCCAGGAACTGGCCACCTTCCGCTTCGCCTGACCCGCACTTCCCCTGCCCCAGACGTCCCCCACGAACAAAGCACAGAAGGAGGTTCTCATGTCCCGCCCCACGCAAGTCCTCGCCGGCGCGTTCGCCGCCATTGCCGTGCTTTGCGCCGGCGCCGCCGCGGCCCAGCCGCTGGCGCCGCTCGCCCCCGTAGGCGGCTTTCCCGCCCAGCCGTTGCGCATCGTCTCGCCCTTCCCGGCCGGCGGCGGCAACGACGCCGTCACCCGCATCGTGGCCACGCGGCTGGGCGAAGTGCTGGGGCAGACCGCCGTGACCGACAACCGCGGCGGCGCCGGCGGCAATATCGGCACGCGCTTCGTGGCCGAGGCCAAGCCGGACGGCTATACCTTGCTGACCTCGCAGGTGTCGGTGATGGCGGTCAACCCGACGCTGTACAGCGCGCCCGGCTTCGACCCGGTGAAGAATTTCGCGCCGGTCACGCAGATCAACGCCGCGCCGCTGGCCATCGTGGTGGCCGCCAACGCGCCGTGGCAGAGCTTCGCCGAGCTGGCCGCGCAGGCCAGGGCGCAGCCGCAGAAGATCACCTTCGCCACGCCCGGCAACGGTACCTTGTCGCACCTGGTCGGCGTGGTGCTAGACAAGGACAGCGGCATTGCCTTGCAGCACGTGCCGTACAAGGGCGCCGGCCCCGCCATCAACGACCTGATGGGCGGACAGGTCAACGTGCTGATCACGTCGACGTCCTCGGTGGCAAGCTTTATCCAGAGCGGGCGCATGCGCGCGCTGGCCGTCACCAGCCCGCGCCGCCTGGGCGTGTTCGCCAAGGTGCCGACGCTGGAAGAGCTCGGCTACCGCAATGCCCGCTTCGAAGACTGGTATGGCGTGTTCGCGCCGGCCGGCACCTCGCCCGAACGCATCGCCCTGCTCAATCGCGCCATCGTGCAGGTGCTGCAGATGCCCGACGTGGTCAGGCTGATCAACGAGGGCGGCAGCGACGTGGTGGCCAGCAAGCCCGAGGCCTTCGCCAGCCAGCTCAAGGGCGACATCGCACGCTGGTCGCAGATCGTGAAGCTGTCCGGCGCGCGGGTGGACTGAGGCCATGCCGATGAAACACAGCGCCCTGACCCAGCTCGCGCACGGCGGCCGCGCAGCCGCCGTGGACGGCGGCCGGCCGGTCAACCCGCCGGTGGTGCGTGCCAGCACCGTATTGTTCGAATCCACCGCGCAGATGCGCGAGATGCGCAGCCGGCGCGGCAGCGAACGGCTGTTTACCTATGGCGCGCGCGGCAACCCCACCGCCTTCGCCCTGGAGGACATGGTCACCGAACTGGAGGGCGGCTACCGCACGCGCCTGTTTCCCAGCGGGCTGGCCGCCGCCGCGATGACCCTGCTGGCCTTCCTGCGCCCCGGCCAGCACGTGCTGCTGCCCGACTGCGTCTACGAGCCGGTGCGCAAGCTGGCCGCTGGATTCCTCGCCCGGCATGGCATCGCCGCCAGCTTCTACGCGGCCGACGGCCATGACCTGCAGCGCTGCCTGCGCCCGGAAACCCGGCTGGTCTACGTGGAAACGCCCGGCTCGCTCGCCTACGAGATGTGTGACCTGCCCGCCATCGCCGCCATCGCGCACCGCCATGGCGCGCTGGTCGCCGCCGACAACACCTGGGGCTCCGGGCTGCTCTACCGCCCGCTGGCGCTCGGCGCCGATATCTCCCTGATGGCCGCCACCAAATACCTGTCCGGCCATTCCGACGTGATGATGGGCACCGTGTGCACCACCGAAGCCGCGTGGCCGGCGCTGGCCGACGTGGCCGATGCCTTCGGCATCGCCGTCAGCCCGGATGATGCTTACCTGGTACAGCGCGGCATGCGCTCGCTCGGCGCGCGCATGGCCCAGCACGAACGCAGCGCGCTGGGCGTGGCCCGCTGGCTGCAGGCGCGTGCCGAAGTGGCCGAAGTCTTCTGCCCCGCCCTGCCCGGCGACCCCGGGCATGCGCTCTGGCTGCGCGACTGCCACGGCACCAACGGCCTGCTGTCGTTCTCGCTGCGCAGCGCCGCGCCCGGCGCCGCCGAGCGCTTGGTCGACAGCCTCGCGCTGTTCGGCATCGGCGCCTCCTGGGGCGGCTTCGAAAGCCTCGCCGTGGTCGCCGACATGCGCGGCGCGCGCAGCGTGACCGACTGGTCCACGCGCGGGCAGGTGATCAGGCTGCATATCGGCCTGGAAGACGTGGACGATCTCGTCGCGGACCTGGCGCGGGGATTCGCGGCCATCGCGCAGCAAGCGCAGGTGGGCGAACCGGCGGCAATGTAACGCGGCGGTGGCCGGCAAATCTGCCGGCATGCGCGTTCGCGACCGGCCCGCCTGCGGGGCACAGGCGGGCGCCGCACGCCTGCGCGCCTACAATGCCGCCTTTGGCGTCCGCGCTCCCAAGGCATTGCCCATGACCGACACCCCCAGCACCGTCTTCTCGCCCGAGGAACGCGAGAGCTTCTACCGTCTCGTGGCGGCGCGCCGGGATATGCGCCATTTCATCGCCGGGGCGTCGGTCGACGAAGCGGTGCTGCTGCGGATCCTGCAGGCTGCGCATGCCGCGCCTTCGGTCGGCCTGATGCAGCCCTGGCGCTTTATCCGCATCGCCGATCCTGCCGCGCGGCTGGATATTGCGGCGCTGGTGGAGGCGGAGCGGCAACAGACCGCGCAGGCGATGGGCGAGCGCAACAGCGAATTCCTGCGGCTGAAGGTGGAAGGCGTGCGCGAATGCGCGGAGCTGCTGGTGGTCGCGCTGGCGCCCGACGACGGCACCGTGTTCGGGCGCCGTACCATGCCGCGCGAGATGGCGCTGTGCTCGGCGGCCTGCGCCATCCAGAACCTGTGGCTGGCGGCGCGCGCCGAGAACCTGGGCATGGGCTGGGTCTCGATGTTCGCGCCCGCTGCGCTGGCGCAACTGTTGCGGCTGCCGCCAGGCGGCGAGGCGGTCGCCATCCTCTGCCTGGGCCCCGTGCAGGCTTTCTATCCGGCGCCGATGCTGGAACTGGAGGACTGGCGCCACGCCCGCCCGCTGGCCGCGTTCCTCTGCACCGATCGCTGGGAAACGCCCGCGGCCTGAGCGCCGACCCTCTCAGGGCTCGACGGAGGGCTCGCGCTTCATGGTGCGCAGCACGAAGGTGGAATGGCTGTGCCGCAACCCGGGCAGCTTGTAGAGCTTGTGGCGCAGGAATTGCTCATAGCCCTCCGTGCCGGCCACCGCCACCTTGATGAGGTAGTCGTACTCACCCGTCAGCAGGTAAGCCTCCATCACCTCGGGCAGTTCCGCCAGGGCCTCGCCGAAGCGGTCGAGCATGTCGTCGTCGTGCCGGTCGAGCGTGACTTCGATCAGCACGGTGTCGGGCAGGCCCAGCGCCTTCTGGTTCAGCAGCGCCGCGTACCCCTCGATCACCCCGCCTTCCTCCAGTGCGCGCACGCGGTTCCAGCACGGCGTAGGCGAGAGGCCGACCTGCTCCGCGAGCTTGAGGTTGGAGAGCCTGCCGTCGCGCCGCAGCGCGCGCAGGATGCGGCGGTCGGTTTCGTCGAGCTTGGGAGAGGTTGGCATGGCTTCACGGGTCAAAGAAGAATAATTCACCAACATTAGCACATATCAAAGACAAATTATCCACAATCAAGGCAAAACAGAAGACAACAAAGAAGCTCATTCCGGGCCGGCGCTGGTAAATTTTCTGCATGTATCCGGTACCTCTTTCCTACTTCTTTGCGCTTGCGCCCTGTCTCCCATGCCTACCCTGAATCTCGCACTCCGGCTCGATCGCAGCGATGTCTTCGGCACCATCGAATGGACGCTTGCCAATGCCCGCCGCACCGGCCTGACACTGGCCGGCATGGACTTCGATCCTGCCGCGCCCTATCCGCTCGCGCTGTCGGTCGCCGCCGAGGACGCGGACCTGCTGTCCTTGTTCGTCAGGCGCCTGGAGAACGGCGTGGACGTGCTCGAAGTGCGGGAGATGCCCGGCCTGGCCGGACTTGCCGGTGATGCGCACGAACACGATGCGCGCACGCCCGCCCTGCCCGCCCTTGCGGCCGCAACCCCGGCTCGGTATGCTCAGGCCGCCAACAGGCTGCCTTCTGGACCGTCTCATGCCGCTTCGTCTTCCGCCCCTCTCGGCGCTGCGCTTCTTTGAAGCCGCCGGGAGGCACCAGAGTTTCAAGCTGGCCGCCGCCGAGCTGAACGTGACGCCGGGCGCCGTGAGCCACGGCATCGCCGGCCTGGAACAGGCGCTCGGCGTGGCGCTGTTCGTGCGCGAGCCGCGCGGCCTTTCGCTGACGCCGGCGGGCGCGGACTACCTGAGCTATATATCGGAAGCTTTCGCGCTGATCGCCACCGGCACGCAGCGCCTGCCGGACCGCCGCGCCGGCCGCACCATCGCCGTGAGCTGCGCGCCGACCCTGGCCTCGCGCTGGCTGTTGCCGCGCCTGCACG
This sequence comes from Cupriavidus sp. 05N38, assembly GCF_056397345.1. Lineage (NCBI taxonomy): Bacteria > Pseudomonadati > Pseudomonadota > Betaproteobacteria > Burkholderiales > Burkholderiaceae > Cupriavidus > Cupriavidus sp. 05N38. The sequence continues at coordinate 89,598 of NZ_JBFTNF010000022.1, forward strand.
ATTTCCGCCAGCGCTGGCCGGAGATCAATGTCACCGTCGATACCTCGCGCCGGCAGGTAGGCTTTCCCGCCGACGGCTTCGACTTTGCCATCCGCATGAGCCGGGCGCCGGCCGCCAGCGCGGCCTGGTGCCGCCTGTTCGGCGAGCAATTGCTGCCGGTGTGCAGCCCGGCCTGCCGCGCTACGGTGCTCGATGCGCAAGGCAACTTCGATCCGCGCCGCGCCACGCTGATCCATGTCGAGCCGGCCAGCGAGGACTGGCCGGCCTGGCTCGACAGCACCGGCATGGCGCACGTGACGCCTGCGGGACACCTGCGCCTGGACACCTTCGGGCTCGCGCTGGAAGCCGCCGCCGCCGGCCTCGGCGTGGCGCTGGGACGACGCCCGCTGGTCGATCGCGATCTGGCGGCCGGCACGCTGGTCGCGCTCGGCGCGCAGCCGCTTGCCGCGCAGACGGCGTACTGGCTGGTCAGCGCCGAAGGCAGCGGCGAGGCAAGGCAGCGCCCCGATCTCGCCGGTTTCCGCCAGTGGCTGCTCGACCAGGCCCGGACCTGCGATGCCGGCGCCGTGGCCGGGCACGCTGCCGCCCCGTGATCGCCGGCCGCGCCCTGCGCAAGTGAGAAATCCTCACTTGTAGTCGACGTCTTTTCCTTTGCCGCGCCATCCGCCCGCTGCCACTATTGGCGCCAGGAGGAACCCGACATGCTGACGGCACAAGGCAACGACCAACGCTTTGCCACCCTGAAGAACCCGGCGCTGCTGGTGGTGATCTCGGCCGCGCTGATCCTGAGCGCGGCGATAGGCGTGCGGCAGACCTTCGGGCTGTTCCTGGGGCCTTTGTCATTCGACCGCGGCATGCCGGTCACGCTGATCGCCTTCGCGATAGCGCTGCACAATCTCGTGTGGGGTCTCGCCCAGCCGTTTGCCGGTGCCGCCGCCGACCGCTACGGCTGCGCCCCGGTGGTGGCCTTCGGCGCGGCGGCGTTTGCCGCGGGCCTGGGCCTGGCGGCGGTGGCGCCCACTGGCGCGATGCTGGTGGTCGGCATGGGGATGCTGGTGGGCATCGGCATCAGTTGCACCAGCTTCGGCGTAGTGCTGACGGCGGTCGGGCGCGTGGCCAGTCCGGAACAGCGCAGCATGGCGATGGGCCTTGCCAGTGCCGGCGGCTCGCTCGGGCAGGTGCTGCTGGTGCCGCTGGCGCAATCGGTCCGCGCGGGTGCCGGCGTGAGCGCCTCGCTGTTCACGATGGCGGCCGTGATCCTGCTGGCGGCGCCACTCGGCCTCCTGCTCGAAAAACGCAAGCCGGGGAGCGCCCATGCGCCCGCGGTGCCGGCGGCTTCCCTGCGCGCGGTGCTGGCGCTGGCGTGCCGGCATCGCGGCTACCGCCTGCTCACGCTCGGCTTCTTCACCTGCGGCTTCCAGCTCGCCTTCATCGGCACGCATCTGCCGGGCTACCTGACGCTGTGCCACCTGCCGGCAGGGCTGGGGGCAACCGCGCTGGCGCTGATCGGCTYGTTCAATATGGCCGGCAGTTGGGCATGCGGCTGGCTGGGCGGGCGTTTCCGGCAGCAATACGTGCTGGGCTGGCTGTACCTGACAAGGGGCGCCGCCATCGGGATCTTCGTGCTGCTGCCCAAGAGCGCCGTCTCGGTGATCGTCTTCGCGGCCGTGATGGGCCTGACCTGGCTGGGCACGGTGCCGCTCACGAGCGGGCTGGTGGCCAAGGTGTTCGGCACGCGCCACCTGGGCACGCTGTTCGGCGTGTGTTTCCTCAGCCATCAGGTCGGCTCCTTCCTCGGCGCCTGGCTGGGCGGCTTCATGTTCGACCTGACCGGCTCCTACTCGATCGTGTGGGCCGGCACGGCGCTGGCCGGGCTGGTGGCCGCGCTGCTGCACTTCCCGATCGACGACACCGCGGCCGGCACGCCCGCGCCGCAGCCGGCAGCGCTCAGCGCTGCTCGAAACTCCGCGTGAAATACACCAGCCCGGCCTGTTCCCGCAGCTTGTAGAGCGACGCGGGGCGGCGCCCGGTCTCCTTCTGTTCGCCCAGGTCTTCCAGCAGGTCGGCGGCCAGCATGCGCGTGCGGAAGGCCTTCTTCTCCAGCGCCCGGCCGAGCACGGTTTCATATACCTGCTGCAGCTCGCCCAGCGTAAACGCCGCCGGCAACAGATGCGCCGGCAGCGAGGTGTACTCCGTCTTGCCGCGCACGCGCGCCAGCGCCGCGCCCAGCAGCACCGCGTGATCGAAGGCCAGCGGCACGGCCACGCCGTCGCCCTCCACCGGCGCCCAGCGCAGGTCCGCCGCGTTGCCGCCCTTGTGCGGCGCCAGGCTGGCATCGGCCAGCAGCGCCACATACACATGGGTGGCCGACCAGCCGCGCGGATCCCGCGTGGCGCCGCCCCAGCTGCCTACCTGTTCGAGGTAGGGACTTGCCACGCCCGTCTTCTCCGCCAGCTTGCGCAAGGCGCAGCCTTGCAGGTCTGCGTCGCGCGCGATATCGACAAAGCCGCCCGGCAATGCCCAGCGCCCGGGATACGGCTCGCCCGCCTGGTCCGGACGCTGCACCAGCAGTACCTGCAGCGCACCGCCGCGCACGGTGAGGATGACGACGTCCACCGTGGTCAGCGGCCGCGGAAAATCGGCGCCGGCCGCGTCTTCCCTGGCGGGTGTCGTGGCGGAGGTCGGTGCGTTCCTGGCGGGCGTGGGCATCTTGGGGTGGCGTCCGGTGTGCGATGAGGCGGATTATAAATTGACAAGTGTCACAGTGCCACTTATATTAGTGGCACACACACACTTATTCGCGCCGGACCGGCCAGGCCGGCGCGGGCACCACGGCAACCAGGAAAGGAACCATCATGTTCGGCATCCGTTTCATCAAGGCAGATCCCACCACCTACCTGATGCAGATGAAGGGCGGCAGGATCCTGCGCGAAGGCAGCGGCCAGTCGTTCTACTACTACGCGCCCACCACGTCGCTGGTCGCGGTGCCGGTGGGCAGCCAGGTGCTGCCCTACATCTTCGAGCTGATCACGGCGGATTTCCAGTCGGTCACGGTGCAGGGCAACCTCTCCTACCGCATCACCGAGCCACGCAAGACCGCGGCCATGCTGAACTTCGCGCTCAAGCCGGACGGCCGCAGCTATATATCCGAAGACCCGCAGAACCTGCGCGCACGCGTCGAAGGCGTGGTCGAAGTGCTGGTGCAGCAAGCCGTGAGCGCCGAGACGCTGCGCGCCGCGCTGCAGGGCTCGGACCGCATGGCACGGCAGGTCGAAGCTGCGCTCAAGAGCCACCCGGACGTGCTGGCGCTGGGGCTGGAGGTGCTGTCCTTCTCGATGGTGGCCGTGAAGCCGCGCGCCGAAACCGCACGGGCGCTGGAAGCCGAAGTCCGCGAGCAGATCCTGAAGGCCGCCGACGACGCCATCTACGCGCGCCGCAATGCCGCGGTGGAGAACGAGCGCGCCATCAAGGAAAGCGAGCTCGATACCGAGGTGGCCGTCGAGCTCAAGCAGCGCACCATCCGCGAGACGCAGATGGAGGCCGAGGCCGCCGTGCAGGAAAAGCAGGCGCAACTGCAGGCCAGCGCCATGGAAGCGCGGATCACGCTGGAAGCGCGGCGCAAGGAGTTCGTCGGACTCGAGGCGGACAATACCCGCACCACGGCCGAGGCCGAGGCGCACCGCCTGGGCGCCGTGATGCAGGCGCTGCAAGGCGCGGACGCGCGCATCGTGCAGGCGCTGGCCGCCTCCGGCATGGCGCCGGGACAGCTGATAGCGCAGGCCTTCGGCGGCATCGCCGACAAGGCCGAACGGATCGGGCAGCTCAATATGTCGCCGGAGCTGCTGCAATCGCTGCTGGCACCGCAGGCCAGGGGCCGCGCCCGCGATTGAGCCACGCTTGCTTCAAGCCTCGGGAGCAGACACACCATGAGCAACGCCGCCGACCGCAAGGTAGTGCTGGTCACGCGCAAGACGCGCCTGGAGGAACTGCTGGCGCGCTATCACTCGCTGGCGCAGGCACGCTTCTACCTGGAGCACCTGGGGGCGGACATCAGCGACTACCAGCGCGAACACGACGCCTACCAGGCCGCGCGCGCCCAGGTGGGCAACGCGCTGTCGCGCTACCAGCGGCGGCAGGTGGTGGACCGGCAGTTCCTGCCCAACTTCCTGTTCGGCCCGGACGATATCGTGGTGGCGCTAGGCCAGGATGGCCTGGTCGCCAACACCATGAAATACCTGGACGGCCAGCCGCTGCTTGGCGTGAACCCGGACCCGGCGCGCCATGACGGCGTGCTGCTGCCGTTCCGGCCCGGCGATGTGGCGCGCGTGCTGGCCGAGGCCATGCAGGACCGCCGCCCCGCCCGCCCGGTCACGATGGCACGCGCCGAGCTCTCCGACCAGCAGGTGCTGTACGCGGTCAACGACTTCTTCGTCGGGCCGCGCAGCCACACCTCGGCGCGCTACGAGATCCAGCTCGGCGGGCGTGGCGAGGTGCAATCGTCGAGCGGCATCATCGTCTCCACCGGTCTCGGATCCACCGCCTGGCTCAAGAGCATCGTCACGGGCGCGCGCGCCATCGCGCTGCCGGACGGTGGCGAGGCGCCCTACCAGCCGCTGCCCTGGGATACCGACCGGCTGGTGTTCGCCGTGCGCGAGCCCTTTCCCAGCCGCGCCAGCCAGGCCACGCTGGTGTACGGCGAGATCCCGCGCGGCGAGCAGATCGTGCTGCGCTCCCTGATGCCCGAGGCCGGCGTGATCTTCAGCGACGGCATCGAGGCGGATTTCCTGCAATTCAATGCAGGCACCGAGGCGCGCATCGGCGTGGCGCAGCGCCGCGGACAACTGGTGCAATAGCGCGGCTCTGCGCCGCTATCTTCCTTCCGCCAGCAGTTCGATGCCGTCCAGCTCGGCGGCGCAGGTATCGCGCACGATAGAGACGAAATCGCGCACATAGGGCCGCCCGGCCAGTCCCGCCGGCGTGGTGGCGTACAGCTCGCTCCACAAGCCCTTGGCCCCGATGCGCTTGGCCAGCACGTAGTCATGGTCCACGTAGTTCTTGACGCCCCAGTTGGGCAGCGCGGCCACGCCGCGGCGGCTGGCCACCAGTTGCAGCACCGCCACCGTCAGTTCGGCCGTGCGCCGCTGCAGCTTGATGCCAGCCGGCTCCAGCACTTCGCGGATCAGGTCGATGCGCTGCTCGGGCACCGGGTAGGTGATGAGGGTCTCACCGTCCAGGTCGGCTGCCTCGATACGGCGCTTGTTGCGCAGCCGGTGCTCGTTGGCGATCACCGCCAGGATCTCGAAACGGAACAGCGGCGCCACCGCCAGCCCGCGCTTGGCCGGCGGCAGCGAGCCGATCACCATGTCGGTCCGGCCCTCGGCCAGCAGCGCCAGCGGATCGGCGTGGAAGCCCGCCACCAGGTCCACCTCGACCTCGGGCCAGCGGCGGCGGAACTCGTCCATCACCGGCATCAGCCAGTCGAAGCAGGTGTGGCACTCCAGCACGATGCGCAGTTCGCCGCGCGTGTCGCCCTTGAGCCGGATCAGGTCGCGCTCGGCCGTACTGATGGCAGCCAGCGTCTCGCGCGCCAGCGCCAGCAGGCGCTCCCCCGCCGGCGTGAAGCGCAGGCCCTGGCGGGTGCGGTCGAACAGCGGCAGGCCGTAGTGCGCCTCGATGCCCTTGATCTGGTGGGACAGCGCAGACTGGCTCACGTGCACGCGCTCGGCGGCGGCCGCGAGCTTGCCGGACTCCGCGATGGCCACCAGGGAACGCAGGTGCCTGACTTCGATCACGGCGCGCTCCACCCTGTACATCCGCACGCCCGAAAACCTGGATATGGTTTGATATGAAATCCATTCATACGTTGATTAAATCTTATCGCTTGATTCATTTTACGCCGGATTCCACACTGGGCGCCATCGTCACATACCAATTGCGAGAGCACCTGATGGCAAGCACACATATCGCGGGCTTCCCCCGCATCGGCGCCCAGCGCGAGCTGAAATTCGCCCAGGAGGCATTCTGGCGCGGCGAGACCGGCGAAGCCAACCTGCGCGAAGTGGCCGCCGGCCTGCGCCAGCGCCACTGGCAGGCCCAGGCCGAAGCGGGCCTGGACAGCGTGGCGGTGGGGGACTTCGCCTACTACGACCAGGTGCTCGGCCTGAGCGCGCTGCTCGGCGCCCTGCCCGCGCGCTTCGGCTTCGAGCCCAGGCAGCTGAGCCTGGCGCAGTATTTCGAGCTGGCGCGCGGCAACAAGGCGCAGCCCGCCATGGAAATGACCAAGTGGTTCGATACCAACTACCACTACCTGGTCCCTGAACTAGGGCCGCAAACGCGCTTCGACGGCGGCGTGGACTGGTTCTTCGATGAAGTGGACGAAGCGCTCGCGCTGGGCCTGGCAGCCAAGCCGGTGCTGATCGGGCCGGTCACCTACCTGTGGCTGTCCAAGAGCCATGCGGAGGGCTTCGAGCGCCTCAGCCTGCTGCCGGCGCTGGTATCCGCCTACGCCCGCGTCCTGGGCCGCCTGCGCGAACGCGGCATCGAATGGGTGCAGATCGACGAGCCGGCGCTGTGCCTGGATCTGGAGCCGGCCTGGCTCGACGCCTATGACAGCGCCTACGCCGCGCTTGCCGGCTCGGGCGTCAAGCTGCTGCTGGCCACCTACTTCGACACCGCGGCCGACCACGCGGCGCGCGCCGCCGCGCTGCCGGTGCAGGGCTTCCATCTCGACCTGGTGCGCGCGCCGCAGCAGCTCGACGCCTGGCGCAAGGTCCTGCCGGCCGGCGCGGTGCTGTCCGCCGGCGTGATCGACGGCCGCAATATCTGGCGCACCGACCTGCGCCGCGCGCTGGCCGTGCTGGCGCCGCTGCACGCGGAGCTGGGCGAGCGCCTGTGGGTGGCGCCGTCCTGCTCGCTGCTGCATGTGCCGGTGTCGCTCGAGGCCGAGCAGAGCCTCGATGCCGAGATCCGCGACTGGCTGGCCTTCGCCACCGAGAAGCTCGACGAGGTAAGCGTGCTGGCACGCGCGCTCAACGAGGGCGAAGCCGCCGTCGCGGCGGAACTGGCCGCCAACGAGGCCGCGCTGGCCTCGCGCCGCGACTCGCGTCGCGTGGTCAACCGGCAGGTGCAGGCGCGCGTGGCCGCGCTCACCGCCGGCATGGCCGAGCGCAACAGCCCGTTCGACGCGCGCATCGCCCGCCAGCGCGACGCGCTGCAATTGCCGGCGCTGCCCACCACCACCATCGGCTCCTTCCCGCAGACCACGGCGATCCGCCAGACGCGCGCGGCCTACAAGCGCGGGGACATCGGCGCGCTGGAATACCTGCAGCGCATCCGCGCCGAGATCGAGACCGCCGTGCGCAAGCAAGAAGCACTGGGCCTGGACGTGCTGGTGCACGGCGAGGCCGAGCGCAATGACATGGTGGAATATTTCGGCGAACAACTGTGCGGCTACGCCTTCACCGCCAATGGCTGGGTGCAGAGCTATGGCTCGCGCTGCGTCAAGCCGCCGGTGATCTACGGCGACGTGTACCGGCCCGAACCGATGACCGTGGAGACCACGCGCTACGCGCAGTCCCTCACCGAGCGGCCGATGAAGGGCATGCTCACGGGCCCGGTGACCATGCTGCAATGGTCCTTCGTGCGCGACGACCAGCCGCGCGCGGCCACCACGCTGCAGCTCGCCCTGGCGATCCGCGATGAGGTGTCCGACCTGGAACAGGCCGGCATCCGCATCATCCAGATCGACGAGCCGGCGCTGCGCGAAGGCCTGCCGCTGCGCAAGGGCGACTGGGAAGCCTACCTCGCCTGGGCCGTGCATGCGTTCAAGATCTCGGCCGCCTCGGTAGCGGACCAAACGCAGATTCACACCCATATGTGCTACGCGGAGTTCAACGACATCCTGCCCGCCATCGCGGCGCTGGACGCCGACGTGATCACCATCGAGACGTCCCGCTCGGCGATGGAGCTGCTCGAGGGCTTCGGCGCGTTCGACTACCCCAACGAGATCGGGCCGGGCGTATACGACATCCACTCGCCGCGCGTGCCGAGCGTGGAAGCCATCACGCACCTGCTCGAACGCGCCTGCGAGGTGATCCCGCCGCAGCGCCTGTGGGTCAACCCGGACTGCGGCCTCAAGACGCGCGCCTGGCCGGAAACCGAAGCGGCGCTGGCCAATATGGTGACAGCCGCGCGCAGCCTGCGCGAGCGGGTCGGCAAGGCTGGCGCCACCCGGTGGCAGCGCGCCACGCGGGCGGCCGGGCCGGGCGGCCTCACGGGCCATCACGTAGCGCATCAGGCAACACATCAGGCAGCACATCACGCCGGCCATGCGGCGGGCTGCGTCGATTGCGCGACGCACGCCAGCTAGCCCGGCATCCTCCCGCGCCCCCCTTGCGCGGCGCGCCAACCGGCCGGTGTGCTGCGCCAGTTCCATGGCCAGAGCTATGGCGTGCTGGCCGGTTAGCTGTATTGTGTTCCCTTGAGCGCCTGCAGGCGGCAGGAATGTGCCGCATTCCACACGGTTGCGGCACTGTGTCACATAGCGCGCGGCGGGCGATATTCCGTATCGTACGCGGCTATCCAAGCACGGTAAAAAAGRCGCGGCCCCACGCAGGTCCGGCGCCACAAGGGAAAACATGAAGAGAGCCAGACACTGGAAGCGGCGCGCCGCCGCCCTGCCCGCCGCGGCATTCACGACCGCCGCACTGGCCCAGGCCACCGCCCCGGCAGCGCCGGATGCCACGGTGACGCTGCCGACGACCACGGTGACGGCCAAGGCGCATGGCTCGCTGACGGCGCCCTCGGTGGGCCAGCAGAAAGAGACGCTGTTCGGGACTGCCGGCTCGGTGGGCTTCGTCGATGCGGCTTCCTACAGCGACACCTACGCCAGTAACCTGCGCGACGTCCTCAAGGACTCGCCAGGCGTCTATGTGCAGGAGCGCTACGGCCAGGAACTGCGGCTGTCCATCCGTGGCTCGGGCATCGCGCGCGGCTTTCATACGCGCGGCCTGGACATCCTGCAGGACGGCGTGCCCACCAACTTCGCCGACGGCAGCGGCGACTACTACCAGATCGACCCCCTCGGCCTGAGCGCGGCCGAAGTCTACAAGGGCGGCAACGGCCTGGCCTACGGCACCACCACGCTGGGCGGCGCGATCAACTTCACCACGCCCACCGCGCTGACCGCCGACGCGCCCAACCTGGTGCGCGTGGACGGCGGCAGCTTCGGCACGGCACGGGCCAGCGGCCAGGTCTCGCGCCAGATCGGCGCCTTCGATTTCCTGGGCAACCTGAGCGTCAACCATTCCAACGGCTACCGGGACCACGAGCGCGGCCAGTACGAGCAGTTCAACGCCAACTTCGGCTACCGTTTCAGCCCGGCGGTGGAAACCCGCTTCTACCTCGGCGCCTACATCGTCGACCAGCAACTGCCGGGCTCGCTCTCGCTCAGCGATGCGCTGAACAACCCGCGCAAGGCCTCCGCCAGCGCGCTGGCCGGCGACCAGGCGCGCAACACCCGCACCGAGCGCGTGGCCAACGTGACCACCGTCAAGCTGGACAGCGGCCAGCTCGACTTCAGCACCTGGGTCATCCACAAGAGCCTGTACCACCCGATCTTCCAGGTGATCGACCAGGACTACTGGACCTACGGCTTCGCCCCGCGCTACACCGGCAACCAGACCATCGGCGGCCTGCGCAACCAGGTGATCGTCGGCGCGCGCTTCTTCGGCGGCAACAACGATGCGCGCCAGTTCATCAACATCAACGGCAACCGCGGCGCGCAGACGCTCAACGCGGCGCAGGACGCCTACAACTACGAGGCCTACTTGGAGGACCGCCTCTGGGTCGTGCCCACGGTCGCGCTGATGGCCGGCGCCAAGGCCTACCGCAACGTGCGCGACTACCACGACTACGGCGGCCTGGCGGCGAACCCCACGCCCAAGTCGGATCGCACCACCTACAGCGGCGTCAATCCCAAGTTCGGCGTGCTGTGGGAACCGGTGCGCGACGTGCAGGCCTTCGCGGACATCACGCGCAGCGCCGACGTGCCCGACTTCACCGACCTGACCCAGACCATCGCCACCACCACGCGCTTCGTGCCGCTGGCCGCGCAACACGGCTGGACGCTGGAACTCGGCACGCGCGGCAAGCGCGAACGCTTTTCGTGGGACGTGACGGCGTACCGCTCGCTGGTGCGCGACCAGCTGCTTCAGTTCACCACCAACCCGGATGTACCCGCTGCCACCTTCAATGCCAATCGCACCACGCTGCAGGGCGTGGAGCTGGGCGTGTCCGGCGACGTGCTGCAGAACGTATTCGGCAGCGGCGACAGGTTCACGCTGTCGCAACTGTGGAACTACAGCGATTTCCGCTTCGACAATGATCCGCAGTATGGCAACAACCGCATCGCAGGCGTGCCGGAGCATGTGTTGCGCACCACCGTCGCCTACAGCCGCGCGGCCGGCCTGCGCGTGGCAGGCACCATCGACTGGGTGCCGGGCGGCGCCTACGTCGACTACGCGAATACGCTGCGCACGCCGGGCTACGTGCTGCTGGGAGTGCAGGCCAGCTACGACTTCCAGCGCGGGGTCACGGTATTCCTCGACGCCAGGAACCTGACCAACAAGCGCTACGTGAGCGATTTCAGTACGGTGGCCGATGCGCGCACCGCCAATACCGCGGTCTTCTATCCAGGCACCGGGCGCGCCTTCTATGCCGGGGTGAAGTACAAGTTCTGAGGCCCGCCGCCATGGCGCAAGGGGCAGGGGTGCTCGCCGCGCAGCGCCCCTGCCCCTTTGTCTTTCCTGCCGCTGTTCCCTTCCCTGCGCCTTAGTCGATCCGCTCCACCGGCGGGACCACCCAGGTGCCATCGAGCATGGCCTGCTTGGGCCAGTAGACTCGCAGCATCAGGTTGAAACCGTCCGCCGGCGCTGGCAGCCAGTTCGGCAGCTGGCTGGCCGGCGGACGTGCATTCTGGATGACGAGGTCGAGCGAGCCGTCGCGGTTGTACTTGAGGCGGTCGCGGTCGCCGATGGCGTAGCGGTTCAGCGGGTTCGCCGCGAACGCCTGCTTGTCGTTGTAGAGCGTGAGCGACCAGAAGGCGCTGGTCGGCGGCAGCTGGTTCTTGTCGAAATGCATGACATAGCGCTTCGCTCCGCTGAGCGGCTTGCCGGCCGAGTCGACGCGCGTGCTGGGGTAGAGCGCGTCCGCCGGCAGGTTCGCCCCGAGGCCGACCCACGCCACCAGCGCGCGCTTGCCATAGGCGGTGCCATAGCTGCCGAGGTCGCGGCGGATGTTCCACTCCGCGCCGGTGTCGGCGCCGCGCCTGGCAGCGCCCGAGATGCCGGCCAGCGCGGCGGTGGCGCCTTCCTGCACGGCACGGGCCGTGGAGGGCTCGAGCGCGGTCACGGAGAACGGGGCGCCGGGCACGATGCCGAGCTTCTTGATCGATGCCACCATGGCGGCGTCTGCCGGCGCGGGCGGATTGGCAGGCAGCAACTCGGCGAAGCGCGTGAAGAACGCCTGCGCGTCCATGGCTGCCACCTGCTCCACCGGCGGGGTTTCCACATCGGCCGTGCTGCTTTCCGGCGCGGCGGCCGGCGCGGCCTTGCCGCGTGTCTTGCCGGCGCGCTGCCAGGCCGACAGCGGCATCAGGCGGTATTGGTTCTGCAACTGGCGCACCGCCGCGTAGTCCTGCTTGCCGTTGGTCTGGGTACGGCCGATCAGCCAGACCATTTCGGTGGGTGCGTGGATTTCCTTCACATCAGGCGGCAAGGTGCCCGTCCACTTCGGGCCGGTGATAGCGAACACGGCCTTGCCGGTGCCGGTGGTGCGCTTGCCCGGCGAAGCGAACACATTGGTCCAGCCGTCCATCAGCGGCATCAGGTAGTAGCGGCCGTGGGTATCCGGCAAGGACAGGATCACCGGTTCCGCGCTCAGGTCCAGCCATGCCGACGAGTAGAGCGTGTCGGCATTCGGGCTGACCACATCCGTAAAGGTGGCGTCCGGGAAGCTGCGCTTGTGCGCGAAGGTATTGGCCGGCGTGCGCGCGGTCATGACCTCGCGCGTGACATCCATCAGCACCAGCGGATAGGCGTAGGTGAAGACCTGGGCCGACAAGGCCTTGATGGTCGCGTCCGGCTGGGTGGAAGCGCCCTTCGGCGCTTCCACCTTCTGCGGTGCCGTGGCGCACCCGGCCAGCAGCAGGCCGAGCGCCGCTGCGCCCGCGATCTGGCGAATCGAAAAACTCATGACCCCGATCCCTTGTTTTTGGATTGACTACCCGACACGTCGGTCACGTCGGTTACCGCTGGAGCGGCGACATTTTTCCCGCGTGTGATTGAGCGATTTTATTCGATCGATGATGTGCTGGCGAGTCCGCACTTGTCAATTCCGGGCACGGGAATAATGCGGCATAACGCACCAAAGGCCGAGTCTTATGGCGCGCTTCCGGGCGGGGAGCGGCGCTCCCGCCTGGCCGCGCCTCCTGCGTCCCGCGTGCCTCTTGCATGGGGCGCCGGCTTCGTCCGCCAGGCCCCCGCAGGTTCCTCGCGTTGCCTTCTGATCTTAGATATGCCGCGCCCTGCGCGCCATCCGGATTTTCTTCCCCGTCAGCCGCCGGGATTAAAGGGTAAACCACACTCTGATCGACCCTGAAATACCATCAAAAATAGGACTGCTCTTATA
>NZ_JBFTNF010000022.1:102299-103930 GCF_056397345.1 Cupriavidus sp. 05N38
TTATATGAAATCATGAAAACCGTACCTAGAATTCTCTCATCGTAAATAACGAAATTTCCCAACAAAGGACACGGACCTATCTCGATAGCGGAGGAAGAACAGAACAGGGAAGCCATCGAAGGGAAAATCATCGGCGCGTCCGGATCGAGAAGCCGTGGCCATTGAATAATCAATGGCCCGCAGCACGACTCCTGTCCGGAAAAATCGCGAGATAACCCTATTCATCCAGCAAGAAACAAGATGACGCCAGCGCTCGGCACGCGGGCGCAGGGCCTCCTTTTGTCCGGCGGTCCAATAACAACCGCATCGGAGACGCCCTCATGCCAGCCTGGAAGCGCCCCTTTCTTCATCTGCTCTGCCCCGGCATTGCCCTGACCCTGGCCGGTTGCGGCGGTGGCGGCGACGGCATGGCCAGCGGCGACACGCCATCCGCCGTGCCAGGCACGGCCAGTTGCGCATCGCCCGCCGAAGTCACGGTCGATACCGTGCTCGACAGTGCCTGCGTCTACAAGCAGACCTTCACGATCAGCCGGTCCGGCATCACGCTGGACTGCGGCGGCGCCACCATCGACGGCCGCGGCACCGATGTCAAGGGCATCTACGTGGACTCGCGCGGCGGCGCGCTGCGCCATGTCACCATCCGCAATTGCCGCCTGAAGAACCAGGCCTCCGTGGGCATCGCGATCGGCTGGAGCGGTGCGCTCGCGGCCAGGCTCCAGGCCTACACCCGCGACGACATCTACGCGCGCTCACCGCAGCAGGTGCTGATCGAGAATGCCAGCGTGGAGGGCGCCGGCAACGTCGGCATCTATATCGAGTCCTACGCATCCGGCAACACGCTGCGCAATGTCACCGTGACCAGTTCGCGTGGCCCGGGCGTGTACCTGGACGCCTCGACGCGCGACAACCGGATCGTGAACTCCACCTTCACCGGCAACGGCCTGCCGCGCACCCGCGAAGCCATCGCCATCGATTCTTCGGCCGGCAACGTCATTGCCGGCAACAAGTTCAGCGGCAACGCCCTTGCCGCCATCACGCTCTACAAGAACTGCGGCGAGAACCAGGGCCCGGCGCGCTGGCAGCACTCTGACGGCAATCTGATCCAGGATAACGATTTTGCCGCGGAAAGCGTGGGCGTCTGGATCGCGTCCAGGCAGAGCCGGGACCTGGGTAACTGGAATTGCAGCGACCCCTCCTACTATGCCGGCCGGTATTTCCTCGATTATGCGCAGAACAACCAGGTGATGAATAATCGCTTTGCTAATGTCCGCCAGGGCGTCATCGTGGAAGACGACAATAATACGGTGAGCGGAAATACGTTCTCCGGCACCAGAAACGCCGATATCGTGACCGGTGCCCAATATCGTGCAATGTATCTCGGACGCCCCGTTTCCGGGCTGATCGCGCAAGACAATACTTACCTGCCATAGACGACAGGCCGATGACGGCAAAGCAACAAAAATCCCCCGAAGCGGCGGGATCGTACGGGCACCGATGGGCACTACAATGCCGCAGCACAACAAGGATACCCATTCCGGGAAACGCCCTCATCGCCGTCAGACTACACCAGCGGAGACTGGAAAGATCCTCAAGAGGCGCGGATCCGGCACAGGAAACTGACACAGGAAGCA
>NZ_JBFTNF010000023.1:0-105853 GCF_056397345.1 Cupriavidus sp. 05N38
CGGCGCCGTCTTGCGCTCGATCAGCGATAACAGTTCCTGTCTTTCTTTCTTCGCCAACTTCACTGGCGTTGCATGGCGGCCTCGACTCATCCCGCCATGATATCCGAGGCGATTATTTATTCAAGCTATTTACGGGATGTTGTACTAGCCGGTGCCGGGCAGGACCGCGACCCCGAAGGCCGTTTCGTGATCGGCGGGCGGGGCAGTTCCCTTCACCAGCCTGACTGATAAACTGCATTGCCCGCTTCCGGTGGCGCGCGTATCGCTTGCGCCACAAGCGAAGGGCGCGACGCACAGCGCGCCAGACGAGCAGGGCTTCCACATCAATGGGCACAATTGTTGACTTTTGCGCCGTGCGTGTATGATCGTGCACCACGGTACGCGCGCCTCTCGGCAGTCGCCGCCTGTCGGATCAGTAATCGCCCATTTCTAGCATGACCTCTAACTTCGACGAAGCATCCCTGGAATCCTCCGACCGCAAGGCCCGCGGCATTCAGTCGATTGTCATCGGCTTCGAAGTGCTGGAGAAGATCGTCGAGGCGCCGGGACCTCTCGCGCTCAAGGACCTGGCTGCGGCAACGGGCATGGCTGCAAGCAAGCTGCGATTCTACCTGGTGAGTTTTCTCGATCTGGGTCTGGTTTCACAGGATCCGAGCAATGGCCGGTACAGTCTTGGCCCCGCGGCATTGAAATTGGGCCTGGCGGCACTGGAAAAGGTAGATGTGGTGCGGTCCAGCCATGGGGAGATGGTCGCCCTCTCGGATGCCTTGGGCTACACGACATTCCTTGCCGTCTGGGGAACGCACGGACCGACGATCGTGGACCGTGTGGACGGCCGGAATCGAACGGTTCTCGAGATTCGCGTTGGTAGCGTGCTCCCGCTCTTGTCATCGGCGATCGGGCTCGTCTACGCCGCTTTCCTGCCGCGCAGCGCGACCCAGTCGTTGCTCGAGCGGGAGGCTGAAAATGGTGTTGGCGCCTGGGCGCCGACACGGCCGGACTTCGATCTGGACGCCGCTTTGCAGAACATCCGGGCTTCGAGATTCGCAGTGGCCTCTGGCACCTTGCTCGCAGGGTTCACTGCCGTCGCCTCACCTGTTCTCGACCGTTCGAATGTGCCCGTTGCGGCGATCTCCGTCATCGGTCCGATTGGTCGTATGGACGACATGATCGACGGCCACGTCGTGCAGGCCTTGTTGGAGCTGACCACCCGGCTGAGCCGCCAGATTGGCTGGAGCGATGCCGCCGTGGGTCAATGAGCGCGACGGCAGCATCGTGCCGCGGTCGGGAATGCCCCTTCATCGAACTGCTGAGTCTAATGGTGCGCCGCAGCCTGGCTAAATTACAGGCACTCTGAGTGCCGATTTCGGCCCGAGACGCGAAGAAGGCTGAAAGTGAGTTCGGCCGCGAGTTGCATCGCTAGTCCCATTACCACGTCAAGAAATGGGTCTTGGGCTTCCTGCGGTGCCCCACTACCGATCGGCGTGTCTGTGATTGAAGTAGCATAGAGCCGTAGCCTTTCAGCATTTGCAAGCGCCTTATGATAGTTCTCACTGGCCATCGCCAATGCCCGCGCAAAGTTTGCCTGAGTATTCGAGATGGCGCGCAAATCCATCGACGCCGTGTTTCTAAGTGCATGGAAGAGGTCTGCATCTGCACGTGCATGGGCCAGCTTCAGTTCGTTTCTGGCGGCCCTGGCCGCGACCTCAAACTCTTTCTCTGATTCCCATCTCGTAATAGTCGGCGATTCGATTGACCAAGAGCAGTGGATTGAGTTCTTCACACATATCTCCTTCCGGTGAAGTCAATAAGCAGACGATCGGCAGGCCTTCGATCGCGCGGAAGTGCGGCCCGACGATGAAGCCGGTGGTCCTGGCTTTTGCTCTCACATCGGTATCCACCTTGACGGTTACCCGGCTATCTACTTTTGGCGGATTATTCCCATGTTGCGACTAGCCGTATAGTGTTCAACAGAGCTCGATCCTCCCTCACAACTGCACCAGCAACTCCCGCTATTGTGTCAAGACGGCGATGGCCGGGCTGTTACGAACATCGCTCCGATATTTCCAGGCAATGTCCTTCAAGCCCGTCTTCTCTTGCGTCAGTCTGAATTGTTGGAAGGCAATTCAAGCATTGCGCGGTCAGCCGGCCGAGCGCCCGTTCAG
Source organism: Cupriavidus sp. 05N38 (assembly GCF_056397345.1). Taxonomy (NCBI): domain Bacteria; kingdom Pseudomonadati; phylum Pseudomonadota; class Betaproteobacteria; order Burkholderiales; family Burkholderiaceae; genus Cupriavidus; species Cupriavidus sp. 05N38. Next base: position 2,166 of record NZ_JBFTNF010000023.1, read on the forward strand.
GCGGCCTTGGCCAGCATTCCATGTGGATCGATCACAAACTTCTTCGCGACCCCGGAATCGAACTGGGCGTAGCCTTCAGGCGCCTGGGCCAGACTGATAACCTGGACATTCACAATTTCCGCGATCTGGATTCGATCCCAAAGGATGGCCTGCATCAGGTTTCGGTTGTACTTCATTACGGGCGTTTGACCAGTAAAGAAGCTATGCGACTTTGCCCAGCCCAAGCCAAGACGGACCGACAGGCTTCCGCGCTGCGCGGCCGGGTCGGTCGCACCTGGGTCGTCGGTAACATAAAGCCCGGGAATGCCAATCTTGCCTGCAACACGCGTCACCTCCATCAACGAGTTCAGGACTGTTGCCGGCGCTTCGGTCTGCGAGCCGCTATGGCCGTGTCCGCGCGCTTCGAATCCAACGCAGTCAATCGCACAATCGACTTCTGGCTCGCCTAGAATCTCAGCGATTTGCTCTCCAAGGGATGCGTCTTCGGAAAGATCCACAGTCTGAAAGCCAACGCGCCGCGCATGTTCCAGGCGAGCCTTGTTCACATCTCCCACGATAGTCACTGCAGCGCCCAGGAGCCGCGCCGATGCGGCGGCGGCCATCCCCACAGGCCCGGCACCGGCCACGTACACGGTTGCCCCGGGACCAACTCCTGCCGTTACCGCACCGTGGTACCCGGTTGGCAGAATATCGGATAAGCAGGTGAGATCCCTTATCTTGCTCATCGCCCGATCGCGATCCGGGAACTTCAGCAGATTGAAGTCTGCGTACGGCACCATGACATATTCGGCCTGGCCGCCAATCCAGCCACCCATGTCTACATAGCCATACGCACCGCCGGGACGACCCGGATTCACACTCAAACATACGCCAGTGTTCTGCGCCTTGCACATCGGGCAGCGTCCGCAAGCCACGTTGAACGGTACGGAGACCAGGTCGCCTCTCTGGRGCGTTGTGACGTCAGAGCCGATGTCGATGACTTCGCCCGTAATTTCGTGACCCAGAACCAACCCCGCAGGAGCGGTCGTGCGACCACGAACCATGTGCTGATCCGACCCGCAGATATTGGTGGATACCACACGAAGCACCACCCCATGATTTGCCTTTCTCCCGTTCGGTTCTACCAAGTCAGGAAAAGCGATAGCCTGCACCTCGACTTTCCCGGGGCCGACATACACCACACCTCTGTTCGCTGCCATTACCGTCTCCTTGATTAATACTCTATTGCAAYTGCCACCGCGCAACCCAGGCTACCAGCGTGGCCCGTACAGCAGCTGACTTGGCAGGACCGGTTGTGCGGAGCCTTCGGATTGTTCGCGCAACAGCCTGTCGATGACCCGTGCCGCGTGAAGCGAGCCTGCATCAGCGAGCGTGTTGACTTCGGGGCGATCGATCACGCGGCCCTCTCTTGCCTTGTGCTGCTCTTCGAACACTTCCCTGTCTTCCGTAAATGCAGTTTCGACTTCCCGAAATATGAGCTCGGTAACTTCAGGCTTGTCCAGGTCGTGGTTGTGAACCTGACCCCAGAAGTAATGCGTCGTGTGCTCCGTCTCCGGGGTCATGGCATTCAGATTCAACCACTCCATCTTCCGGGCGTTCGCGGCTTCCTCTGGTGTCATGCCCGGCTTCATTGCCCCGACATATAGCCGACAGAACGCGGGTGGCATGAAGTGGATGATCTGCCAACGGTCGACCCGCTCGAACGGAATCACCGCAGCGCGCACATAGGAGGGCGGGGGAGGCACGTTGCGCATCCATCGATTCACGCGAACTTCGCTTTCGCCTCGATCGAACGTTACCTTGGCTTCGTCGACCACCGCTTTATTCCCAATGGTCGATTTATGCACGAAGCTCAGATGGCTCAGGTCGAGTAGATTCTCGACAATGAGCTTGAAGCTGGCGTTGACATGGAAACGAGTGGACTTTCCGCGCCAGTTTGGGTCGTCAAACCAGTGACGCTACGGATCCGTCGGTACCGCGGAACAGTACGACAGGTTCGTCGCAGATTCTCCTGGCCAACATGCCACCTGCCGGCACCTCTTCGGCGATCGCCGCCACATACCAATAGTTTCTAAGAAAAGTCATGAAAAATCCTTACTATGTTTCGCCACACACGGCCAATCCGGCGAGGCCGGTAGGAGTTGCCGGGCCTACGAGGCGATATTGAAACGTCTCAAAGCCAGGCGCCTTTATCCGACGCTCGCTATCACAAGCGCCTTGCAGCGCGACACCGAAAAACGTGCATTCGTCATCCGGGTTGCAATCCACATGACAAGAAGCACGGCAACTAGCGCCGCGTAGAGGGCAGTCGTATTGCCCGGATCAAGCACGCCGGGGAGGTTTCGGTTCGCAAAGAACTGGTGCCCTTCGACCGGCGCAGTCAGCGCGCCGGAAATGGCTGCGAGAGCCGCACCCAGTGCAAGAACCAGGGCAGAAGGGCGTGCCGCATCGACTCCGCGAGCGGGCATCACCGTGCCTTGGGTGGCCGCAAGAAGCTGGTCTAAGCGGGCGCGCCCATATGGATGGCGCGGCGCGAGTTGCTCCATGGGCAAGCCCGCCGGCATCAAGAGAGCGGCTGGACCGGCCACACCGAGCGTAAAGCTACCTGGTCCGCCTGTTAGGGCTGCGCAGCGGTGCGCGTCGGCAAGGTCCAGCGATCCGCGTGCAAGGTTGAACACTCCCATGAGGCCGAACCCCAATTTCGGCCCGGCCCCGACGGCGCATAGCGTCAGACAGAATTGTGGTGCTTTAGGCGCTTCTTCGGTCGCAAATCCCATCGTTCGTCTCCATCGCCTGCTGTTGTGTGCAACTACGTTATATGAATGCAACTATATTTTATGAGGGCGCGAGAAGTCAACGAGAGTCACGGGTGCAATTCGTAAGTGAAAACCCTAGTCTCCATTTTGGTTGCACGCGTTTAATATTGTTGCAAACGACAGTGGGTGAGGAGACAAACATGCATGGACACCTATCGAGGCATGCCCTGGCGCGGACGTCGTCGGCGTCACTTTCAGCCGTTTCTGACAGGGGCGAGCGATATATCCCCGATTTCTTCGGCGTGTTCCGCCATCACGATGGGCTGGCGGAACACGCTGCCGCCTCCCGGAGCGGAAGGTCCCAAGCGGGCATGTGTTGGCGCCGAACTACCTGACCGGCAAGGATCCAATGGGCCTTGGCGCAGGCCCAACTCAAATCGGTATGGCAACTTCAAATCGAGCCGAAACCAAATGACCATGACTCGCGCGAAATGGTGGGGCCGCCGAATGGCTCCATCGGATTCGCGAATTGAAGCAAGGTGGTCACAGACTATATTGGCCCATACGTGAGTCAGTGCGCCGCCCCCAATAACCAATGATTAGACTTATCTCGCACGCATCATGAACGCCCCCCTACTGACTCTGAAAGTGGCACATAAGGCCGACGAAGCCGTCGATATCTGCTCGTTCGTGCTAGTGGATCCATCCGGCAAGTCGCTTCCCGCGTTTTCCGCCGGCTCGCATATCGACGTCCACGGTCCATCGGGGCTGGTGCGCCAGTACTCGCTATGCAACGCCGCGAATGAAACCGCGCATTATCAGATCGGCGTCCTGCGGGATCCCGGCTCGCGTGGTGGATCCGTCGCCATGCACGACGGCATCCAGGAAGGCGATCTTCTTCACGTCAGCGAACCAAGAAATCACTTTCCGCTTGAGCACGCGGCCAAGCGTTCATTGTTGTTGGCCGGTGGAATCGGCGTAACCCCGATTCTGTGCATGGCAGAAAGTCTTTCCAGCATAGGTGCACCTTTCGAGATGCACTATTGCACCCGATCGCGGCAACGTACTGCGTTCGCTGAGCGTATTTCGACGTCTGCGTTTTCCGCCCAGGTCATGTTCCACTTTGACGATGGGCCCGACGATCAGAAGCTGGATATCGTCGCGCTCTTGCGAAATCCCGACCCCGAAACGCATCTCTACGTATGTGGCCCCGCGGGTTTCCTCGAGTTCGTCCTGTCCACCGCGCGCGCGCAGGGCTGGCAAGCGCCGTTCATTCACTACGAGTACTTCGGCGCGGCTGTCGGCGGGGCAGAAGAGGACAAGGCCTTCGATGTGAAGATAAATAGTACCGGCAGGGTCTATCGAATCGCGGCGGACAAATCCGTGGCCGTTGCGCTGGCAGAACGAGGCGTCGAAATCCCCGTGTCCTGCGAGCAAGGCGTGTGTGGCACATGCGTGACACGCGTGCTGGAAGGGGAATTGGATCACCGTGACCACTATTTTACTGACGCCGAGCACGCCCGGAATGATCAGTTCACTCCCTGCTGTTCCCGTTCAAAAGGCGAAATGCTGGTCCTGGACCTGTGAAAGGCCGGCTGGCCGCCCACTACGGCGCGCGCTTTCACTCCTCAATGGATAAATCAAAATGAATTACGTAAAGAACGCCTGGTATGTCGCGGCTTGGTCCGACGAAGTGAAGGCAGGCGAGATGTTCCATCGGACATTACTGGACGAAGGACTTGTGTTCTATCGTCGAGGCGACGGCCAGCCGGTTGCCTTGCTTGACCGCTGTCCGCACCGCTTCATTCCGCTGCACATGGGCACACTCCACGGCGACATCGTGGAGTGTTGCTACCATGGCCTGCAATTCGATTGCACCGGCCGTTGCGTGCACAACCCGCATGGCGAAGGAAGGATTCCCGCCGCTGCGCGAGTGCGGGCCTTCCCCGCGGTGGACCGCCACCAGATGCTATGGGTCTGGATGGGCGACAAGCCGGCCGATGAGAGTCTCATACCCGACTACAGTGTGCTTGATGGCGAGAGCGGCTATGAAACCTCACGGGGCTACTTCGTCATGGAGGCGGACTACGAACTGCTGGGAGAGAATCTGCTCGATCTGAGCCATGTCCCCTTCCTGCACAGTGGCTTGCTGGGCAGTCCTGAAATGGCCCGTGGGTTGCCAACCGTGCGGGAAGCCGATGGGGGATTGCAGGTCGACCGCTGGATGCCCAATATTCAGATACCCAAGGTGTTTGATCTGCTTTTCCGAGGGGACGGCAAGCCCGTCGATATGTGGAATAACATGCGATGGAATCCCCCTTCGGCGTTCCTGCTGGATACGGGCGTACACGCCCCGGGCGAATCCCGCGAGCACGGCGCGTGGTACTACGGCGTGCACATTCTGACTCCCCAGACTGCACGAACGACTCACTACTACTTCGCCTCGGCACGTCTTCCCAGGGAAACGCTTGCCCCGGAGTTCGACATCGAACTTGCGAAGCTTCGCCGCATCGCCTTCTTCGACCAGGACAAACCAATCCTGGAAGCGCAACAGCGGGCCATCGGCGATGCTGACTTCTGGTCGCTGAAGCCGGCTTTGTTTGAAGTGGATGTGGGCCCGGTGCGTATGCGGCGGATGCTGGAGGCAATGGTCGCCCGGGAAGAGGCAGAAAACGGGAAAACCGGCGCCGCCAACCATCGGATCGTCGAGAAAGGATAGAAGCGGGCGATCCTCACGGTCTGGTGATCCGGCCCCTTGTCTTGGGGTTTCGCGCGCGCTGAATTTCAATCGATTGGCTATCCAAGCCTTCGGATATTGGACGACCACACCTAAGCGCCGCTGAGTTCTCTCCCCTTGTTTTCCTTGTTGCGCCGTGCCGTATGGCACGGCGCCGTCCCCCCTTTTGCCCTTTCGAGCGACCGGGCGATCTGACCATGCCCAACGTCTTGCGAAAAAAACCTCGCCTGCGAACGCACGCGACAACGGTTTCGAACTAACCACCTGGCAACGAAGAGCACTTGACTGGGGATTCAGCATCAAGTCTGCCGACCTGCACCGCAGTCGCCACTGCCTCTTTAAACCATACAACAAGTGCATTAAAAAAATGGAGGAGAACCATGAAGTTAAATTACGTCGCAATGACTGCATTGATRTCGTTCCCATTGATTTCCGCTGCACAGTCTGTGACTTTGTATGGCGTAGTTGACACCGGCATTGAGTATGTCAACAACATTGGTGCGAAAAAGGATAGCGTGGTCCGAATTCCGGGCACGACTGGTTCAGTTCCGTCCCRCTGGGGCATCCGCGGCACCGAAGACCTGGGTGGGGGTGTGAATGCGGTCTTCGTCCTTGAGTCCGGATTCTCACCCGACAGCGGAGTGTCCAATCAGGCCGGACGGCTCTTTGGTCGCCAAGCCTATGTCGGGCTTAATGGCTTGTGGGGGCAAGTGGCGTTTGGCAGGCAATACACCATGCTGTTCTGGTCAACACTTGACGCGGATCTTCTGGGGCCGAACGCGTTCGGTTCGGCGTCCCTAGATCCGGGGATCGCGAACGCGCGAAGCGACAATACTATTTCGTATAAGGGCAAGTTCGGAGGCATGACGGCAGGAGCAACCTATAGCTTTGGCAGGGATGTCGCCAATGCGTCGAGTCCTGCGGGAACCAATTGTGCTGGCGAAAATCCGGCGGATAAACGCGCCTGCACGGAGTGGTCAGTTCTATTGCAGTACGAAACCCGGAATTGGGGTGTTAGCACCGCCTACGATTCAATGCGAGGCGGGCCGGGCGCGTTTGGCGGCCTCACCAGGAGCAGTCTCACCGACGATCGCTTTACCATCAACGGCTACGCACTTGTTGGCAACGCCAAGCTTGGCGCGGGCGTGATCCGGCGAGACAACAAGGGAAGTACGACTCCCCGCAGCAACTTGTGGTTTGTCGGCGGGTCACTCGCCATCACGCCTGCCTGGAATATCGACACGGAGGCCCATTACCTGAAGTTCTCCAATAGTCCGAACAAGGCGTGGCTATTCGTGGCTCGAACGACCTATGATTTTTCAAAGCGAACGAGGGTCTACGGGAGCGTCGGCTACATTGACAATCGAGGTGACCTGGCCATTTCCGTCAGTAGCGCGGCAGCCGGTTCAAATCCGGCTTCTGGGGGAAACCAACTTGGGCTGATGGTGGGGATCAAACATATCTTCTGACCAGGGCGCCAGATGGACGTGTGCAGAATCACTACCAGTACACACCAGTTTTCGCCTGTTTGTCGTTGTATCGGACACGGCATATGAATCTTCGCGCGGACCTGTCACGGCGGCGAAGACGCCGCGAGCAAGGATAGCGAGATCAACCTCGATTCCGGCGAACTAACCACAACTTCATCTGATTTGGCCGCGACGACCACGCCGGAGCGCGATGCATCCGCACGTTGGCATGTCCGGTCAAAAAGGAAATTCGTAATTCCCATTGCCACACTGGGCTTAGTGCAACAACGGAGGGTAATTTGATGTTGAATCCACGCCACGATGAAATGAGTGACATCGATGCTATCGCGAGACCGGGCGCGGGCATTCCGCAGGATGAATGCACGGTACGACAGGCAGTGTTTGAACTGCTTCGTTCGTTGAATATGACCACGATATTTGGCAATCCTGGAACCACGGAGCTACCGATGTTCCACGATTTCCCCGAAGATTTCAGGTACATCCTGGGATTACAGGAGTCGGTGGTGGTCGGCATGGCCGATGGATTCGCCCAAGCAAGTGGAGGCGCCGCCCTGGTGAATCTTCATTCTGCAGCCGGGGTGGGGCATGCAATGGGAAATATATACACGGCTTTCAAGAATCAAACGCCCTTGGTGATCACCGCAGGCCAGCAAGACAGGTCAATTCTTCCGTATGACCCCTTCTTGTTCTCGGCGCAGCCGACGGAGCTCCCAAAACCCTACGTTAAATGGGCGTGCGAGCCGGCGAGAGCTGAGGATGTCCCCGCGGCTATCGCTCGCGCCTACTACATCGCCATGCAGGCTCCCCGCGGACCAACCTTTGTGTCCATCCCGATGGATGACTGGAACAGGCCCGCTTCCCTTGTTGCGACACGCGAGGTTAGCTTCGGGTTGCGTCCCGACCCGCAGGCGATTGCCGGTCTTGCGGAGGCCTTGAAAACCGCACGCAACCCGGTGTTCGTGGTTGGCGCCGGTGTTGATCGCGACGGCGCCTGGGGGGATATGCTGAGGCTTGCGGAGCAATATCAGGGGCATGTCTGGGTCAGCCCCATGTCGGCGCGTTGCAGTTTCCCGGAAGACCACGCGTTATTTGCGGGATTCCTGCCACCGTATCGCGAACGAATCGTTGAGTGTCTCCACGATCATGACGTTATCTGTGTCGTGGGCGCCCCGGTATTTTCTTACCATGCGGCAGGGGTGGGGCCTCACATTCCGGTCGGCTCGAAACTGTATCAGCTAACGGACGATCCGGACCATGCAGCGGGATGCGCCGAAGGTACCTCGATTCGATGCACCCTTCGCCTCGGTGTTCGAGACCTGCTGGCCTGCAATACCGCCGCCGCTCCGCCCCGGCGCCGCGGCCGCCAATCGCCTCCCCGCGTGAGCATGGGCAGCGGCATTAGCACGGCCTTCCTGATGCAGACGTTGTCGGAGAGTCGCCCCGCAAACAGTGTGGTGGTTGAGGAGGCGGCCTCCAGCCGTATCGCGATGCAGAGTTACCTCCACATCAATGAACCCAAGAGTTTCTTTACATGTTCGAGCGGGGGGCTGGGGCATGCCATGCCCGCATCGGTCGGCGTCGCACTCGCTGATCCGAGCCGCCGGACGATCGGCCTGTTTGGCGACGGATCAAGCATGTACGCGATCCAGTCGCTTTGGACAGCGGCGCAGCTAAAACTCCCGATGACGATGATCATCGTAAATAACCAGCGGTATGCGGCACTTGAAAACTATGCAGCGCACTTCGATCTGCCAGAACCCGTTGGAACAAGTATTCCAGCCATCGATTTTGTGGCTTTGGCAAGGGCACAAGGATGGAACGGAAAGCGGGTGTCAGATCCGGGAGAGCTTCATCGCGATCTGGAGATCGCATTGAGGTCGAATGAACCATTTCTTGTCGAGGTGACAATAGTCGACTGAAAGCCGCTGCTGGGGAAATGGCGGACGAAACGGGTCTGGCCGGGATGATGACGTCCGCCTTTGCGTTTCGTCGCTGACTTCGTACGGATCGCAAATAGTTGACGGCCGGCGAAGATGCGATCCGGGGAATACTGAATGCGTTAAGGGAAGATCGTATGTCTAAGATCGATGAAATGAGTGGAGCATATCGTTTTCAGGATGAGTATAGGCATTTCATAGGCGGGGAATGGGTTGCATCAATCGAAGGAGGGACGATTGATCAGATCAATCCATCGACCGGAAGCGTGTTGAGCCGAATCCAGTCGGGTGGGAAGAAGGACGTGGACCGGGCAGTGGAGGCTGCCGCGCTGGCGTTCAGATCCTGGTCGCGGTCCGGTGCGGCGCAGCGGCAGGCGCTACTGCTTGAGTTCGCTCGCCGCGTGCGCGCCAGGCAGAAAGACTATGCCTTGATGGAGACCTTGAGCAACGGAAAGACCATCAGCGAGGCCAGCTTTTGGGATATTCCGCTCGTCGCGGAGCAGTTTGAGCTGTTTTCGGGGGCTGCCTACAGCCTCGCGGGCGAGACGCGCGACTATCCGGATGCCGTCGGATTGGTGCACCGCGAGCCGCTGGGGGTGTGCGCACAAGTGATACCGTGGAACGTGCCGCTGCTGATGATGGCCGCAAAGATCGCCCCTGCGATCGTTGCCGGAAATACGGTCGTGCTCAAACCTGCGGAGACTGCTTGTCTTGCGGTATTGGAGTTCTTCCGTGAAATGAGTGACATTATTCCGCCGGGCGTGGTGAACGTCGTGACGGGATATGGGGCGGAGATTGGTGAAGCGCTGGTGACGCATCCGCTGGTGCGCAAAGTTGCATTCACCGGGTCCTTGGCTACGGCAAGGAGGATCTCTCAGTACGCGTCCGTGAACATGATTCCGCAGACCATGGAGCTAGGCGGGAAGTCGGCGCAGATAGTTTGCCCGAGCGCGAACGTGGATGCGGCGGTGGAGGGGGCGGCAGTCTCGACGGTGTTCAACAAGGGTGAAGTCTGCTTGGCCGGCTCTCGGGTATTCGTGCATGAGTCGATCAAGGATGAGTTTATCGACAAGCTTCTTGGCGTGATTGGCCGAATCAGGGTAGGCGACCCGCTCGATTCCCGGACGCAACTAGGGGCGCTCGCATCGAGGAATCAGTTCGACAAGGTATGTGGCTACTTCAAAATCGCGAGGGAGGAGGGGGCGACTGTTGCGATTGGTGGAGACGTCGCGCACGTGGAGGGCATGGAGAATGGCTTCTTTGTCATGCCAACGGTGCTTACCGACGTGGATAACCGGATGCGGGTCGCGCAAGAGGAGATCTTCGGGCCGGTTACCTGTGTGATGACCTGGGCGGAGGAGGAGGAAGTCATTCATCAGGCAAACGACTCGCCTTATGGTCTGGCGGGAGGCTTGTGGACTCGGGATCTCACCCAGGCACATCGCCTGGCAAAGGCGATGGAGACAGGGACCGTATGGGTAAACCGGTACTTCAACCACCGGCCCGGCATGGCACTTGGCGGCTATAAGCAGAGCGGCTACGGACGCGAGTTCGCACATGACATCTTGCGTGAATACACGCATACCAAAGGCGTTGTCGTGAGTCTGGATGATGGTCCGGTGGGAATCTTTTCCTGACTGCCGGCCACTGGGGTCGGAGGGCTTGTCAGAAGTTTTGTGTGCAGGGCAACTGCCCTGCACACAAAGAAACTGACAGGCCCGTCTCCGTAGGCTGGGGTACTCTGCTCAACATTGGTCGCCTTGCTCCTGGCCGGCAGCCTAACAAACCTGCGTTAGATGAACGTGGGGCCAGTTCGTTGCCGTCAAGCGCGATCCTCTCGAATTCCCGGATATTTTCCCCTGTTGTGCGAAGAGGCCAACAAGTGGGGGGCAGATCCCAAACCAGCCTTGGTGTCGGCGCGAATGGGATATGGAACCCGTGCGACGGTCTAGTTCACGACTCTGCTGACCGGGACATCGCTCAACCTACTCCTTGTAAGACGGGTCGGTCCGATCCAGAAGCCGAAGCAGTGCCCGCCAGTCGCGCCCTTGCAGGATCTCTGTGTCGCCGCCGAACTGCTCGGCGGTGCGAACGCAAACGTCCGCCGAGGGCAACGTCAGTTGTCTTTGCCCCGCCAGTGCACTGACCTGGATCTGGCACGCGCGCTCAAGGTAGTACATCTCCTTGAATGCATCCGCCACGGTAGCGCCGATAGTCAGCAAGCCATGATTACGCAGGATCAGGACATTCTTGTTGCCGAGATCGCGGACTAGGCGGCTCTGTTCATCGAGATCGAGTGCGACGCCTTCGAAGTCATGATAGGCGAGACGATCATAGAATCTCAGCGCATGCTGCGAGATCGGAAGCAGTCCTTCCACCTGGGTCGATACTGCGATGCCTGCGGCGGTATGTGTATGCAGGGCGCAGACGGCATCGGGGCGAGCCTTATGTATGGCGCCGTGGATGACGAATCCCGCCGGGTTCACGTCTAGCGGTATGTCATCGACCAGGTTGCCGTGTATGTCGACCTTGACCAGATTGGAGGCCGATACTTCCTCGTAGAGGAGGCCAAAGGGATTGATCAGATAGTGGTGCGGAGAACCTGGGACGCTCGCCGAGATGTGATTGTAGATCCAATCCGTCATTCTGAAATGAGCCATCAGGCGGTAACAGGCCGCGAGATCGACACGCATCTCCCATTCGGCGGCATCGATGTGAGCCGCTTTCTTCCGGCAGTTTGCCAGGACATGCAGGAGTTCGGGGTTTGACAATGACATACCAAGGTCCTCTGGTTTTTGTGGGTGAACTGCGGGCCCGTTGCGCGGCCCGCTTCATGGAAGAACTAATCGGCTATTCGGCTGGAAACGGCGAACTCGTTGCAACTACGGCGCGGCTTGTTTTCAGCGACGGGATATGCCGCTTGATTACCAGCAACGCGACGGTCACGAAAAGCATTGCCGATCCCAGCAGGCCAAGATAGGCGGAAGCACCGCCAGCGGTAATGACGATCGCGCCAAGGAACGCACTCAGAATCGAGCCAAGGCGCCCGAATGCCAGCGCCGATGCCGTGCCGGTCGCACGAACGTTCGTCGTGTATACGTAGGCGCACACGGCATAGAGCGTGCACTGTATGGCGCTGACGAACATGCCGTGAACCCCGAGGCCGAAGATGAAGAGATCGGTGTTCTTTCCGGCGTTGACGCTCTGAAGCAAGAACGCGCTCGCGGCTGCGCCCGACGAGGCGATGACCATTGGCCAACGCGATCCGAAGCGCGCGATCGCCACGGCGCAGCCCAGGCCACCGATTACAGCACCCAGGTTCCAGGCAGTCAGGCCCGAACTGGCAATGCCGATTGGAAGACCTTCGGCCGATAACATGGTGGGCAACCAGCTAAAGGCGCTATAAACCGCGATCAGGCACATGAAGAATGCGCTCCAGATCGCAAGCGTGTCACGGATTAGGCTGGCCTCGAACAACGCGCTGAAGCCTGCCCGTTTTTCTGTCGCCTGTTCGCCGATATCTTTGAACACGGTGCTTTCGGCAGTCGGCCTGGCCATGCGCGATAGCAAGTCGCGCAGTTCAGGCCATCGGTGATGCTTGCGCGCGAGGAAGCGCGGCGATTCAGGCAGTACGGCAAGCAGCAACACGCCACAAACCAGGGGGAAAGTGCCGCCGATGAAGAAAAGGCTGCGCCAGCCGTAATGCGGCAGGACGACACCGGCGAACAAGCCGGCCAGCATGCCGCCCAGCGGCACGCAGATGCAGGTGACTGTGATTGCGATGGTTCGGTTACGCGCAGGCGTGAACTCGGCGGTTATCGTCGTCGCGATGGGCAGCGCGCCGCCGAGGCCCAGTCCGGCAATGAAACGAAGGCTGGCGATCGTGAAGATATTCGTTGCAAGACCAATTGCACATGTCGCGGTGCCAAAAAGCAGCACGGTGACGATCAACGTCATCCGGCGGCCGAACTTATCTGCGATTAGACCGGCGGTGGCGCTTCCGATTGCCATGCCGACCAGTCCGGCGGCCACCGCCGGCGCAAACGCGCCGCGACTGATGCCCCACTCCTTGATCAGCACAGGAATCGCATACCCGATCAGTTGGCCGTCAAAGCCATCCAGGATGAGTGCCAGCGATGTCATTACCACCACGATTTTCTGCAGGGCCGAGAATGCACCCTCATCGAGGACATGTCCGATATCGACCGTACGCTGGATGATGCCGTCGTTAGTCTTCATGGCGCATCCCCTGGTTGGGTCGTTGCGCGCAACGGGGGAGCGGGGGGCGTTTTCCCCGGAGATTTGGCTCCGTGGAACCACATGACATTGGAATGAGCATTCGTCGTCTCCTTGCAGTAGGCGCTTGAATTCTCCGGCGCGCCGTTTTGAACCGGATAAGCAGTGGATTGCTAAGAAGATTGCGTTCTTCGTCRCATGTTGTTTGGATGCAGGAAGTACCAATTCGAAGCCGCTTCTTCCTGCGACGTGCGCGGCGGCATTGCACCTGCGTAAAGCGGTGGAATTCGGGTGGCATGAAGTGAGTGGTCTGGCAGCGGTCTACGCACTCTGACCGGCGGTGCCGTGGCGCGCTCCAGGAAGAACAAGCGATCCGCGTCACGCCGGGAGTCCGGCATGTCCCTCGCGCCTCACACTCACAATGCAACAATGCTGTTGTGATGCAATAATGTTATTTGAGAGCGAGCAGTCCAATAGGTGTTTACACCAGGGATGGCGCCATGCAGGCCGGTGCTGATGCGGTCTGGAGAGGGGGGTGCCGCCCTCGAATCCGGACATCGAGGGCACGGGGCGCTCGGCGCGGCATCGGTGGCGCGTGAGCCTGGAGGCACCGCGCAGGCGCGCTGCGGGTGTCATGCTGCGAGCGAAGCTCGAACGGGACTGCTCGGGTACCTGGGAGGGAGGGCGGCGCCAGGCCTGACTGATGTGTTGAGGCGAGAACCCCGTACGACACAGCGCATTCGAGGCGCTGCGATGCCTTCACGCGGCGGCGAGGCTGTTGCGGAGCATGTTGCTACAGGCTGCTTTACGGCAATCGCGCCGGACGTCGGCTCAGTGAGCAAACGCAATGCAGCTTGTCGTTCTGGTGGTCAGCCGGTCTGTCCCCGCGCACTGTCAATTCGCAGGTTGCCGGTCCGAGCACCGGCAGGGAGCCAAACGAAACCGAAGTCGTGTCGTGACAGCGCCGGCAGGTGTCTCGCGGGGCGTAGGGTGCCCAGCCCCTGAGACTGTCGGCATCTCATCGCCGGGCTGGCCGGTCTGCCGCCGGTGTGCTTCCCGCGGATAGTTGTCGCCGGCGCGCCGGCCGGCCTCTCAGTCATCGGGAGAGGCACGGACGCATGCGCTCCGGAAGCGGCAAGGGCGCCGCGGCGGATGCCCGGCAAGGCTGGATGGACCCACGCCGCCCGTTGATACAGGGCCGCGGGTTGCGCTTACAGAAACTCGAGATTGCCGTCCACGCTGATGGCCTGGCCCGAGATGTTCCGCCCCGCCGGCGATGCCAGGAACAGCGTCATCGCGGCAATGTCATCGACGGTCACCATTCGCTTGAGGGATATCTTTCTCAGGTATTCCTCCTTCATGGCTTCGAAKGTGATGCCAAGTGCCGCCGCGCGCGCCGAGATCACGCGGTCCATGCGCTCCCCTTCGACAACACCGGGCAGGATGGCATTCACGCGGATATTGCTAGGCCCGAGTTCGATGGCCAGCGACTTGACCAGTCCGACGATGGCCCACTTCGTCGCGGCATAGGGGGTGCGGAATGGATAGCCGAGGCGTCCCGCCACGGAGGACATGGCAATGATGGCGGGACTGTCCGACGTTGCCTTCAGGACGGGAACGGCCTTCCTCAGGAAGTAGTACTGGCTGTTCAGGTTCGTGGCGACCGTCTGCTCCCACTGCTCGGGCGTGATCGTGTCGATGGGGCCGGTCGGGCCGGCAATCCCCGCATTGTTGACGAGGATGTCGAGGCCTCCCAGCGCGGCTCTGGCATCGTCGATCAGGCTGTCTACCTGTTCCCGGTCCGCGACATCCGCCACGCCCGCGTGAAGGCGCGGATGCCGGGTCTTCTCCCGGGCGACGGCGGCAGGGTCGATGTCGCAGACGTAGACGGTGGCGTCCGCCTGCAGGAACGCCTCGGCAATGGCGGCGCCAATGCCGGCGGCCCCGCCCGACACCAGCACCCGAAGGCCGGCTCTGGGCTTCAACAGCTCAAGCGTATTCATGATTGGTCTTTCAAGAGAGTTGGCAGGAGTGGGCAGCGATTATCCGCGCAATCAGAGCGTCATGCCCCCGGAGGCCTCGATCACTGCGCCGTTGATGTAGCTCGCCTCATCGCTGGCCAGGAAGGCGTAGATATTGGCAATCTCCTCGGGCTGCCCCAGCCGCCGCAGCGGGACCTGTTCGCGCATCTTGGCCAGGACCTCGTCCGGCACGGTCGACAGGATCGGTGTGTCGATAAATCCGGGCGCGACGGCGTTGACGCGGATACCCTTTGGCCCGAGTTCCCGGCTCCAGGTCTTCGTGAAACCGATCACCCCGAACTTTGCCGCCGCATAGTTGGTCTGGCCGAAGTTGCCATAGAGGCCGACCACCGAACTTGCGTTCAGGATGACCCCGGACGCTTGCGCGATCATCCGGTCGGCTACGGATTGCGTGGTCTGGAAGACGCCGCGCAGGTTGACGTCGATGACATCGTCGAACTGCTTCAGTGTCATTCTCTGGAGGCGGGCGTCACGGGTGATGCCGGCGTTGTTGACCAGGGTATCGATCCTGCCCCACCAGTCGCAAACCTGCTCCACCATATCGTCGACGGCGTCCCGGTCCGAGACATTGATGGCGAAACCCCGGGCGTCGGCGCCTGCCTGCCGACACGCATCGACGACCGCAGATACCGCGTCGCCATTCACGTCGCATGCCACGACGATCGCGCCTTCGCGGGCAAACTTCAGTGCCGTCGCCGCGCCGATGCCCTGGCCTGCGCCCGTCACGATTGCCACTTTGCTGCTCAGTCTCATGAACTACCTTCCCGTGGTGAAAATACGAATCCGCGTGCCGCCGCGCAATCGCGGCGGCATGCGGCGTCAGACCCCCTGCGCAAGCGCCGGCTCGCCGCCGGTGCCGCGTGTCTCGAGCTGGATCGCCCTGGCGAGCAGCGGTACCAGCAATACGCCCAGCACAGCGGCGCCGACGACCACGGCGAACCCCGAGGTGCTCTTGCCCGTCGTCGCTTCCGCCATCCCGAACAGATAGGGGCCGACGAAGCCGCCCATCAGGCCAATGGTGTTGATGAACGCCAGGCCTGCGGCAGCATGGATGCCCTGCAGCCGCTTCATCGCGATGGCCCAGTAGGAGGGCAGGACACCGCCGCCGAAAAACGCGGTGGCCGCGAACAGCACGATCTGAAGCGTCTGGTTGGTCGTGGTGAAGACCGCACCGGCACTCGCGGCCAGGCCCGCCGTCAGCACGCCGAGGTACAGGCAGTCGGCATCGATGCGGCGATGAATGCGCGGCAGGATCAGCACGCCGCCCAGAAAGCCGATGCCCACGCTGCTCGACAGCAGGCCAACGACCAGGGGCGATGTCACGTGCATCTGGTGGATCATCGCCGGCGTGAAGAACACGAGGCCGACAAAGGCCACCTGATTCAGAAAGTAGATCAGCCCGATGAGCACGGTGGTGGGGCGTTTCAGTGCGGCCATCCAGTGCGCGGAGGTCAACTGTGCGTGATCTTCGATGACCGCACGGCTTTCGAGGATCCGGGCTTCCGCGCGGGACAGCCAGCGGGCATCGCTCGGCCGCTCGGGCAGCTTGAAGTACAGCAGGATGCCGACGAAGATCGTCGGCAGGCCTTCGAGCAGGAACATCCATTGCCAGCCGTGCAGGCCGCCCACGCCATCGAGCTGCATCAATGCACCCCCGAGCGGATTGCCGATCACGAGCGCAATCGCGGGTGCCGTGTAGATCCAGCCAACGGCGACCGGACGTTCCCTGGGCGCGAACCAGAGCGTGACCATGTACATCAAGGCGGGAAACAGGCCGGCTTCGGCAATCCCGAGCAGGACGCGAAGCGTGTAGAAGGACCACTCGCCCTGCACGAACATCATGCAGGCGGACAACGCGCCCCACGTGACCGCGATGCGGGAAATCCAGCGCCGCGGCCCGACGCGGTGTGCGATCAGGTTGCTGGGCACTTCGAGCAAGGCATAGCCGATGAAGAAGATGCCGGCGCCGAGCCCGTAGATGGCCGCGCTGATGCCCAGGTCGGCCGCCAGCTGCACCTTGGCCAGCGCCACGTTGGTGCGGTCGAGATACGACATGAAGTAGATCGCGCACATCAGCGGGATCAGTTTCAGTATGGCCTTGCGCGTGGCAAGGCGGTGCATTTCGTCACTACCGGAATCAAGAGAGGTCGTCACCATGATGTCTCCACGAAGGAATCTGTTTTTTGTAGTCATGACTGCCTGAACCGACGGGCATCCTGTGAGTGCGGCCTGCGTGCCGGCGAGCGAAGGAGGTCGCGCCAGCACGAGTTGCCCGGCCAGGATCGTCAGAAGTTCACGTTGCCGGCGCCTTTCAGCCCGAGCATCTGGCGGGCTTCATCCGGCGTGGCGATCTCGAACGACAGCTCTTCCAGGATGCGGCGGATCTTGCGCACCTGGTCGGCATTGGTCCTCGCCTTTACGCCCTTCGAGATGTAGACGCTGTCCTCCAGGCCCACGCGGACGTTGCCGCCCATGATGGCGCCCATCGTGACGAGCGGCATCTGGTGCCGGCCGGCCCCGAGGATCGAGAATTGATAGTTTTCGCGCCCGAACAGCCGGTCGGCGGTGGCGCGCATCATGGCCAGGTTCTCGGGGTCCGGGCCCAGCCCGCCAAGAATGCCGAGCACGGACTGGATGAAGAACGGCGGCTTGACGATGCCCTGGTTGACGAAGTGGGCCAGGTTGTAGAGATGCCCGACGTCGTAGCATTCGAACTCGAACCGCGTGCCGTGTTCCTGGAACTCGGTGAGGATGCCCTTGATGTCCTTGAAGGTGTTGCGGAAGATCATGTCTTCCATGGACTCGAGGTAGGTTTTCTCCCAGTCGAACCGCCAGGCGCTGATCTTCTCCGCGACCGGGTGCAGCGAGAAATTCATCGAGCCCATGTTCAGCGAGCACATCTCCGGCCGCGCCAGCCGCGGATAGGCCAGCCGCTCCTCGAGCGTCATGCGCGTGCTGCCGCCCGTGGTGATATTGATGACCGCGTTGGTGGCGCGGGCGATCGCCGGCACGAACTCCTGGAAGATTTCCGGACGTGGCGTCGGGCGGCCGTCGCGGGGATCGCGTGCATGCAGGTGGAGGATGGCCGCTCCGGCCTGTGCCGCCTCGATGGCCTGCGACGCAATGTCCGCGGGTGAAAGGGGCAGGAATTCCGACATCGAAGGGACATGCGCGGAACCCGTCACAGCACAGGAAATAATGACTTTATGGCTAGCGTTGCTCATTGGGAGAATCGTCTCGGTATCAAGCGGTCGCATGGTGCGCCGGCTCTTGTCGAACGGATAATAGTTCGATAGCATGCGCGGCGTAAGGTCATTTCCGGACACTACGAAGGCAAAAAGGGACAACTTGGGGAGACGCCGTGGCGCCGAGATTTCCACTGCATAACGAGCGCATCCATGCGCCATACAAGATCGCGGCGCTGGTCGAGGTGCTTGCCGAACAGGGAATCGCACCGGCAGACAGTCTGAGGGGCACCGGAATCGATGCCGACGAGTTGTCCGGCACGTCGGTCTTGACGTCCGTGCGCCAGTACATTGCCGTGTGCAAGAACGCGCTGAACTTGTCGAGCGATCCGGCCACGCCTTTCGAGGTCGGCTCACGCCTGCATCTGTCGGCCTACGGCATGTACGGGTACGCGTTGATGTCTTGCCTGTCGCTGCGCGACTACTTCAGGCTAGGCGTGAAATACCACCGGCTGGCAACGCCGACGCTGGCGATCGATTGGACCGAATATCCCGACAAAGCGGTCTGGACGTTCCCGGACGCATTCATTGCGAGCGCATCCGCTGAGTTGCGCCAGTTCCTGATCGAGCAGCAGTTTGCGCAGCACGTCACGCATCTGCAGGACGTCGCGGGCCGAAGCTGCCCGCCCGTCAAAGCCTGCTTCCCGTATCCGGCGCCGGCCCATGCCGGGCTCTATCCAAAGTATCTTGGCTGCCCTTGCGCATTCGGGCAGCCGCAATACGAACTCATCTACGACAGCGCCATCCTCGAGCATAAGCCGCAGCTGGCCCACCGGCACTCCGCCGCCCTGATCCAGGAGACATGCGACCGGCTGGTGGGACAAGCCAAGACCTCCGTCGGCGTGTCTGGCGAGGTGTACCAGATCCTGATGCGCGAACCCGGCGTCTTCCCGGGCATGGAAACGGTGGCGGAAACGCTGGGCATGACCAGCCGGACGCTGCGGCGGCACCTGGGAACGGAGGGCACGTCGTTCGGTGCCATTCTGGATGATGTGCGTTTTTCCCTGGCGACGGAGTACCTGAAGACGACCAGGATGAGCACCGATGACATCGCCTTGCTTCTGGGCTTCAGCGACGGCGCCAACTTCCGGCGTGCCCGCAAGCGATGGGCAGAGAAAGAAGCGACGCCACCTCACTAGCGCAGCCCGGGAAGTGGAATGAGTCCAGCGCCCCGGGAAAGCCCGCGCGGGTTTTACACACGATCTCACGCAAGCCAGCCCGAAAGCTGGCTTGCGCATGACGCTACGGAGTCGTCAGGTCGTCGTCAGGCCGTCGTCGTATCGGCGTCAGGCGACGCTGCGGGGAGTCCCGGCACGTTCCGGCGCAGTGCTGACCACGCTCAAGCGATCGGCGTCGTCACGTGCAACCTGAGCGGTTCAGGCTGTGGCGACGAGGTCGATGCGCAATGCTTCGCCACCGGCCGCGATAGCGAGCAGGCGGTCAACGTTCGGGTGCGCACCCGGACGGTTGCGCGCGTCGACCGTGTGCTCGGCAAACACCGCGAGGCCGTGCTCGGCCGCGGTGGCGTCCAGGGCGCCGAAGGCTTGCCGGAGATAGTGGTACACCGCCAGGGAGCCCTGCTTGCCCGGCTTGTTCTCGATACTTGCCACCACGGCGCCCTTGCCGTCGACGAGATCGATACGATCGATACCGTCGATGGCGGGCAGTTGCGCGAGGTTATCCTTGAATACGTTGCTCGGTTGAATCACTTAAAACACTCCGTTGTTTCGGGAAACTGCTAGGTGGCCGTATTTTATCTGATCGGGTGCCGCGCCTGTTGCCTGTGCCGGCTGCTGTCTCGGCGCGCCGTGCAAGTCGCCTGCAACCGTTGCGTTGGCGGTGGTATCCGCCGGGAGATGGCATTGCCATGATTTCGGGCTCCGTGTTTTCGATTGCGGATCAAGCCATGATCGGTGCCAGCGCGGCACCGATCCGGAGCGCTTGCGCAGGCGAGATCATCGCGTTGAGCGTTTCGCCGAAGCGCGGAATCTGCACGCCCGACGCGATGTACTGGAAGCGATACGCGGCAAGAACGGTGTTCGTCACGGCATCCATGTCGGCGCTTGTCATGGGCCGGTTGCAAAGCGCGATGAAGTAGCGCGTGTCTGCGGCTGACTGGGCTTGCAGAATCGCGTCGATGGCGCCCACCAGCGCAATCAGGTCGTCCACGGCTGCATCGCGCGCTTGCGGCGAGACTTTGGCGTTCTCACGGACCCATTCCAGCTCGTCCAGAATCGCGTGCTGCGATTCCTCCTTCCAGTGGAACAGGAACACATCCTTGAACAGGGGCGAAAGCTCGCTGTCCGGCGCGATGCTGGCCCGGTAGTGGGCTTGCGTGAACAGTTCGATCAGACAAGTCAGCGCCAGCACCGACCACGTCGATTTGCCCAGTACGAACGACGCGACGTCATCGGGCCGCGGTCCGAACTGGTACCCCGCGGGCATCTGGGCGCCTATCATGGTCTCGATCCGGCGAAACAGCGCCTGGTGCTTCAGCTCCTCGTCGGTGAAGCGCACCAGTGCCTCGAGTGCGCCCTGGTCGCCAAGCCAGTGGTCGCGGCTCACCTCGAGCATCTTGGCGCCGATGAACCGCTCTACCAG
This sequence comes from Cupriavidus sp. 05N38, assembly GCF_056397345.1. NCBI lineage: Bacteria > Pseudomonadati > Pseudomonadota > Betaproteobacteria > Burkholderiales > Burkholderiaceae > Cupriavidus > Cupriavidus sp. 05N38. The sequence continues at coordinate 23,210 of NZ_JBFTNF010000023.1, forward strand.
GCCGAAGATGTTGGCATACGAGCGGCCCTGGATCTGCGACAGCAGGCGACGCTCGATGCCGCTCAGGAACGGCAGGCGATCGACGAAGGACAGGCCGTCAGGCAGGAATTTCTTCGTGAAGTCGAAATCCCGTTGGCGCAGCACATCGCGATCAATGTCCCACCGGACGCGCCTGGACACTTCCACGCATCTGGCGTAGCGCGCGGAATCGACATAAGGCTGCGAGGGAGGGAGCTGAGCATCGGATGCGGCATGCCGGGTCCTGAGTGCGGCGAGATCGGCATTGGGCAGGGAAGGTGAGGTGGCTGCGGACATGACTGCTCTCCTGGGAGACGGGGTTGGGGCTGGTGTTGCTGTGGTGTTGCAGTGAAAATGCGGCCGGCTGCGTCCAAAGAAGCGCCGCATGGGTTGCGGGATCGCCAGGTTCTTCCGGAGCAGGCGCATACAGGCCGTGCATTGCCCGCCTGTTTGGCGGGAAACGCCGCAACCCTCGGTGCGGCCCTGCTTGAGCCGAATCCTCTTGCGTGTGTTGGCCTTCAGGCACGGGGCTAGTATCCTGACGGCAAGCGCGCCATTGAATAGCCGGGCGTCCGGATTTCTTGTGCGCGACCCCAACATTGCGCAACTGCTGCCATGGATGCTCTCTCCGATGTGCTGCGCGTCATCCAGTTGACGGGGGCAGTTCACCTCGACGGCAGCTTCTCGGCGCCCTGGTGCGTCATCGGGCAGGCCGACTCGGCGCTTTGCTCGGCATACCTGCCAGCCTCCGGGCGGGTCGTCTCGTTCCATCTCGTCACGGAAGGCAGGTGCTGGGCGATGCTGCCAGGCGATCCGGCGAGCGCGCTGCTGGCGGAGGCCGGCGATGTCATCGTGGTGCCGCAGGGCGAGACCCACGTGTTAGGCAGTTCCACCGATCTGTTGCCGGAATTCCTGGCGCCGCTCCTGGCTGAGCATGTCGAGGCAAAGCCCGGCGAAGTCATGACGCTCGTCCACGGCGGCGGCGGCGAGCTCACGCGCATGGTGTGTGGCTTTCTTGCCATGCAGGACAATTCGCGAAATCCCCTGCTTTCCGCGCTGCCCAGGCTGTTCACGGTGAGCATGCGCGGATCCAGCGCGTCGTGGCTCGAATCGTCGCTGCGCTTCGCGACCGAGGAGGCGGCCTCGGCGCAGGCAGGCAGCGCCACGGTGCTGGCCAAGCTTGCGGAGCTGGTGTTCGTCGAAGCGGTTCGTCGTTACGTCGGCACGATGGCCGGCGATCGCAAGGGGTGGCTGGCGGGATTGCGCGATCGCTTCGTCGCGCGAGCACTCGCGCTGATGCACGCGCGACCGGTGCACGACTGGACCGTGGATGCGCTCGCGCGCGAGGTGGGCATCTCGCGTTCGGGGCTGGCGCAGCGCTTTACCGAACTGGTCGGGCTGCCACCGATGCAATACCTGGCACTGTGGCGCCTGCAGCTCGCCGCGCGGCAGCTTCGCCTCACTGATGCGTCGCTGGCATCGATCGCCGAGGCTGTCGGATACGAATCGGAGGCCTCATTCAATCGCGCGTTCAAGCGGGAGTTCGGCGAGCCACCCGCGACATGGCGCAGGAAAGCGGCTGGCGCCCCGACCGGGGACAAAGGAGCCACAGCCGACGCCGCGTCGGACGTAGCCAACCCCGCGTGATTGCCGGCATGGCGGAGGCGGGGACGGCGCCCCGTCCCSGGGGCGTACCGATGCCGTTTCGGCTGTCGTGTATCGTTGAGGGCTTGCTCGCAAACGCGAGGTTTTCACCGGGGGCACAACAAATGCTGACGATCTGGGGCCGGGCGAATTCGGTCAATGTGCAGAAGGTGCTGTGGTGCTGCGACGAACTCGGCTTGTCATTCGAGCGGATCGACGCCGGCATGCAATTCGGCCGCAACCATGAGCCTGAGTACCTTGCAATGAATCCGATGGGGCGTATTCCGACGCTCATCGATGGCGATTTCGTGTTGTGGGAGTCGAATTCGATCCTCCGCTACCTGGCGATGCAGTACGGGAAGGGCACAGCGCTGTACCCGGCGGATCCGAAGCTGCGCGCCAGCGTGGATCGATGGCTCGACTGGTCCCTTTCGACGCTGCAGCCAGCGGAACGGCCAGTCTTCTGGGGCGTTGTGCGAACGCCCGCCGCCGAGCGCGATATGGATCGCCTGAAGGCGGACGCCGCCAACGTGGCCGGCTTGTGGCAKACACTGGACAGGCATTTGCAGGGGCGCGATTATCTCGAGAGCGGCGAGTTCACGCTCGCCGACCTGGTGCTCGGCGCCTATGCGCGCCGCTGGTACGGGCTCGATGCCGAGATCGAACGTCCCGCACTGCCGGATATGGATCGCTGGTACGAGCGCGTCAGTACGCGTGCCGCCTTCGGGCAATATCTCGCCGCGCCGCTTAGCTGAGCCGCACGCAGGTGCGCGCGAATCAACACTTCACCTACTGTTTCCGATGACCATCATCCTGCACACCTGGAACACCCCGAACGGACGCAAGATCAGCGTTGCACTCGAGGAAATGGCGCTTCCGTATGCCGTCAAGACGGTGAACATCACCAAGGGCGAGCAGCACCATCCGGACTTCCTGCGCATCAGCCCGAACAACCGGATCCCGGCCGTCGTCGATCCCGATGGCCCCGACGGGCAGCCGATCAGTGTGTTCGAATCGGGCGCGATCCTGCTTTACCTTGCCGAGAAGACCGGCAAGTTCCTGCCTGCGGCCTTGCGCGACCGGGTTTCGGTGCTGGAATGGCTGATGTGGCAGATGGGCGGCTTCGGGCCCATGCCGGGACAGGTGCATCACTTCCGCACGGTCGAACCGGAGGCTGACCGCCACTATGGGCTCAAGCGCTACTCGGAGGAAACGACCCGGCTTTACGGCGTGCTGGACCGCCGGCTCGCGGAAGTCGAGTTCGTCGCCGGCGAGCTTTCCGTGGCGGATTTCGCGATTCTGGGCTGGGCGTGGCGGCATGAGCGCCACCAGGTATCGCTCGATCGCTATCCGAACGTGCGGCGCTGGTATGACGCCCTGTTCGCGCGGCCGGGCGTGCAACGCGGCTTTGCGGTCAAGCTGGACGACTTGCCGTAGCCTGCAACGCCTCTGATGACGATGCCGCGCCGCTGCCCCCGTGACATGCAGCGGGCAAGGGATGCCCGAAGACGGATCCTCAGATGGCGGCGGCATCGCACGCACGATTCAGTTCGGCCGCGGCCATTCCCGCTACTTCCGAGACCCTCCGGGAGGCGTGCGTCGTCCCATCGTATTGCCACCTTCGCGGGCCTTGGATGGCGCCGGCACCTTACCTTCGGGCGCCTCGTGCAGAGCCCGGCCAGGTGTTGGCACGCGACCCACTGTTGCGCCGCATATTGCGCCGCTTGTTGGCTGCGCCCCATCACTTGCTCCCCGGTTTAGGCTCCTCCGCGCACACCCATTGCCGCTTGGCACATGGCATGGCGCGTGCTCTGTGGAAGGTAGAACGTCGTGCGCGCCGTTCATTCCCCCACGCTTCGAAGGAGCACACCATGAGATTCAAGTTCGGCAGTTTCGTCATTTCCGCGGCCGTCGCCGCCGTCGCTCTCATTGCCGGCGCCGCTCAGGCCTCTGGCCCAAATGACAGCACCTTGTCCGCTGACAAGTACGGCTACAACTTCCGCGTTGGCAAGACTGATGCCTTCACCGACGGTGCTCGTACCGGCAAGTTCGACAGCTTCGGCGAAGGTGCCCGCCAGGTCGATCCGTACACCGATGGCGCACGCACTGTCGCCGGGCTGGACCGCAGCGGCGTATCGTCCGATCCGGCGCGCAGCGTCGATGTCTACCTCGACGGCGCCATGGCCTGAGTGACTGCGTGTCCGGCCGGCTGGCCGGGGCTGACACGCAAGGGTCTCGCCCAAGTCCACAGGTATGGACTTGGGCAAGACCCTCTTTCCCATTGGCGCAGCCGCGCGTGGGCTCATCGGGGCCGTCCCGGCCGACGACGCACTCCCTGTCCGGCATTGCGTACTTCGGCAGCGTTCGCCTGAACTCCGACTATCAGTCGAGCGCGGAACGCGCGGTGGCCGCGGCGGCCGGGTTCGCGCTGCGGCGGGCCAGCCGAACCGTCATGCTCCGCGAAGCCTCAGGCTGGCGCGGCGCAGGCCCGGCAGCGGCCGACCAGCGCGCTCCTGACATGGGCAGGGCGCAGTCCCGCCGATGCCAGCCGGGCTTCCTGCATGGCAAGCAGCGCGGCGTCGAAGACCTCGTCGATCTGGCCGCAGCCGCTGCAGAACAGATGCTCGTGCGCGGGGCGGTCCGCGAGTTCGTAGAAGTGGGTCAGCTTGTGGTCGCCCGAAGGAACGGTGACGCGGAAGATCAGTCCGCTCTCGGTCAGCTCGTATAGTCCGGCCCGGAACGTGGAAARCGCGGTCCGGTAAGGGGACGACACCATGGCGCGGCACAATTGCTCGGCGGTCGTGTGCCTGGCGGCGCTTTCCCGGAGAACCAGCAAGACGGCCATTCGCCCCAGGGTCACAGGCAAGCCGCTGTCCGCGATCGCCTGCGCGGCCAGGCGGCCGCTCTCGCCCCAGGCGGCGCCGGGCAAGGAGTCTCTGGCACGCCGGCTGGCGGCCAAAGCATGAAGGGAGGCGAAGCGCCGGACGACTCTGGGTGGCATCGGTAGGCTTGGCCGCACGCCTGTGGGGCGGTGCGGCCGGGGCTGGGAGGAAGCGGGCGGTAGCGTGCGCAAGGCCGCAGCCACGGCCGCTAGTGCGGCGGCGATGCCTGCCAGGTGGCGGGTGCCGTCGTCCGCGGGCCGGCGGGAATCGTCAGGGTTGCCGTGGCGCGATGCCGCACGGCGGCGTAAGCGGTGCCGTCGAACGTGCCCGGAGTGCGCTCCAGGTGGATGACGTGCAGGATGTATTGTCCGCGCCAGGGGAACGCGAAGCGCACCAGGCCGTCCTTGCCGGTGGTCGCCTCGCGCGTCCAGGCGTTGGACGCGATGACGCGCACGTCGGCCGCGGCGAGCGGCGTGCCGCGGAAGACGACGCGATATTCGCCCGCGCTGCCCGTGGGCAGGATATCCAGCGGCATCGACGTGGCCACCTCGGCTGCCGCTGTCGACTCGCCGATCAGCCGGGCATAGAACATGGGTTTGACCACGCCGAGCCCCGCGTGGGTCCAGTCCTTGACGGCATAGGCGCCTTCGCTCGCCAGCACGGCAATGCCACGGGGCTGCGAGGCGAAACGGAAGCCGCCGGCTTCGCGGCTGGCGGTGAGCGCTGCGGTCTGCCCGTCCCGGCCGAGCGCGCGGATTTCCGGGCCCGGCATTTCATCGAGGCGCCCGGGAGAGCGTTCGCGCAGCATCTCCTCGTACTCGCCGAAGTAGAGGTGGGCGCTGACCTTGTCCTGTTCCAGCCAGAGATAGTGAGCCCGGGCGGGCGCGACGAAGGCGGCGCAGGTGAGCGCAAGTGCGATGCTGGCGAGAAATGCGTGCTGTTTCATGGGTTCCTCACTGGAAGCGGTAGCGGGCGGTCAGCATTGCGCTGCGCTTGTCGCCGGGCAGCGCGCCCGAGAAGGTCGGCGAGACGTAGTAGGCCTTGTCGGTCAGGTTGCGCAGGTTCAGGCTCACGTCCCAGGTCTTGCGGCGGTAGTAGACCGCCGCATCGAGCACCACGTACGACGGGACGCGATACAGGTTCAGGCTGTCCGCGTAGCTGTCGCCCTTGTACGTCAGGCCCAGGCCGACGCCAAAGCCATGCAGGGCCTGCTGCTGGAAGTCATAGGTGGTCCACAGCCGGCCGCCGGTGCGGGAGACCCCGGCCGGGCGGGTGCCGGCGATGCTGCGGTTGGTGACGCCCATCGCGGCGTTGGATGCCAGCGCGTTGGACTTGACCTCGACGTCCTGCAGCACGAAATTCGCCAGCACCGTCCAGCCGGCGAGCGGGCGGGCAGTCAGCTCCAGTTCCATGCCGCGCGAGCGGTCCCGGCCATCCGGCGTCGGGCTCAATGCGCCCGGCAGCGTGATGTAGTAGTCCTTGCGCTCGGTCTCGAACAGCGCCAGGTTGGTCTGCAGGCGGCCGTCGAGGAAGTCGGCCTTGACCCCGACCTCTTTTTGCAGCGCGCTTTCCGGCTGGGTGCTCAAGGCCGCGGGCTCGGTCGAGACGTTGATGAACTTGCTGGTCGACACGCCGGCATAGAGCGACACCGATTGCAGCGGCTGCCATACCGCGCCGAGCGAGCCCGACGTGAGGTTCTGCGTGTCGCCGATGCTGCGAAAGACGCCGCCCTGCGTGCCCACGTCGCTGAACTTGACGCGGTCCGTGCGCACCGCCGCCCGCACCTTGAATTGCTCGCCGAACGCCAGCTGATCCTGCAGGTAGACGCCGAAGTCCTCCTGCTTCAGGACCCGGTTGAAGCCCTGGGAGACGACCGGGGCCAGGCCATTGAGCGTGGTTTCAGGCACGACTGGCGCATTGATGTTGGCGATGTTGGGCAGGTTGTAGCCGTTGCGCACCGTGTTGATATGCGTGTCGGAATACTCCATGCCGAACAGGACGGTGTGGTCGACCGGGCCGGTACGCGTCTTCCAGACCAGTTCGTTCTGCGCGAGGATGAAGTGCCCGTCGTCCGTCTGCGTGCGCGCGGCGCGTCCCGTCATCTGGTTGAGTGCGTTGCCGCCGTTGCCGCCGGCATTGCGCGTCATGTCCAGGCCGCGCTCGTCATAGATGAAGGCGGTGCGCATGGTGAGCGCGGGATCGATGCGCCAGTCATGGCTCAGCGTCACCCGGTCGATGGTCTGGCGGGTGTCGTTGAACGGGCTGTAGTAGCGCGCGTCGCGCGGTGCGGAGGCGATCTTGCCCTGGTTGTTGAAGACGATGCCGTAGTTGTCCGGGACGATGCGGATGTCGCGGTGATCGTAGTCGAGTGTCAGCGTCTTGTTGGTGTCGTACGCCCAGGCAAAGGAGGGCGAGACTTCCTTGATATCGCGCGACAGCCCGCGATAGCCGTCGCTCTTCTCGTAGTCGGCGATCAGGCGCGTGGATAGCTGCGAGCTTACCGGCCCGCCCACATCCACATACGTGCCCCAGGTGCCGAAACTGCCGCCGAAAGCGCCGATCTCGGCCCCGAACTTGCTGAGCGGGGCCTTGGTCACCACGTTCACCGTGCCGCCCGGCTGGCCCGAGCCATACAGCGCAGACCCCGGCCCCTTCAGTACCTCGATGCGCTCGACGTCATACATGGTGCGGTAGTAGCCGTTCTGGCTGGGGCCGTCCAGGTAGCCGTCGCGCAGGAAGCGCGTGCCCAGCCCGCGGATGGTGTAGTTGTTGGCAAAGCCATAGCCGCCGGCCAGCTGGGGTTGCACGCCTGCCGAATTCTGCAGCGCGTAGTTCATGTCGACCGCACCCTGCTCGCGCAGCACGCTATCGGGGATCACCGTGATCGCGGCCGGAATGTCGCGCAGCGGGGTTTCCGTCTTGGTGCCGGTCGTCACCGTGTCCCGCAAGCTGCCGGCCGGGACCTGTCCGGCCGAGGCGGTGACCTCGGGCAAGGTATGTTCCGGCTGCGCGGCCTGTGCGCGCGCCGTAGCGGGCAGGCCGGCGATCAGGGCATAGGCGATGGCGGCAAGCGCGTGGGGGCGGGGCGCGAGGCGGGGTGGGAATGCACGTGTCATGAAGGCTGGAACTCGAGGAGGTGGCGCAGCAGGCCGGTCAGTCGTCGTCGCCCGACCGGCCTTGCGGCCCTCGGAGCGGAGTCAGCGAAGGCTAATGCGAATCATTCTCGAGTTCAATTCAAAAACGGCGGAGCGAGGCGGATGTCCCCCCTGTACGGGGCATTTGCCTTGTAAGCACTGGCTTTGCGGCCGCTGTGCGCGCGCGGACGGGGCAAATGTCCCGGAGAAAATATGCCTCATGATCATCTTTTTATTGTGGGAGCCGGACCGCAAAAAACCGGTCTTTTCCTAAGAACAAGAATCAGTTACATTTGACTCCCCGTCAGGGCCGGCACGCTGCAGCCGGATTGCGCCGATGGTCTTGCTGCCCGGAATTCGCCACATGTCACCCAAGCTTTTGCTCCTGCTCGCCATCTTCCCTGCCTACCAGGCATGGGATCTCAGTCAGATACACCTCAGCAGCGGCGTGAACTACCACCTCCTGACCGAGGCGGTCGCGACCATCGTTTTCGTGTGGATCCTGGTTGTGTTCGTGCGGGAGCGGCAGCGCGTCGCGCGCGACTTTGCGGAATTGCGCAATGCGGCGCAGGCGAGCGAGCGCGCCATGATCGAGCGCGATACCGCTGCCAAGCAGAGCACGCGGCATTTTCTTGTGCAGATGCAGGAGCAGTTCGACGCGTGGAACCTTACGCCGGCCGAAAAGGACGTGGCCCTGCTGTTGGTCAAGGGCCTGTCGCTAGAGGAAATCGCGGGCCTGCGCGAGAGCCGCGCCAAGACCGTGCGCCAGCACGCTGCCAACGTTTATGCCAAGGCGCAGCTCGAAGGGCGCCACCAGCTTGCGGCCTATTTCCTGGAGGACCTGATGGCTCCCGGCGTCGCCGGCTGAGCGGGCCGGCGCCGGGGCGAGCCGATCTCCGCAGCATTGCCGGGGCGGCGTGCCAGGCAAAAAAAATGGCCGCGCGGGGCGGCCTAGGTCGTACGGGTCAAGATACGAGAGAGCCCAGTATCGCGTTTGTTCCGGGTGCGTGCTATCCGTCAAATGGCGGATGGTGCGCCCCGGAGGGCGCCGTCAGGGCCGGATGAGGGAAACGTCAGGCCGAAGATGCCTTTGTGTCTTTGCTGAAGGGCTCGGCATTGCGCGGGAGCCGATGCGTCCCGTTGCCGTCCTCGAGCAGCAGCTCGACGCCCTTGCGCACAGCGAGGCTGGTCGCCACGACTATCGCGTCTTCCTGGCGTTCGAATTCCAGAATCCCGTTGCGGGTTCCGGACAGTTTGACGATCCAGCCGGCGCGCGAGGCGCAAACAATCAAATCGCGGCGCATCTCGATAATCCTCCGAGGTGTCTTGACTAACCTGATAGCGCAATCCTGATGCGTGCCTAGTCGACCAGCGGTGATTCCTGTGCACGCGAATTCTAATTCAATTGGCGTTGGACAGTTGCCTAAATACTGCCGGCTGGAAATGCTGCGTCGCGCAACAAGAAGAAAGAAATGCGGACTGCGCAAGCAAAGCCAGCGGCGTTCGCAAGTCCCCGCGCATGACCCGCAAGGGGTGCCCGCGATAGTCCGGGATCATCCCCCCGATACGTGACGTTGGCCATGTCCCCGGCAGCGATCGTGCCGCCTTGCCCGTGCTTCCCCTTCGTCGCGCCGGGACAGCATGCGTGCTGGCCAGCCTGTAACGGATGACGCCGGGCTTCGTGGACAATCTGCAGAACTTGATCATGTTGTGATGTACCGGAAATGAAGGCGCTGGGGGAGGCAGAAGATGCCGGACAAAAAAATTGGAAAGTCCGCAATCCATGCGGGTTTTTTTGCGATATACTTCGGCTCCCCCGAAGCAGGGCTTGATCCACCGAGGCCTGCGGACTGTTAATCCACAGGTCCCTGGTTCGAGTTCAGGTCGGGATGCCAATACGCGGGAGTAGCTCAGTTGGTAGAGCGCAACCTTGCCAAGGTTGAGGTCGCGAGTTCGAGACTCGTCTCCCGCTCCATTGCTAAATGCATTAGAGCAATTGCCCATGTGGCTCAGTGGTAGAGCACTCCCTTGGTAAGGGAGAGGTCGGCAGTTCGATCCTGCCCATGGGCACCACTTTCCTGCGCCGACGTTCGCGGCGCGCGCACCAGCTTGCAGGCTGATCTCCTGTCCCGGTTCAAAGGGACAATGCCATCCCGCACCTTTGCCGAGTTCGCCATTCGTTGGCGCGTCCAGGCCGTGGCGACATGGCAGGGATCAGGCCCTTCAATCTCCATATACGTGAAGCCTGGCATCCTGCCCGCCGCTGCATCCTCGTGCCGCTGCCGCCAAGGCGTGTTCGCCGTCGGCATCGGGATCGGCATGGCTGGCGTTGTCGATGACGGTGCTGAGCTTGTCTGCGTCGATATTGTTGGTGAGCGCGACCGTCTCGCCGGCGAGGAACGCGGCTGTCAGTGCCGCGGTGATGGCGAAGACGGTATAGAGGGATCTGGCGTTCATGGCTTGTTCCTTGTGAGTGGCCCACCGCGCCCAGCGCGCGAAGCGCGTGGCTGGCGCCCGGCCTTCGATTCACTATGCACAGGCCATGCCATCCTTCCAGGGCGTATCGGGTGCGCGGGCCGGCCCAAATCGCGCAACGGATGACGGGTTCCGCCCAACAGCGGGACCAATGCGTTGGCCTGGATCCAACGATCTCCGGCCGACTTGTGCGAGGATTCTGTTCTCGCGGCCGGTTGCGCTGGCGGCTGGGCGCCGGCACCGTTCGAACGCATTGCTTACGTTACCTTGGGAAATTAGATGAGATCGTCCGTCAAGCTTTTCGCGCTATGTTCCTTCGCAGCCATGCTGCTCTCGCCGGCGCTTGCGCAGACCGACGGGAAGCCGCTGCGGATCATCGTGCCCTTCGCTACGGGCGGGTCGCAGGACGTGATTGCCCGCTATCTCGGCGAAAAGCTCGGGAGCCGCCTGGGCGTGCCGGTCATCGTGGAAAACAAGGTCGGGGCTGGCGGCATGCTGGCCGCCGACTACGTGGCCAAGGGCCCGGCGGACGGAACCACGGTGTTGCTGGCCACGGGCGGCGCGATTTCCATCGCACCGTCGCTGAACCCCAGGCTGCCTTACTCGCCGCAGAAAGACCTCGCGCCCGTGGCGCTGATCGCGGATACGCCGATGACCGTCGCCGTGCGTGCCAACAGCGCCTACAAGACGCTGGGCGACGTGCTGAAGGACGCCAGGGCGCATCCCGGTGTGGTCAGCTTCGCCTCCACCGGCAACGGCACGGTGTCTCATCTCAGTGGCGAACTGCTGGCGCAGGCGGCGAACGTCCGCCTGCTGCACGTGCCCTATCGCGGCGCCGGTCCGGCGCTGACCGACCTGCTGGGCGGGCAGGTGCAATTGCTGATGACCAGTGCGGCCTCGATCGAGCCGATGGTCGAGAGCGGCAAGGCCCGCCTGCTCGGCACGTTCTCCCGGACATCGCTGCCGGGGCTGGCGAACCTGCCTACCGTCAGCGATGTCACCGGCCTGCAGGGGCTCGAGGCGCCCGTATGGGTGGGCGTGATGGCCCCGGCCAGGACGCCGGCGGCCCGCATCGAGAAACTGTCGAGCGAACTGGTGGCGCTGTGCAAGCTGCCCGAGACGCGCACCCACTTCGCGCAACTGGGCGCGGTACCTACCTGCGGCGATCCGGGGGCGTTGCAGAAAGTCGTGACGGATGACACCCGGCGCTGGGCAGAGGTCGTCAAGCGCGGGGGGATCAAGCCGGACTGACGAAGGCGGCTGGCAGGCGGGCGCCGCCGGCCCCGCTGCGATGCGGGGCGCCGCGCAAGGCGGCGCGAGCAGCGATTTACCTCGGTGAAGAACAGGCCGACCCCGATCCTGCCCGGCATCCCGCATCGCAGACCACCGCCCCCGAGCTGTCAAGGCTCGCGCCGCCGCCCACGGCCGTGGAGCACTGCACATTGCCCTTCATGTCGAGTGCGCACCGGCCCGCGCCGCAGCGGGCATCGCCTTCCCGGTCCAGCGCGATGCCGCCGCCGTCTTTCGCACAGCGCACCTCGCCGGAGCGGGTCATCATGCAGGCGGAGTTGCTCGGGCAGTTGACGGTGCCGCGGTAGTCCGGCGCGCAGGTTGCCGCGAGCGCTGCCTGTGCGGCAAGGGCCAGCGCCAGGCCGAGTAATTGGTTCTTGAGTTGCAGGACTGCCATTCTTCTTGTTCCCCCTTATTTTTTTGCTTTCTTAGGGCGCGTGATTGCGCGCCCGGCGGTGATTGTACTCATGTCGGCCGGGCGGGAATTTTCGATCGGATGGGGCAATGCCGGATTGCCCCACGGGACTGGCGCGTATCGTGCTGCCCGGAGAGCGCGGCAGCAAGCACGCCAGTGCCGCGTCATGGCTGCAGCGGCGGATGGTAGGCCAGGGTGGGGGCCAGCAACCACAGCAGCAGCAATACCAGCGGCGCATGCGTCAGCAGTTGCGCAAAGGTGAATCCGACCAGGTCGCGGGCCTTCAGTCCCAATATGCCCAGCAGCGGCAGCATCCAGAACGGATTGATCAGGTTTGGCAGGGCCTCGGCCGCGTTGTAGATCTGCACCGCCCAGCCGAGGTGCACATGGAGGTCGTTTGCGGCCTGCATGACGTAGGGCGCTTCGATGATCCACTTGCCGCCGCCGGAGGGCATGAGAAAGCCGAGCACCGCGGAATACGCTCCGATCAGCAGGGGAAAGCTGTCGGTCGACGCGACGCTGACGAACAGCGTCGAGAGGTGGTGCGTCAATGACTCTCCGCCTGCCCCCTTTGCCATCGTGAGCATGCCGGCGATGGCGCCATACAGCGGAAACTGGATCAGTACGCCGGCGGTCGTCGGCACGGCCTTGGTGACTGCGCCGAGAAAGCTCCTGGGGCGCCAGTGCAGGAGCATGCCAAGCAAGAGAAAGATGAGATTATAGGTATTGAGCCCGGAGATGGCGATCAGCCAGTGCTTGCCTGCGAACTCGGTCCAGACCCAGCCGAGCCCGAGCGCCACGATGCCCAGGGTAAGCAAGGGGCTGTATTCGAGCCATTCGCCCGGCCGGGTGCGTGGCGCCATGGTGTAGTCGACCGGCTCGATCTGCACGCCGAGATCCGCTGCGGTCCTGGCCCGTGCCGGCGAAGGCGCGGTCCAGTAGGCGATCAGCGTGGACACGGCTACCAGTGCGCACGTGATGACCAGGCTCTGCCACAGGAAGAGGGTCTCGCTGAACGGGATCACGCCGGTGATGGGCAGCAGGCTCGCCGGGATGCTGGCGGGGTTGGCCTGCAACTGCGCCGCGGACGAGCTGAGGCCCATGGCCCAGGTCGCGCCGAGGCCCAGGTAGGCCGCCGCGCCGGCGGCGCGATAGTCCATCCGCAACGATTCGCGCCGCGCCAGGGCCTTGGCCAGCAGGCCTGCGAAGACCAGGCTGATCGCCCAGTGCAGCAGCGAGGCCAGCACGCTGACCAGGGCGACATAGGCCACCGCTGTCCTGCCGTTCCTTGGCACCTGCGCGGCGAGGGCGACCAGCCTGGCCATGGGCGGGGATGAGGCAATGACGTAGCCGGTAATCGCGACCATGGTCATCTGCATGGTGAACGGGATCAGGCTCCAGAACCCATTGCCGAACGCCACCGAGACCGCGCGGGGCGACGCGCCGATCGCCAGCGCCCCGAGCGCCACCGCCAGCACGGTCAGCGCCACGAAGACGTAGGCATCGGGATACCACTTTTCGCACCACGCGGTGACGCGCAGCGCCAGACGCTCCAGCAGCGGTGCCTGGTATGCATGGTTGTCGATCTGCTGGCTGCCGGAGCCGGCGATGCACTGCTTTTCTTGAACTGACATGATCCTGCCTCTCACGTTGCACAGTCTTCCCCGGGAGGCGAAGCGGCTGGCGTGCCAGCACGCTTGCCTGCCGGTGCGGAAATCACAGGGCTACAGCGCCCCGGCCAGGCGCGGGCTGCGCGGTACCTGGCTTGCCATGCCAAGTGTCTGTTCGAGCAGCGCGGCGGCCGACAGCAGGTCGAAGTCGCCGCGCGGCCGTCCCAGCAACTGCAGGCCGACCGGACGGCCGTCGGAAGTCAGCCCGATCGGAACCGAGATCGCGGGGCAGCCGGTCAGCGTCAGCACGAAGGTGAGATACATCCAGTCGATATACGAGCCCAGCGGCTCGCCATTGATCTGCGTCGGATAGCGCTGCGCGACGGGGTACGGGGGCACGGCCACCGTCGGGCAGATCAACAGGTCGTGATGCGCGAAGAAGGCGCCAACGCGCATGAACAGCTCGCCGCGCAAGCGTTCTGCGCGCGCCACATCCTCGCCGCTCTGCTTGCGGCCTTTCTCGATGTTCCAGACGATCTCCTCGCAGATGTGTTCGCGGTGTGCTTCGAGCAGGGGGCCCCTGACGGCGGCAACCAGGTTGGCGCGCAAGGTCTGGAAGGCCTCGAAGCCGCCGGCAAGGTCTGGCTGGCCATCGTCCACGACGGTGCCGAAATCCGCGAAGCGCAGGGCCGCTGCCCGGCACAGCGCCGCGACCTCGGCATCCACCTTGCCAATGCCGAGGTCCGCGCTGTAGCCGACCCGGACCGGCGCGACAGGACGGCGGACCGCATGCGAGAAAGGGACTTGCGGGCGTGGTAGCGAGAGCGGATCGCGCGCATCGAATCCCGCCTGCGCGTCGAGCATCAGGGCGACATCCGCGACGCAGCGTCCCATCGGCCCCTCCACCCAGAGCGGGTCGAAGGGGACCACCGACTCCGGTCGCGCCACCCGCCCCACGCTCGGGCGCATGCCCACGACGCCGCAGTAGCTCGCAGGGATGCGCAGGCTGCCGCCCAGGTCATTGCCGGTGGCGAGCCAGACCATGCCGGCGGCAAGCGCCGCGGCCGAGCCGCCGGACGATCCGCCCACCGTCAGTGCGGTATTCCAGGGGTTGCGCGTGGCGCCAAATACGGTATTGAACGTATTGGCGCCGGCGAACTCGGGAACGTTGGACTTGGCCAGCGCAATGGCGCCATGCCGCTGCAGGTTCGCGATGGTCAGGTCCGAGCGCGCGGCGATGCGATTCGCGTAGATGGGCGACCCGTAAGTGGTGGGGCAGCCGCCCAGGTCGTTATAGTCCTTGACCGCGATCGGCAGGCCGGCCAGCCAGCCAGGATCGCCCGCGACGTCGTCGGCGGGCCTGGTGAAGTCCTTCGCAACCTTGCGGGCTGCCTCGAAGCAGCGAATCGGCAAAGCGTTGATCACCGGATCGACCGCCTCGATGCGCGCGATCGCGGCGTCCACCAGATCCAGGGGCGCGATTTCCCCTTGCCTGAGCAGCCTGACGGCTTCGCTCGCGCTCAGGCGGCACAATGCCGGCATATTTTCGTCGGGGCCATTGCCGGTGGCAGGGTTCGTATCCATGAGGTCTCCTTCTGGTTTGTGTTCGGCCTTCGGCGCTCCTCGCACCCTGGGTTGCTCCCGGGTTGTGGCGCCTGGCGTGTTCCAGAATAATGTTCGTGTCCGCACACCGGAAATCACATATCGCGATGAAGCTCATAAGCCAGGCTTTTGCGGCTTTCCCGTGCCGCGAAGGTGAAATCCCGCTCCCGGCGCGATGCGCCATCGGCCCCGGCGCAGGGGCGCCACTCATCAGGTTTCGCCATGGATATCCGTCAACTCAGGACCTTCGTCACGGTCGCGCGCCTGGCCAGCGTCACGAGGGCCGCCGAGGCGCTGCACATCACGCAGCCCGCCGTCAGCGGCCAGCTCAGGCAGCTTGAAGAGGATCTCGGGGTTCGCCTGCTGTCGCGTTCCACATCATCGGTCACGCTGACGCAGAGCGGGCAGGAACTCCTGGGCCGCGCAGAGAGCGCGATCGAAGCGTTTGGCAACTTCGTGAACGCCGCGAAGGGTTTGCGTGGCCAGATCGAGGGCCATCTGCGTGTCGGCGTGGTGATGCTGGATCCTGCGATGCTGCGCATCGGACCCTTCATGCAGCATATGGTCACGCAGTATCCCGGGCTGAAGATCGACCTGCAGGTCGGACGCACGCCATGGCTGCGGGCGGCGCTGCAGAGTTCCGAGATCGATGCGGCCATCCTGGTCGCCAGGACAACGCCGAGGGGCGCGCGTGCGCTGCTCCTGAAGTCGCTGAGCTTTTGCCTGGTGGCGCCGCCATCGTGGGGCGCGCGCCTTGGCGGTGCCGATGCGCAAGAACTGGCCCGCTTGCCCTGGCTTCGCATGACGCCGGACAGTGCGCACCAGGAGATGATGGCGGAGATCTGCGCGCAGGCGGGCATTCATCCGGCCGGCACTGTCGAGGCCGATCACGAAGCGCTGATCGGCGCGCTGGTGGCCGCCGGCGTGGGAATCGGCCTGCTGCGCGATGAGCTGGCGCAACGGGCCGAGGCCGCGGGCGAAGCGATCCGGCTGAGCGGCTACGAGCGCGATACCCGTCTGTGCCTGCTGTACCAGGAAGCGCGCGAGCAGGACCCGGCAATCATCGCCATGCGGGACGCGCTACGCGACGTGTGGGCGCTCGATGCCTAGCTGCGCGGGATGCATCGCGGCGCTGGCCGCCGGCAACGGCGGGCGGATGTGGCAGGGTGCGGCAGGGTGCGGGACTTGCGTCGGCAGTGTGGCAGCCTAGAGCGTAGCGCGAGCAAGTTGCTGGCGTGCGCAGAGCACGCCGTGAATCTGCGCGACAACGGCCGCGCCCTCGCCGAGCTCGATTCGATCGGCTCGAGAGTGGCGAAAGCGCGGCATCCGGCTAGATGGCGCCGATTTTCTGCGCGCTGGCTCCGAACCGACGTTGGTCGCGTCGCCCAACAACGTACCGCGTGAGAGTGCGGCCTCGGCATCGTTCATTGACCTACCCCTTGCGCTACGGTCTCTGCCAAGCAGGGCGGGCAGAGACGAGAGGCAACTCGCCAGTGTTTCGCGCCGGACATCCATGGTGCCCATGGCATCGCGTTCCGGCCTCTTTGAATTTACCGACCGTGCAGCCTAAAGTGTTGAGAGTTCGCTCTGCCGCGCGCGGCACGCTGCATGGCCGGCAAGGCCAACGGTCGGAGGCCTCCCGCCACGTCTTCCGATCGTCCTCCTCCAGGAGCCGCAAGATGTCCGATCCCCAGATCGAAGCTGTCCGCAACCTACTGGCAAGCCAGCCCCGTCCGGGCGAGCTTTCCGAACGGCGCAAGCGTCTGGACTCGTTGCTCGGCCGCTATCCCGTGGCGCCGGACGTGCAGGTCGAGGCCGCCAATGTCGACGGCGTTCCCGCCGAATGGACCATGACACCCGCGGCCGATCCGGCGCGGGTCCTGGTGTTTCTCCATGGGGGGGCGTATATCTCGGGCTCTCTTCTCAGCCACCGGCACATGGTCGCGCAGATTGGGCGAGAGGCACGGACCCGCACCTTGGCTCTGGACTACAGGCTTGCGCCCGAGCACCCGTTTCCCGCTGCCCTGGAGGATGCGATCGCCGGGTATCGATTTCTGCTGTCGCAGGGCTATGAACCCGCGAACATTGCACTGGCCGGGGAAAGCGCAGGCGGCGGACTGGCGTTGGCGACGCTCGTCTCGTTGCGAGACCTGGGCATTCCCCTTCCTGCCTGCACGTGGTTGAGTTCGCCATGGACCGATCTGGAAATGACCGGCGAGTCCATGGTGACCAAGGCAGCCGTGGATCCCCTGATCCAGAAGCCATACCTGCTCGAAGCGGCGGCGGCCTATTTGAACGGCGCCAGTCCGCGCATGCCGCTTGTCTCGCCGGTTCATGCCGATCTCACCGGGCTTCCTCCGATGCTGATTCAGGTCGGCACGGCAGAAACGCTGCTCGACGATTCGATCCGTCTCGCCCAGCGGGCGGGCGAGGCGAACTTGCGAGCCAGGCTGGAACTCTGGCCTGACATGATTCATGCGTGGAGCCTGTTCTATCAACAGGTCGATGCTGGCCGCCGATCGCTCGCCTCGATGGGCGCCTTCGTTCGTGCGGTGCTTGACGAGATGCCAGGGCCGTCCTGACGGGAAAAAAAGTATCAGGCGCCGGCCCGGAGCGAGCGGGCAAGGATCGCCCGGCCGTTGCGGCCAGGGCGACGACCTTCCTCGTGTCAGCGGTGGCTTCCAGCAACGCCGCCACGCAAACGCTTGCTCCTGGCCCGCCCGGCGCGGGAGCGGGCTGGCAAGAGAGGCCAAACGATGCCCAGGCAGAACCCAGCGCTTCACCGTAGCCAGAAGACCCCCATGACACCGGGGCGCCGGCGGCTTCTCGTCATTGGCGCGATACTGCTGCTGGCCGCGCTGGCCTGGGGGCTGGCGACAGTGCTCAAGCCCGCCATCCAGCGCACGATCGTCATCACGACCGGGGCGGACAAGGGCATCTACCGCGGCTTCGCCGATCGCTATGCCCCCATCCTCAAGCGCGACGGCATCAAGCTCGATATCCGCAGTTCGTCCGGCTCGGTCGAGAATTACGCGCGGCTGAAGAATCCGGGCAGCGAATACGAAGTGGGCTTTATCCAGTCGGGCACCGCCAGTCCGGAGGAAACCGACCGCCTGCAGACCATCGCTGCCATCTCGTATGAACCGATCTGGGTGTTTTACCGTGGCGGCATCACCGTCGACCGGCTGGCACAATTGCGCGGCAAAAGGGTCGCCATCGGCGTGCCGGGCAGCGGCTTGCTCAACGTCGCCCGGGTCTTGCTCGCGCATAGTGGCGTCACCGACGGCAATACCAGGTTGCTGGAAATGGATGCAGCCAAGGCATATCAAGGCCTCGAGGAGGGTGGCCTGGATGCGGCGTTCTTTATCGGCAGGCCGGATGCCGAGATGCAGCAGACGCTGCTCAACAGTGACCTGAAGCTGATGAGCTTTGCCCAGGCCGATGCCCTGGTGCAGAAATTCCCGTCTCTCTCCAAGATTGTCTTCCCGCGCGCCTCGACCAGCATCGTCAACGATCTCCCGCAGGCTGACGTCACGCTGCTGGCGGCCACGGCCCTGCTCGTGTCCAAGGACACGCTGCATCCGGCCCTGGTCTACCTGCTGCTGGAAGCGGCCAGGACCGTCCACGGCGGCGAGGACTACTTCACGCCGCTAGGCACGTTTCCCAACCTGAACAGCGATGAATTTCCCGTCTCGGACGAAAGCACCCGCTACTTCAGATCGGGTCGTCCTTTCCTGCAGCGCTACCTTCCATTCTGGCTTGCCAGCTTTATCGAACGGCGCCTGCTGATCCTGCTTCCCTTCATGGCCTTGCTGCTGGGCCTGCTGCAGGCATTGCCGCGCATGGCGGAGGCGCGGATCAAGAACCGGCTCGTGGTCTGGTATCGCGAAATCAAGGCGCTGGAAGATGAAATATGGAAAAACGGGCAGCCGACCCCGGACCAGATTGCGCAATGGCGCGATGAAATCGAGAACATCGATGCGCATGCCAGCCAGATCCGGATTCCGCATCGCTACTTCCAGGATGTCTACGCGCTCAAGCAGGCGATTGGCGTCGTAAGGGGCCGGATTGACCAGGCCGCCGGGAAGGTGAGGGAATAGCCCGGCGCGGAGATCCGCTTCGGCAGGCCGCGTTGCGGCACGACAGGGCGTTGCCGGCGAGATCGCCCTCAGCCTTTCTGTCCGAGCCGCTCCACCACGCGCCGTACCGTGGTGGCAAAAAACCGCACGGGTACCGCGCGCGCTGCGCCACGCTTCCAGAGCAGGCCTGGCGTGCGCTGCGGCGTGGGGCTTTCTAGCGCGATGAAGCGCAGGCCTTCGCCATCGGACTCCGCGCTTGCGCCGATCACGGCCGCGATATCGGTCTGGCGCACCAACTCCAGCATTGGCGCGATCGAATTGAGCTCGGCGATGACCTGGGGTTCCGCCGCAGCCGCCCGGAAGCACTCGTCGAGCAACTGGCGGGTGGCAAAGTAGGAGGGCAGCAGCACCATGCGCATGCCGTGCAGCTCCACCATGCGCGCACGCTTTCGGCCGGCCATGGGGTGGCGGTCGCTCACGACCAGCTTCATTTCCTCGTTGTACAGCGGCTCGAAGAACAGCGCATCGGCCTGCGCCGGCCGGTATGACACGCCCAGGTCGAGCTTGCCCTCAGCGAGGCGCTCGGTGATATCGGCCGCGCTCAGCTCTTCCACGATCACGCGCACCGAAGGGTAGCGGCCCAGGAACAACGACACGCACTGCGGGATCAGCCGGATATTGAAGCTATGCGTCGCGCCGACCCGGACCTCGCCCACCAGCGGCTCCTTTTCGTCGCGCACGGCATGGATGGCGCGGTCCACCTGCCGCAGCGCCGGGCCGATATGGAGCAGCAGGGTCTCGCCGGCCTCCGTCATGGAAACGCGCTTGCCGACGCGGTCGAACAGGGGCTGGCCGATCTCTTCCTCCAGTTGCCGGATCTGGTGCGACAGTGTTGATTGCGTCACATGCACGCGCTCTGCCGCGCGCGTGAAATTCAAGGTTTCGGCCAGCGCTTCGAAGTAGCGCAGATGTCGGAGTTCCATGGGGTGCTGCCAGCAGGGTTCGGGGATCCCGCTATCTTACATAGATGCCATCGATGGTTTTGAGTGAAATTAATCATTTCCATCTGTGATGGCGGTGCCCATAGACTAGCCAGACCAGCCCTATACCAACGGAGACCCCACCACCATGAAGATCGGCAAGGAAACCATCCCGCAGACCGCCATCAGCACGTCCAGCACGGAAACCATCGTGGTCCGCGGCGCGGACCTGTGCCAGGACCTGATCGGCAAGCTCAGCTTTACCGAGTACTTCTACTTCCTGGTCACGGGCAAGCGGCCCGACGCCGCCGCGGTCAAGGTGGTGGACGCGACGCTGGTCGCCATTGCAGAGCACGGGCTGGTGCCGAGCGTGCAGGCCAGCCGCATGACGCTGGCCGCGGCGCCCGATGCGCTGCAGGGCGCGGTGGCGGCCGGCATCCTCGGCTGCGGCTCGGTCATCCTGGGCGCGTCAGAGACCGCCGGCGTGCTGTTTACGGAAGTGCGCGAGCGCATGGCGGGCGGCGAGACCATCGAGCAGGCGGCCAAGGCCGTTGTCCACGCCTGGCGCGAGGCGCGCCGCGCCATCCCCGGCTATGGCCACCCGCTGCACAAGGCGCGCGATCCGCGCGTGGCCGCGCTGATCAACGTGGCGCGCGAGGCGGGCGCCGATACCACCTACATCGATATCGCCGATGCCGTGGAATCCGTCATCCCCGGCATTGTCGGCAAGGAGCTCAGCCTCAACGTCTCGGCGGCGATTCCGGCCGTGCTGCTGGGCGTGGGCTTTCCGCTCAATGCCCTCAAGGGCGTGCCGATCCTGGCGCGCACCGGCGGCCTGATCGCGCACCTGAGCGAAGAGCTGCGCCACTCGATCGGCTTTGCGCTGTCGTACCAGGCTACGCGCGAAGTGGTCTACACCGGCGAGACGCCCGCCGGCTTCGACCCGCAAGCCTGACCGTAGACGGAGCTTCAGATGATCAAAGTCCTGCAAGGCGTCAAGGTCCTGGAACAGGGGACCTTTATTACCGGACCCGCCGCCGGCATGCTGCTTGGCGACCTCGGTGCCGACGTCGTGAAGATCGAGCAGCCCGAGACCGGTGACCCGTTCCGCGCGTTCAAGGGAGGGCTCTACAGCCCGCATTTCCAGACCTACAACCGCAACAAGCGCAGCATCACCCTCAACACCAAGCATCCCGAGGACCTGCAGGTCTTCGACGATCTGGTGCGAGACGCCGACGTCTATATCCAGAACTTCCGCCCCGGCGCGGCGGAGCGCCTGGGCGCAGGGGAGGCGCGCTTGCGCGAGCTCAATCCGCGCCTCATCTATTGCGCCATCAGCGGCTTTGGCGCCACCGGGCCGGCAGCGTCGCGCCCGAGCTACGACACGGTGGCGCAGGCGGCCAGCGGCTTCCTGAACCTGCTGGTCAACCCGGCCAATCCGCGCGTGGTCGGCCCGGCGATTGCCGATGCGATGACGGGTTTCTACGCCGCGTACGGCATCCTTGGCGCACTCCATGAGCGCAACCGCACCGGCGTGGGCCGCAAGGTGGAAGTGTCGATGCTGGAGGCGATGAGCCATTTCAACCTCGACGCCTTCACGCATTACTATTCGGCCGGCGAAGTCATGGGTCCGTACAGCCGCCCCAGTGTGTCGCAGTCGTATGTGCTGGAGTGCGGCGACGGCAAATGGATCGCCCTGCACATGTCGTCGCCCGAGAAATTCTGGCAGGGGCTGGCCAACGCCATCGAGCGCCCGGACCTGTTCAAGGACCCGCGCTTTGCCACGCGCGAAGCGCGCATTGGCAGCCAGGAGGCGCTGATCGACCTGCTCGGCGGCCTGTTCCGCCAGCGCCCGCGGGCACAATGGTGCGAGCGGCTGGAGGCGGAGGATGTGCCGCACGCGCCGATGTACGACACCAGCGAGGCGCTGGAAGACCCGCAGGCCAGGCACCTGCAACTGCTGGTCACGGGGCRGCATCCCACGCTCGGGGAATTCAGGACGGTACGCAGTCCGGTGTCGTTCGACGGGCAGCGCGCGCTGGATGTGATGGCGCCGCCGTTGCTGGGCGAGCATAACGAACAGGTTCGCGAAGAAGTCCGCGCCGCACTGGCGCAAACGGGAAGTCCGGCACAGACCGGTTCCTGACAATCCGCAAAGGAGGAGACATGAAGAAGATACTGACGGCGGCAGCCGCGATGGCTGCCTTCACCCTCATCGCCGGCCTTGCCCGGGCCGACGACTATCCCTCCAGGCCGGTACGGCTGGTGGTGCCGTTTGGCGGCGGCACGTCCACGGACATCACCGCGCGCATCATCGGCGAGGCCATGGGCAAGAAACTCGGCCAGCCGATCGTGGTGGAGAACAAGGCTGGCGCGGGCGGCGCGATCGGCACCGACTATGTCGCCAAGTCCAAGGGCGACGGCTATACGCTCACGATGGGCACCGTCGGCACGCTCGCCATCAACAAGGCGCTCTATCGCAAGCTGCCGTACGATCCGGGCAAGGACTTCTCGTTCATCGGCATCCCGGGCTATACGCCGACGCTGCTGGTGGTCCGCGAGGACGCGCCGTACAAGACGCTGGCCGACCTGATCGCTTACGCCAAGGCACATCCGGACAAGCTGTCGTTCGGCTCGGCGGGCAGCGGTACCTCCGGCCACCTGGCGGGCGAACTGCTCAAGTCGATGGCGGGCGTGAGCATGACGCACGTGCCGTTCAAGGAAGGCGGCCAGGCGTTGACCGCGGTGCTGGGCGGGCAGGTGGACTTCATGTTCTATCACCCGGTGGCCGTGCTGCCCTACCTCAAGGGCCACAAGCTGCGCGCGCTGGCCGCAAGCAGCCAGCGCCGCTCGGTGGCGGCGCCTGACGTGCCGACGGTGGCCGAGTCGGGCTATCCCGGCTTCGACCTGACGGCCTGGTTCATGCTGGCCGGCCCGGCCGGACTCGGTGCCCAGGCGCGGACCCGCCTGGTGCAGACGATGCAGGCGGTACTGCAGGATCCGGCCGTCCAGAAGCAACTGGCGGCGCAGGGCCTGGAGGCTGCCACGCTGGAGACGGCGCAATTGCCTGGCTTCGTGAATGGCGAGATGCAGAAGTGGACCGCCGTCGTCAAGCAATCGAACGCGCAGGTCGACTGAAGCTGCCGGCCGCCCCGCTTACTCGCCAGCGGAGCCGGCGGGAATCGCGGGGCCGCTGCCGTCCGCCAGGCCTGGCCTGGGCCGGCGGACGGCCCTGACCTTGCCGCTGCTTCCGCCTCCGCAGAAGAACTGGTCGCCGCCATCGGACTCGAGCCCCGATACGCCGACGCCAGGCGGCATCTCGAGGCTCTCCAGGACCTCGCCCGTGCGCGGATCGACCCGCCTCAGATCGCTCGCCTCATCTTCCCAGGTGCCGTGCCACAGTTCCCCGTCGATCCAGGTGACCCCGGTGACGAAGCGGTTGGACGCGATGGTGCGGAGAATCGCCCCTGTCAGGGGATCGACCTGATGGATCTTGCGGTCCCGATACTGGCCCACCCAGAGCGTCCCTTCGGCCCACGCCAGCCCCGAGTCGCCGCCGCCGCCGGGCGCCGGGATGGTGGCGAGCACGCGGCCGGTGTCCGGATCGATCTTCTGGATGCGATCGCCGGCGATCTGGAACAGGTGCCGGCCGTCGAAGGCCGTTCCCGCCTGCGCGGCGACATCGATCGAGCGCAGCGTCTCCCCGCTTGCCGGATCGAAGGCGTTGAGCTTGTCTCCGGCAGCCAGCCAGACGCGCTGGCCGTCATATGTGACGCCATGCACATGGTCGACACCCGGAAAGGGCCCGTATTCGCGGAGAATTTCGGCTGCTGATCGCTTCATGCTTCCATCCTAGTCACCTGGTAGTGGATCGGGGAGCAACAAGGTCGCCGCGAATCCCGGCACGGGTGGGGTCAGCCAGCGACGAGCGCGCCCGCGACCAAACGACTGTACCTTGCCGGCTGCCGCAAGCGAGTCGAGCGCCCGCTGCACGGTGCGCTGGCTGGCTCCGAGCGCAAGCGCCAGGGCCGAACTCGACCACGTCTCGCCGTCGGCGAGCAATGCCAGCATTGCCGCATGCGCCTCTTCGACMGGCCGCGCCAGCACCACGACCTCGCATGCGCGACGCGGTACCAGCGCAAATCCCCGCTTCGTCGCGCTCACGCCGGCCAGCGTCCCGAGCACCGTGCGAAGTCGCCCGACTTCGACTCGCAACCGCGCGCGGTGAGATTCATCGGCGAGCTTCGCGCGGAACGCCCGCGCGACGAGCGTGGCCCTCGGCGCGTCTGCGGGCCAGGCTTCGCCCAGTGCGCGGGCGAGCGCGAACAGCACCGGACGCCTTGCGAGCGACACCACCGTGCCCGCGTCGCGCACGACATGGCGGCACGCGTCCACCACGAGCGCCTGCGACGCCTGCAACGCCTCGACTTCCTCCAGCAGGAGGAGTCGTTGCTCGCCACGCGCGATCAGGCGCGCCGCGGGCGTGTCCAGGACGAGGCGCGCGCTTTCGACCTCCGCCGCCAGCGCGGGGATACCTGCGAGACGCGCGGCCCGCCCGGCCCGGGCGAGCGCGGCGCGCGCCGCCTGCGTGCGCAGGCGTCGCATCGCGATGCCGGCAACGACCAGTTCGTGGGCGGCCCGCGCCGCGGGCGGGAAGGGCGCGGGGTCGAGCCCGGCGAGCGCACGCTCGGCCTCGTCGAGGTGCCCGATCAGGAGGAGGCGCCGGAGTTCGAGATGGCGCGCATGGGCAGCGTTTACGCGGTCGCCGTGCGCCTCGAGCGTCGCCCGCGCCGCGTCGAGCGCCTTCGCAGGCCAGCCCAGCTCGCGCGAGGCCAGCGCGATCTCGGCCTCGGCGACGATACACCTCGCGCGGGCCACGGCCTCTTTCGGGCCGAAGGCGCGTGCCGCGCTTCGCACCAGCGCCTTCGCGCGAGCGAGATCGCCGAGCTGCGCCATCGCGATGCCGCGAAGCGCAAGCGCAGGGGCGTCGTCGCGCAAGGCGATCCGGTTCAGCGCGCCGAGGGGATCACCCGCGGCGAGCGCACGCGCCGCGGCCGTGATCAGCGAGTCCATCTGAATCCCGCCAAACTTGTCACTCCCACCGTTCGATGCCCGGTACTAATCTAGCACACGACCCCCGGCCAGCACGTCGTACCGGGAACCGAAAGAACGACGCAGGACAGCCAAGGAGAGAACGATGACAGGACACATGACCGGGACACGCGAAGCGTGGCTGGCAGCGCGGTTCGAGCTGCTCGAGGCGGAGAAGGAGTTGACGCGGCGCAGCGACGAACTGGCGCGGCAACGTCAGGCGCTGCCGTGGGTCCGGGTCGACAAGGCGTACCGATTCGAGACCGGGCAGGGGAGCGCTTCGCTGGCAGACCTCTTCGGGGGACGCTCGCAGCTCCTTGTCTATCACTTCATGTTCGGGCCCGACTACACGGCGGGTTGCCCGTCCTGCTCGGCGATCGCGGACGGTTTCGACGGCTTCGTCGTCCACCTGGCGAACCACGACGTCACGCTCATGGCGGTGTCGCGGGCTCCGCTCGCGAAGCTGCAGGCGTACCAGCGGCGGATGGGATGGACGTTTCCCTGGGCGTCCTCGCTCGACAGCGACTTCAACTTCGACTTCAACGTCTCGTTTACCGAGGCGCAACAGCGTGCGGGGGACATCGAATACAACTACCGGCGCGCCGGCCATGCGATGGACGCGACCCGGGTCCCGGAGCCGGTCGCCCGGATCGCAGCCACATGCGGGACCGACGCGCCGACGTTCTCGCGCGACAGGCCGGGCATGAGCGTGTTCGTGCTGGAGGACGGCGTCGTCTATCACACCTATTCCACCTATGCGCGCGGACTGGACGGGCTCTGGGGCATGTACCAGTGGCTCGACCGTGCCCCCAGGGGGCGCAACGAGACAGGCGTCTGGTGGCGCCGCCACGACGAGTACGACCAGCGCTGAACCAGTTCGCGGGTGTTGCTGGCGTCCTTGCGGCGCGTCTCTAGTCCGGCGGTTCCGGCGTCGCGCTGATGATGTCCTCCAGTTGCGCGCTCATCGGGATGCCAAGGCGCTCACCGGTGGGCAGCCGGTCAAGGAACCATTGCTTGTACAGGCGCTCCAGTTCTCCGGAGGTGATCAGCTCGCGAACGGCCTTGTCCACCACAGCCGAGAACTGGGGATCGCCCTTGCGCAGCATGATCCCGTACGGGTCGTAAGAGAGAAAATCGCGGGTGATGTCGTATTTCTTGCCGGCGGCGTACTTGGCAATCATGCCGTACAGGAGCACATCGTCCCCCGCATAGGCGTCGGCGCCGCCGTGCCGCAGCACCTCGAACGCATCGGCGTGGTCGCGCGCGCGGATGATTTTCAGCCCCAGGTCGAATCGCGCGGACAGCCGCTCCAGCGCCTGGGCGTTGGTCGTGCCTGCCGTGGCGACCACCGTCTTGCCTTTCAGGTCGCGGGGCAACCTGATCGGCGAGCCGTGCGGCACCATCAGCTTGGTACCGGCAATGAAGATCACGGGCGAGAACGCGACGCGCTGCAGGCGCTCGGCGTTGCGTGTGGTCGATCCGCACTCCAGGTCGATCTTGCCCGAGACAATGGCGTCAAAGCGGTTCTCGGACGTCACCGGCACCCACTGGATCGACAACTCGCGTCCGACCTCTGCCCCCGCGGCTTGCACGATGGCCGTACAGATATCGATCGCGTACCCGATCGGCCTGTTGGCCTGGTTCAGGTACGAGAACGGCAGGGACGACTCCCGGTAGCCGATGGTCAGGCTGCCGGTGTCCTTGGCTTTCCTCAGGGTGCCGCGCAGCTCGATGGCTTCCTGAGCCGAGACGATGCCGACGCATATCGCCATGCACAGGGCCACGACCGCTTGCAGCATCGGATGGCCGGGCAGGGACCACCGGCGTACTTGTATGGCATGCATGCGCGCTTCTCCCAGATCCGGGCCCGGACGGCTATGCACGCACGGCGTCCGGCTTGTGCAGCGGCACCGGCCCGCCGCCGACGCCGCCCTCGCCGGGACCGAGCGTGGACTCGCTCGCGAGCTGGCCTTCCCACTTGGCTACCACGGCGGAGGCGATCGAGTTCCCGACGGCATTGGTCGCCGAGCGGCCCATGTCGAGGAACTGGTCCACGCCCATGATCAGCAGCAGGCCCGCTTCCGGGATGTTGAACTGGTTCAGCGTGGCCGCGATCACCACCAGCGAGGCGCGCGGCACGCCCGCCATCCCCTTCGATGTGAGCATCAGGAGCAGCAGCATGGTGATCTGGGTGCCCAGCGGCAGATGAATGTCATACGCCTGGGCGATGAACAGGACGGCGAAGGTGCAATACATCATCGACCCGTCCAGGTTGAACGAGTAGCCCAGCGGCAGCACGAAGCTGGAGATCTTGCGGCTGACCCCGAACTTGTCGAGCGCCTCCAGCATCTTCGGGTAAGCGGCTTCCGAACTTGCGGTGGAGAACGACAGCAGGAACGGCTCGCGGATAAGGCGGATCAGCGTGAAGGTCCGTTTGCCGAGGAACGCCATGCCCGCCAGTGTCAGCAGGCCCCACAGCACGATCAGGGCCAGGTAGAAGCTGCCCATGAACTTGGCGAAGGTCAGGAGAATACCCAGGCCTTGCGTGGTCACCGTCGATGCAATGGCGGCGAACACCGCCACCGGTGCCAGCCACATGACCGCGCCGGTGATCTTCAACATCACCTGTGCCAGGTCCTCGATGACGCCGGCCATGCGCGCGCCCCGCTCTCCCAGGGTGGACAGGGCCGTGCCGAAGAAGATCGAGAACACCACGATCTGCAGGATTTCGTTGTTGGCCATGGCCTCGGCCACGGATTTTGGCACCGTGTGGGCCACGAAGTCTTTCAGCGTGAAGGCGTTGGTCTTGAGGTTGGTGGCGGCGCCCACCTCGGGCAGCGGCAGGCCGATATTGGTGCCGGGCTGCAGCAGCGTGGCCATGATCAGGCCCAGCGTCAGGGATACCAGCGACGCGGTGATGAACCAGCCGAGTGCCTTGACGCCGACGCGCCCCACCGTGCTGGCATCTCCCATGTGCGCGATGCCCATCACGAGCGTGGAGAAGACCAGCGGCGCGATGATCATCTTGATCAGCCGCAGGAACACATCGGTGATGATCGAGATGTATCCGGCGACGTCTTTCGCGAGCTTGGGATCCGGGAAAGCGATGTGGCAAGCGTAACCGACCACGYCGCCGAGAATCATCGCGATGACGATATACGTCGTGATATGGGACTTCTTGCTCATGACTTCTCCTTGGGGCTTCCGGGTGGACGTCCTGCGCCGAGGTCTGCACCTAAATAACGATAGGTCGCCGCAGCGGCAATGGGCAATCCCTGGCGTGACCCCGATCGCGCCGGATCGCGCAAAGTCCATGATCCGTCACAGTTGCCCCCGCCAGTCGGGCCGGGTGTTCCGGTGAGAAACACCCGAGATGCGGGAAACCGCATCACTGGAAGCGATTGCCTGGCGAGTGCTATGCGCCGGGCGGCGCCGGCACCAGCCCGTACCCGGACATGACCTCGGCAAGCCTGGCGCGGTCGGGCGGTCCGCCGCCATTGATGATGGCCGCGACGTCGCGGAAGTACTGGGCGCCAAGGTCGGGCGTCATGACAATCAGCGCGCGGGCCGTGTCACCGTGCGGATTGCTGAAGTGATGGACCGATCCGCGTGGGGAGAGCATATAGTCGCCGCGCGCCAGGTCACGGGCAACGCCGTCGACCGAGTACCGAAGTACGCCTTCCAGCACATAGACGCACTCTTCGTTGTGTGTGTGGCTATGCGGCGGCGGCACTTGCGAGCCGGGCGGCACCGTCATCTCGAAGGCACCCATCCCGCCCGTGGCGGTTCCATCGATCAGGTACTGGATGTCCAGTTGGCCAACCTTGATCGGTTCGCCCTGGTTCGCGCGGCCAGGAGTCATTGTCAGCCCCTTGAAATTGGGGGCTCTGGTCTGTCCCCCCGCATTGCATTGTCATTGTAGGTCGGCGTGCACTATCCGCGAGCGGCCGATCGGCTGCAAGCAGGCGCGACCCGGCCGGGCTCATTTGCAAGCCGCGGCAGCATGTCGCCGCAGTCGGCAAGGCGGGCGGCCGCCATCGGCCGGGCATCGCTGTCCTACAATCAGTCAGCGCATGTTCGCGCCGAAGGAGCCGAGCCACCATGGACAACGCTGTGACATACGCGCGCCTCTACGCGGACGCCAAAGGTGAGTCGCATATCGAGGAAGGCCTTTGCCTCGGCATGGCGTCCACGGATTTCGTTCCTCCGGCGCCGCCGATTCTTGTCTCCGGCCTGCAGCCCGCATCCGCTTACGCGTTCCTGTCCGTGCCAGTGGCGTATTTCGGCGATTTCCACCCGAGCCCGAAACGCCAATGGCTCTTCTTTCTCTCCGGTGAGATGGAATTCGAGGTGAGCGACGGCCAGCGGTTGCTGGGAAAGCCGGGGCTTGCGATTCTCCTCGAGGACACGACGGGGCTTGGGCATAAGAGCACGGTCAAGAGCGCAGTGCCCGCCCTGATGGTGGCGGTGCAGACCTGAGGCGAACCCGCGCGGGAGCCAGGACGCTGTCCGCACGCTCGCGCTTATCCGGGGCAGCCCGGCATGGCGGCATATCGCTTGAAGATATGGCCGGCCGCATTCCATATACGATATTTCCCTTTGCTTTGGATTAACGGCGTATGCTGGATCTGCCCTCCGGCAAGCAACGCATCAGGATTCCAAAGGAGTATCACCATGGCCAAGAGTCAACTACGCGGCAACCGCGAAGCGAAGAAGCCAAAGCAGCCGAAGAAACCGGCAGCGCCGGCAAGCCCGTTCGGCACGGTGCAGTCGCGCGTGGGCAATGACGGCGTCGCCAAGAAGAAGTCCTGACCCGGCTGAGGCCGAAGCTGAAGCCGCGGCACGGCGCAACCAGCCATGCAGGCCGGTCGCCGCAGTGAAGCCGATCTGTCCCGAACGCGCGGACCATGACGGGAGGCGCACCATGATCCGGCAGCAGGATCTGGTCCTCGCCGTTGAAACCGAACACCATCGCCAGGCACCGCCACGCAGCCCCGCTGCCGGCTGGCTGCCCGCAGCCCCCCGCCTGGTCATCCGGGGCTGGCATCCAGTGCCTCGACCAATCCGCCTACAATAGCGCCCTGTGAGCAAGCGGCCCCGCGCCGGTGGATGCCCGCGCATCCGCTCGCCGGCTCGCCGCGCTTTTTGTTGGAATCGCCTTCGTGAAAAATCGGAAATTCATTCTGGCTGCCCTGGTCACGCTGACGCTCAGTCCGCTGGCCAGGGCCGATGCGCGCCAGGCCGCGCATGAGGTCAAGCAGGCAACCGTGCATGCTGTCAAAAGGACCGGAGAGCTGGCGCGCGACGCCGGCCGCGGCATCGGCCACGCTGCCAGGGACGTCGCCCATGGCGTGGCAGGCAAGGCCCGCGAGGGCTACGGCGCGGCCAGGAATGCAGTACATCAGGAGTCACATTAGTTAACCCCGGGCATCCTTGCCCTACACTGAAAACCGGTTGGACGCGACCGGGCGGCGCGCGCGGTTCGCGGTTCCCACTGCTGACACGGGGCGCAATATGGAATTCCTGAATTCAGGCAAGGTTCTTCCTGCCGGGCTGCCTTTCTCCGAAGGCGTGCGAGTTGGCGAGCTGCTCTATCTGTCCGGGCAGATGGGCATCGTACCGGGCACCACCCGGCTAGTGCCGGGGGGGATTCGCGAAGAGGCCAGGCAGACGCTGATGAATATCCGCGGCACGCTCGAAGCACACGGCTTGTCGCTGCAGCGGGTTGCGAAATGCACCATCATGCTGGCTGATATCAGCGAATGGCATATCTTCAACGAGGTCTACAAGGATTTCTTCCAGGCGCCATACCCTGCGCGCAGCGCACTCGGCGCCAGCGGGCTAGCGCTTGGCGCCAGGGTTGAGGTGGAGTGCATTGCGGTATTCGGGGAGCCGGACCCGGCGGCATGAAGCGTGGGCGCCGTGCCCGCGGCAGCGTGCGCAAACCAGTGCGAACCGGCTGCCGCGGCGCGGGGCTCACGGCGTTGCGGGCCGGCTGTGCGCACGCTCCCGGATGGCGGCGAAGTCGGCGGGCGGCGCATGCAGGTCGAGCCGGCGTCCAGCCTTCAGGATCTGGCTCGGGATGTCATGGCCAAGCAGGGCCGACAGCGTCCTCGCGGCCTCGAGGACGCGGGCAAGGTCCACCCCGGTGTCGTAGTCCATGAGTTGCAGCGCATGGACGATCTCCTCCGTGCAAACGTTGCCCGTGGCACCCGGGGCGTACGGGCAGCCGCCGATGCCGCCGAGCGAAGCGTCGAAGCGGTCGGCGCCGGCGTCGATGGCCGCAAGCACGTTGGCCAGCCCCATGCCGCGGGTGTTGTGGAAATGCAGGGTCAGTTCGGTATCCGGCCAGCGCTCCCGGAAGCGGCGTGTCAGCGCGGCCACCTGGCCCGGGTATGCCATGCCGGTGGTGTCGCACAGGGTGATGCCGTGGGTGCCGATTTCCTCGATATGGCGGGCACACCAGTCGAGCACCGCCGCCGCAGGCACGTCGCCCTCCATGGGACAGCCGAAGCTGCAGGACAGCGAGATGTTGACGGCGGCGCCAGCGTCGCGGGCGATGCCGGCCACCTCCGACAGGGCAGCGAAGGACTGGGCCCGGGTCATCCTCAGGTTGGCGAGGTTGTGGGACTCGCTGGCGGACATGACCAGGTTCAACTCGTCCGTGCCGGCCTCGATGGCGCGCTCCGCGCCTCGCACATTGGGTACGAGGGCGCTGTAGACAACGCCGGGGTGGCGTTCGATGGCGCCCAGCACGTCCTGCGCATCGCTCAGCGCCGGAATCGCCTTGGGCGAGACGAATGCCGTCACTTCGATCTTCGCCATGCCGGCCCGGGACAGGGCATTCACCAGCGCGACCTTGTCCGCGGTGGGCACGAAGGCCCGTTCGGCCTGAAGGCCGTCCCGCATGCCGACTTCCTGCATGTAGATGTGCCGTCCGGCACCGTTCCAGGTATTCATGCCACCACCTTCCTGCCGCGCAAGGCGGCGATGTCCTGGGCCGAAAAGCCGATTTCCAGCAAGACCCCGTCGGTATCGTCGCCGAGACCCGGTGCCGAGGTGCGGACCGAGCCCGGCGTGCCCAGCAGCTTGGGGACCACGCCGGGCACCTCGACATCGAACCCGTCCCGCGTCGTCTGGGAAAGAATCATGTCACGCGCCCGGTAATGCGGATCCTCGGCGATGTCCTTCGCGGTGTAGACCTTGCCCGCCGGCACCCGCGCCGAGCCCAGGATTTCCACGACCTGGCTCACCGGCCGCGTGAGCGTCCAGGCCTCGATGGCGCTGTCCAGCTCGGCCGCGCGCGCAACGCGCCCCGCGTTGTTCTCCAGCGCGGGATCGGCGGCCAGGTCGTCCCGGCCGATGGTCTGCATCAGGCGCCGGAAGATGCTGTCGCCGTTGCCGGCGATCAGCACAAAGCCGTCGCTGCAGCGGTAGGCGTTGGAGGGAGCGATCCCGGGCAGGGCGCTGCCGGCAGCTTCCCTGACGGCGCCGAAGGCGCTGTACTCGGGAATCAGGCTCTCCATGACGTTGAACACCGCCTCGTTCAGGGCCACGTCGATCACTTGCCCGTGGCCGCCGTTGACCTTGCGGTGGTAAAGCGCCGTGAGGATGCCGATGGTCCCATGGAGCGCCGCAAGGGTGTCGCCGATCGAGATGCCGCAGCGCACCGGTACCCGGCCCGGCTCCCCGGTGAGATGGCGCAAGCCGCCCATGGCCTCGCCGATGGCGCCGAAGCCCGGCAGGTCCCGGTAAGGGCCGGTCTGGCCATAGCCGGAGATGCGCAGCATCACGAGCCCCGGATTGAGCGCGGACAGCACGTCCCAGCCCATGCCCCAGCTCTCCAGCGTGCCGGGCCGGAAATTCTCGATCAGCACATCGGCTTCGGCGATGAGCTTTCTGGCGATGTCCTGGCCCTCGCTGCTGCGCAGGTCCAGGGCGATGGAGCGCTTGTTGCGCGATTGCACCTGCCACCACACGGAGGTGCCTTCCTTGATCAGGCGCCAGTTGCGCAACGGGTCGCCGCTGCCCGGGGGCTCGATCTTGATGACGTCGGCGCCGAATTCGCCCAGCGTCTTGCCGGCGAAGGGGCCGGCGATCAGCTGCCCCATCTCGATGACGCGCACGCCCTGCAGCGCGGCAACTGGAATGTCCTTGTTCATGATCGACCTCGTTCTCGTGTGTCGGTTGTCGGTTGATTCTAGAAGACGCCATCAATCGCCATGTGCAAGGGAGGCTCCCCTGAGGCGAGATTCCCTGAGGCGGGACTCGGCGCAGCGTTGCGGCGGAGCAATGCGCTGCGCTGGCCCGGTTCTCAGTGGGCGGGGCGCTTGTCTTCCTTTGCGCGCAGCTTCGCGGGGAGCCCGAACAGGAGGATCGCGGCGCAGATCAGGGCCAGGCATCCGATCACGTACAAGGCTGGCGTGGTGCTGCCCGTCAAGTCCTTGATGCGACCCACCATGACGGGGCTGACGATGCCGCCGAGCTGGCCCAGGGTATTGATCAGTGCGATGCCGCCCGCGGCGCCGACCCCGCTCACCAGCTTCGGCGGCAGCGCCCAGAAGGCGGGGATCGAAGCGATAACGCCCGCGCCCATGATCGCCAGCGCGGCCACGAGCAAGCCGGCCTGCTTGTCGAACACGCCCGCGCTGAAGAAGCCGATGGCGGCCATCACCATCAGCCCCGCCACGAACTTGCTGCGCTCGCCGGTCGCATCCGAGAGGCGCCCCACCACTACCATGGCGATCGCACCGAAGAGATATGGAACCGCGGTGAGAAGGCCGATGGTAGTGGGATTGGCGATGCCCGAGGCGCGGATCAGGTGAGGAGCCCAGAAATTGAGGCCGTAGGAGCTGATCTGGATGAGGAAGTAGGCCAGGCCCAGGGTCAGGAAGCCGGGCGCCTTCAGCGCGTCGAGCAGGGAGTGGCCACCAACGCCTTTGTTCTGCTCCGCGATGCGGCTCGAGAGCAGGGCCTGTTCGTCCGGCGTGAGCCAGGCGGCATCCTGGATGCGGTCATTCAACAGCCTGAAGACAAGGTAGCCGAGCACCACGCAGGGCACGCCCCCCACGAGGAACAGCCAGTGCCAGCCTCGCATCGACAGGAAGCCCTCCATGTGCGACAGGACGAGGCCCGCGGCAGGCGCGCCGACCAGGCCGGCAAAGGCCGAGGCCAGGAACAGCATGGAAGTGATGCGGCCGCGATAAGCGAGCGGAAACCACAGGGTCAGGTAGAACAGCACGCCGGGCGCGAACCCGGCTTCCATGGCGCCGATCAGGAAGCGCAGGGAGTAGAACTGCCATTCGGTCTGGACAAAGGCCATCAGGGCGGTGGCGATGCCCCATGACACCATGATGCGGGCAATCCAGCGCCGCGCCCCGACCTTGTAGAGCATGAGGTTGCTAGGCACCTCGAACAGCACATAGCCCACGACGAAGAGGCCCGCACCCAGGCCGTACGCCGTGTCGCTCAGGCCGAGGTCGCTCTGCAGGGCGAACTTGGCAAAGCTGATGTTGATGCGATCGAAGAACGCGAACAGGTAGCACACCATGATCAGGGGCATGATTCGCCATGCCACCTTGCGCACGGTGCGCGATTCGTCAGGCGGCGCCAGCGGGCGCGCGCCAATGGGCAGGGATTGAGCCTGGGTCATCTTGGTCTCCTTTGCTTGCTGCTCTTGCCCGCGGTCGCACCGGCGACGCAGAGAGTCTGGCAATTGCTGAGTGGTTGGCGCTCTTGGTGACGCATGGCGGCATTCTGGATGACCGCACTCAGCCGGAGAAGAACGAAGGCGAGAACGCAGCTTTCCCGAAACGCGAAAGCTGGAAGGGGCTGGCTGGCCCGGTCCCGCGCCAGGCGCAGGCTAGGCCGCGGGCGCCTCGCAGAGATGATCGACGAGCGTGCGCACATGGCGCGGGAGGGCGTTCGGATCGCGCAGGCCGATGAGAAGCTGGCGCCGGGCCCAGGTGTCCTTGAGCGGGATCTGGCGCAGGTTCAGCGGCCGGACAAGGGCGTGAACGGCATGGGACGGCAGCACGGCGACGCCCATGCCGGCCGCCACCATCTGGCACATGGCATCGAAGCTGCGGACCTGGATGCGCAGCTTCAGGCGGCGTCCCAGCGCTTCGGTCTCCGCCTGCAGGCGCTTGGCCAGGGAGGTGCCCTCCGACAGGCTGACGAAGTCGAAGTCCAGTGCTTCTTCAAAATTCACCGTGCGCCGTCCCGCGAGCGCGTGGCTGCGCGGCACCACCAGGCCCAGGCGGTCTTCCCGGTATTTCACCTGGTGCAGGCCCGGCGCGGGCGTCCGATCGGCAAAGATGCCAATATCCGCCCGGCCGTCCAGCACCGCCTGCACCACCTCGCTACTGTTCTGCTCCTCGAGCTCGATCCGTATGCCGGGATTTGCCTGCACGAAAGTGGCAAGCTCGCTGGGCAGGAACTGGGTGACGGCCGACGTGTTGACCCACAGGCGCACCACCCCGACGATCCCCGACGCGTAGTCGGAGAGGTCGGCGACCAGCAGGTCGACATCGTCGAGAATGCGTTGGGCGTGGCGGTACAGCGCCTGCCCGGCGACAGTCAGGGAAACGCCCCGCGAATGTCGCTCCAGCAGGCTCGAGCCCACCGCCGCCTCCAGGTCGGAGATTCGCTTGCTGGCCGCGCCCACCGCCACGTGGGCCAGCGTCGCGCCCTTGCTGATGCTGCCGGAGCGGACCACCAGGTTGAACAGGGAAAGGGAGACCAGGTCGAGACGGTGCGGATTCATGATTGCCGATATTCACGCGGAGGCCTCGCATTCTGCACTCACATTTCCTTCTCCGCTCGCTACGCCTAGCGTGGCGACAGTGTTTCCGGCGCCGCCGCCCATTTCTCCTGGCCAGCTTGCGCCAGGTCATTCTCAACCCACAGCTGACTATCCGGAAACCAGAACGCATCCGCCCGGGGCGGCGACGCGAGCCGCACCGGCAGCGACGGATTGAAGATCTTCGACCAGGCAGACAAGTAAGACGGCGTTTTCACCAGGAAGCCGCACCTGGACAGCAGCAGGCAGGAGACCAGCGCTTCACGGCCGATCTCCAGGCCCGAATAGCCACCGAAATGGATCGGCATGCTGCCGTTGGCGAGCAGTCTCGAGGGTGCCACGCCGACCGGCCTGTCGAACGGCCAGGCGACGAAGAAGTCGAGAAACGCCCTTTCATCGCTGGAGACGAAGATGCTGGTCAGGCGGGGATTCTCCGACAAGGTTGACTCGACGACCTTGCAGAACGCTTCCCAGGAGATCGACTCTGCCTCGTGCCGTTTGTCGGTGCCCCTGTAATGCACGCCGAGTGTCGACCCGCCGATGCCGAGCGCCTCGCAGAGCGCATCGACCTCTTCGACGATATGCGCGGCGGGCCGGTAGTGCGCGTAGAACAGCGCGCTGGCACTCTTGAGTTCGAGCTTGGACTCGTAGCGCTCGCGGAATCCCAGTTGAACCAGGTCGTGGACGATCGAGGTCCGCACCTTTCGTGACGACGGTGCTTGCGACGGGCGCTGCACGGATTCGAAGAAGGTCGAGAACCAGTCTGTCCTGCCTTCGGGATCGCCGTAGATGCGGCCGCGCGCGGAGATGCAGGGAACCAGCCCTTTCTCCTCGCAATACATCAGGATGAAAAGGACCATCTGCAGCACGGAGAAGAACCCGGAATTCTCGTGGATGTCGATGGCGAACACCCCACGGTTCAGCCGTTGCTTCGCATGCAGGGATATGCGGCTCAGCGTGGCCACGGAATGCTTGAACCGCTCACTGCGCCGGAGCTGTCTCGCCCGGTCCATCACCTTTCGCAACATGCCCTGCTCCTGTTCGGGGGTCGCATCGCGGGATTGAGCGTCCGCGCGGCATCCTTGCGCGGCGGCGCGCCATGCGCAGCACATGGCAGCGTACAAGGAAGAGTCGCTTCGATTTGTGGGACGCCGCACAGATACGTCTGTGCGCTGGCAGGCGCGCGTGAAGTGAGTCTATCGCGCAACGGCCGGGTGAGCGCGGCAAGCGAGAAAATGCCTGGCGCACGGCGCGTTTCTTGCGAGCACCAGTGCGGTGCATTGCGCGGCGAACAGGTCACCCGGTCCCGGCCGGCGTATCATGTCCGGCAGAGCCCCGGCCCATCCCCGGCGGTGACTTCTACGCCATGGCCTCACCCATCCAT
Source organism: Cupriavidus sp. 05N38 (assembly GCF_056397345.1). NCBI lineage: Bacteria > Pseudomonadati > Pseudomonadota > Betaproteobacteria > Burkholderiales > Burkholderiaceae > Cupriavidus > Cupriavidus sp. 05N38. The sequence continues at coordinate 60,615 of NZ_JBFTNF010000023.1, forward strand.
TTCTCCCCGAAGCTGCATCTGGTCGCCGAGCATGGCTTTGCCCTGCATGACAGCCGGCAGGCGGATTTCCGCCGCGAGTGGCATACCCATGACTGCGGCATGTTGCTGTGGCCGCGCATGGGGCGGCTGAAGAGCATGTGGGAGGCGCGCGCGGACCGCCCGGACGATGCGCGCGCGGTGTCCACGCGGCTGGTTCGCGGCGATGCCGTGCTGTTGCCGGCGAGAACCACGCACCTGACCGTCGCCGAGGCCGGGCGGCAGCAGCACGGCGAACTCTACCTGGCGCCCGAGCATCTGCGCGCGCTGAGTCATTTCGGCGCGGTGCACCTGGACGCGGCGACCATCGCGATGCTGGAGGCGCTGCTGTCGCCGATGCTCGCGCCGGCCAGCGCGGCGCTGCTGGTGCGGGCGATCGTGGCGCAGCTGATGGCAGGCAGGCCGCTGGCGGTGCCGGCCGAGCCGGCCTCGGTCGCGCTGCGGATGGTGGGGCGCTTTACGGCAGCGCTGGAGCGGGACGCCGCGCTGCCTTCGATCGAAGTGGTGGCCGCGGGCCTGGGCGTATCGATGCGGCAACTGCAGCGTGCCTGCCAGCTGGAACTGGGCGCCAGCCCGGTCGCCGTGCGGCGGCGGGTGCTGGCGGCGCATGCGCGCACGCTGCTGGCGGAGGGCCGGCCGCTAGCCAGGGTGAGCGAGCAGCTGGGCTTTGCCAGCAGTGGTCATCTGACGCGGCTGCTGCGCGGCTCGGACGATGGCGAATGACTGGCTGCCGGCGACAGGCGCGCCTCCAGTTCGATCTCGATCCAGGCCTGGTCGGGCAGGCTCGCCACGCCTACCGCCGTGCGCGCGGGCAGGGCGTGCTCGGGGAAGGCATGGCTGAGGACATCCGATGCCGCGTCCAGCACGGCGGTGTGCCGCGTGAAGTCCGTGCCGCTGCGGATGAATCCGCGCAGGCGCGTGACCTGGACCACGCGCTCCAGCCCTCCGCCACACGCGGCCCTCAGCGCGGCCAGCGCGTTCAGCATGGCGACTTGCGCCGCTTGTCTTGCCGGCTCCACATCGGCGTCTGCCCGGCACATGCCGGCCATGGCCACGCCGTCGCGCCTTGAGGTCTGTCCGCTGATCCCGATCCAGTCTCCGGCTACGTTGAATGGCGCATAGGCACCGCGCGGCTGCGGCGCCGGCGGCAGTACATGGCCCGCAGCGGCTAGTCGTGCTTCCGGCGTCAGTGTTGTCATGCGCTTGCCCATGCCACGTTTCCGCTGAGCCAGCACCCCTGCGGCGCGCCTGTCTCCGACGCGCGCGGCGCGACCAGGATTTCCGACGGCCGGCCCATGCTTTCGCCCTGGCGCACGGACACGGCGGGTGGTTCGCCGCCCGCGGCGCCGAGCGCGCCGGACGCCACCAGATGTCCCCACAGCGCGGCGGCGGCGATGCCGGTGGCCGCGTCTTCCGGATAGCCGGAAGACTTCGGGAACTGGCGGGCGTGTGCCACGGCGTAGCCGCCGGTGGTCTGCGGCAGGGAGGTGAGGACGTACGGATAGAGCCCCGTGGAGCCGATCGCTGCGCACAACGACTCCATTGCCGCGAAATCGGGGCGCAGGGCATGCAGCGTGTCCAGGTCCGGTAGCGCAATGAGGGTCTTGACCCGGCTGGTCGATGCGTTGGTCATGGCGTAGCCGGCCGCTTCGGTAGCAAGCCCGAGGACCGCCGCGACCCGGTGGCGTTCCTGCACGGTCAGCACGCGCGTCTGCACGGGCGGCTGCGAGATCCATACGCGTTGCCCGGCGTCGTCCCACCGCGCATCGACGGCGCCGCTGAGCGTTTCGATGCGCGCGGTCGGGGCCGTCCACTGCTGCCATTGGCGCAAGGCCCACAGCGAGCCGACCGTCGCGTGGCCGCACATTTCCATCTCGTGCTGCGGCACGAAGAAGCGCAGCCGCAGGTCGAAGCCCGGCGCGGTGGCCGGCAGGACGAAGGCGGACTCGTGGCCGTATGCCGCCGCGACCGACTGCATCGCCGCCGAAGTCATGCCGCGGGCGTCGGCCACCAGGGGCACGGGGTTGCCGCCGCCGGCGCTGACGCCATCGCCACTATCGCCGCCGACGAACACGTTGATCATGGCGACTTCGCCCGGTGCGGGTGCGGGGATCCAGGCTGTCTTATTCAATGGTCGCTCCCACGGATTTGGCGATGGCGCCCCAGTACGGAATGTCGTGCACCACCGCTGCCTGCATCTCCGCGGGCGTGCCGGGGCGGGCCGTGACGCCTTTCTCCGCGAGGTCCTTCACGACATCCTTGTCGTTGAGCACCTTGTTCAGCGCGCGGTTCAGGCGCTCGACGATCGCGGCGGGCGTGCCTTTGGGGAAGGCCAGCCCGTACCAGAGTTGTTGCGAGAAGTCCGGGATGCCCTGGCTGGCAAAGGTGGGCACGTTGCCGAGCAACGGCGTGGGCGCGGTGGTGGCAAGCGCGGTCAGCTTGTGCGCCTTGATATACGGCGCAAGCCCCACAGGGTTGTCGAACATGATCTGCACCTGTCCACCCATCAGGTCGGTATAGGCCGGCGCCGCGCCCCGATAGGGGACGTGCGTCATGGGCACATTGGCGAGCTTGCGGAACTGCTCGCCGATCAGGTGCGAGACCGTGCCGACGCCGACCGAGGCGAAGCTGTTCTGGCCCTTGTCGTGGCGCAGCTTCTCGATCAGGTCTCTGGTGCTGCCCGCCTGCAGCGCGCGGTTGACCGCCAGCACATAGGGCGAGGTGCCGATAAAGCCCGCATACGCAAAATCGCTGGCCGGCTGGTAGGGCAGCCTGGGGTAGACGCTGACGCTCACCGCATGCGTGCTGGTGGTGGCAACGCCGATCACATAGCCGTCCGGCGCGGCGCGCGCGACGAAGGTGGAGCCGATCGTGCCGCCGGCCCCGCTGCGGTTGTCGACAACCACCGGCTGCCCGAGTTCGGCCTGCAGTTTCTGCTGCACAGAGCGCACCACGAGATCGGTGCCGCCGCCGGCCGGAAACGGCACGACGAGCGTGACCGGCTTCGACGGCCAGACTTGCGCGCAGGCCGTGCCGCAGGACAGGACAGCGATGAGACAGGCCGAAGCCCGGTAGCGTATTCGCATGCTTGACGCCATGGCGTTCCCCTTTGAATGAACGCCTTCACTGTATTGGCCGGCGTTAGCCACGCCAAACCGGAATGCGACAGGGTTTGAACCAGAATGCGACGGGCGTCGTGCCTTGCACCGGAGCGTGCAGGCGTGGCGGTGCCACAGCTGATTGGCAACTCCCGGCGTCAACAGAATCGCCATTCATCACCCTGGTGCTGGCGGGCGCAAGCATACGCATGCGCGACGGGCTGCGGAACCCACAGGAGATGCCTTGCCGTCCTTCGTTATTGGTAACGATTGGTTGTGAATAAAACAAAAGGAYTCCATCTAGTTTGTGAATGGGGTGCGTCCTACCATGAAGACTCCCAAGCCGCAGTGAGCCAGCAACGCAGCGCCACGGCGGATTCCAACCTCAAGGAGATCGATCATGTCCCAGTCCATCACCCAGACCGCCCAGGCTACCCAGACCACCCAGGCAATTCAGACTATCCCGGCCACCGCCAAGGTGTGGTTCATCACCGGCGCGTCGCGCGGTTTCGGCGTGCTGATCGCGCAGGATGCACTGGACCGCGGCGACCGCGTTGTCGCCACCGCGCGCAATCCCGAAGCCATCATCGCCGCGCTGGGCGAGCATCCCAACCTGCTGGCCGCCAGGCTCGATGTCACCAGCGAGGCCGATGCGATCGACGTCGCGAAGCAGGCCGTGGCGCGCTTCGGGCGTATCGATGTGCTGGTGAACAACGCCGGCTATGGCCTGCTCGGCGCGGTGGAGGAGGCCAGCGACGCGGAAGTGCGCCGGCAGTTCGACACCAACGTGTTCGGCGTGCTGAGCGTCACGCGTGCGGTATTGCCCACGATGCGCGCGCAGTCCAGCGGCCACGTGATCAATATCTCGTCGATCGGGGGCTATGTCGCGTACCCGGGCTGGGGCGTGTACGGCGCCACCAAGTTCGCGCTGGAGGGCATCACGGAAGCGCTGCGCGTCGAGCTGGCCCCGCTCGGCATCCACGCTACCGTGGTCGAGCCCGGGTTCTTCCGCACGGATTTCCTGGAGTCCAGCTCGATGGTGCCGACGGCCAGCCGGATCGACGCCTACGAGCAGACGGTGGGCGCCATGCGCACCATGATGGCCGCGGCCAACCACAAGCAACCCGGCGATCCGCGCAAGCTGTCCACGGCGATCCTGCAGCTGGCCGACAGCGCCGAGCCGCCGCTGCGCCTGCCGCTGGGCTCCGATACGGTGGCCAAGATCCGCGAGATCAACCAGTCGGTCGAAGCGGAACTGGCGCAGTGGGAAGAGGTGGCCATGTCCACCGACCACGACGACGTGCGCGGCTGAGTCCGCGGTCGGGATCGCCGCCGGGATCGTGGCCGGGAAGGAAAGCTACGCCTCGCCGCCGGCAAAGGCGGCGAGCAGCCAGTTGCGGAACGCCCTGGCGTGCGCGCTCTGCTTGCGGTGGGCCGGCTGGAGCAGGTAGTAGGTGTAGTCGCCCATGTCCACCGACTGCGCGAAGGGCCTGACCAGCTTGCCGGCCGCCAGGTCGTCTTCCACCAGGAACTGCTGGGCGATGGCCACGCCGTGGCCTTCGAGCGCGGCGGAATAGGCCATGGCCGAACTCTGGTAGGTGAGGCCGGAATGCGCGTCTACCTTGCCCGCGGCGCGCGCCTTCTGCAGCCAGACCTGCCAGTCGTCGGGGCGGGCGATGGAGTGCAGCAGCACGAACGCAGCCAGGTCCGCCGGCTTCTTGAGCTTGCTGGCGGACTTCTCCAGCAGCGCGGGGCTGCAGACCGGCACCAGGATATTGGCCACCAGCCGCTCGCAGTCGACGTCCGGCCAGCGTCCGTCGCCAAGGCGGATGGCGAAGTCCAGGTCTTCCTTGCGGAAGTCCACGGGCTCCAGCGAGGCCGTCAGCAAGACCTCGATCTTCGGGTGCTTGCCGTGAAAGCTCGACAGGCGCGGGATCAGCCAGCGCATGGCGAAGGTGGTGTAGGCGCGCACCTTGAGCTGCTTGCGCTCGCTGGTGCCGCGCACGCGCCGGGTGGCGTCGCGGATCTGCTCCACCACCTTGCTCATGGCCTTGAAGTACTCCGCGCCTTCGCGCGTGAGCGTGATCTCGCGATGCCCGCGGTAGAGCAGCGGCATGCCGAGAAAGCTCTCCAGCGTGCGGATCTGCCGGCTGACGGCGCCGGGGGTCACGCTCAGCTCGCTGGCGGCTTGCGTCATGCTCAGATGGCGGGCCGTGGCTTCGAAGGCGCGGATGGCGTTGAGGGGTGGCAGTCGGTCCATGACGATGGTTGTAAGGAGTGCGGCGCGCTTTGTCAACCGGGGCGCGGACCGATGCGCCCATGGTGCCGCTCGCTTGATAAAAACTCAAGCGAGACGGCCAGAAATCTCGTTTGTCGGCGGCATTGCCATGAACCATCATGAACTCGTCATCCAACGGCCCGGCCAGCGCATCGCGCCAGGGCATACCAGAGGAACTGCAAATGGAAGCAATCCATCAACGCTTGTGGAGCCAATCCGGGGCATCTCTGCTCGCATCGCGCGAACGCGCAACCGGCGAGCTGGTTTTCCCGGCGTTCGCGCCCGCCGCCGTGCTCGCGGCCGGCCATGACGACGTGGACGTCGGCCTGTTCGGCACGCTGTACAGCTTCACGGTGATCCATCCCAACCCCAAGAGCGGGCAGGCGCCGTATGCGGTGGGCTATGTCGATATGCGCGACCAGCCGGTGCGCATCTTCGGACGGGTCAATGGTGCGCTGCCGCCGTCGATCGGCGCGCTTTGCCGCGCCGAGCCGGACCAGGCGCTTGGTTATGTCTTCAGTGCCCGCGCGCAAGGAGAAGCAGCATGAGCAATATCTACATCGCCGGCGTCGCCATGACGGCGTTCGGACGGCACCAGGACACCATGGCACCGGAACTGGCGCACCGCGCCATCCTGGCGGCGCTCGACGATGCCGGTGCTGCGGTGCGGGAGATCGAGGCCATCTATTGCGCCAACGTGTTCGGCGGCATGATCCTCGGCCAGGTGATCGCCCGTGATCTCGGTTTCAGCGGCATCCCGGTCTACAACGTCGAGAACGCCTGCGCCAGCGGTGCCACCGCCGTGCACCTGGCGCGCCATGCCCTGCTGGCCGGGCAGTACCGCAAGGTACTGGTGTTCGGCATCGAGCAGCTCACGCAGCTGGGCGGCGGCACGATTCCGATGCAGCTCAACGATGAAAAGACCAATCTGTATGCCAAGGCCGGGATGGTCCTGCCGGCGGTCTATGCCATGCGCGCCACGCGCTTCCTGCACGAACGCGATGCCGCCCGCGAAGACCTCGCCGCCATCGCCGTCAAGAACCGCCACCACGGCACGCTGAACGAATATGCCCAGCAGCGCAGCGAGACCACGATCGAAGCCGTGCTGGCATCGCGCATGGTGGCGGATCCGCTGACCTTGCTGCAGTGCTGCCCCTCGCAGGTGGACGGCGCGGCGGCCCTGGTGCTGGGCACCGATGTGCCGGCCGGCAACAAGCCCGTGAAGGTGCTTGCTTCGATCGTGCAGTCCGGCATGCGCGAGGAGGCACACGACGACATTCTCGACGCCGAGATCACCGCGCGCGCCGCCCGGCTGGCGTATGAGGCGGCCGGCGTCGCGCCGGAAGATGTGGGCGTGGTCGAGCTGCACGATGCGTTCACCATCGCCGAGCTGATCTATTACGAGGCGCTGGGCCTGGCCCGGCCGGGCCACGCGGTGGACCTGCTGCGTTCTGGCGCCACGCGGCTGGGCGGCAGGGTGCCGGTCAACCCCAGTGGCGGCCTGCTGGCCAAGGGGCACCCGCTCGGCGCCACCGGCGTGGCGCAGATGGTGGAGCTGACCTGGCAACTGCAGGGCAGGGCCGGGGCTCGCCAGGCGGGCATGCCCGTGATCGGGCTGGCGCAGTGCACGGGCGGCGGCATTGCCGGCGTGGATCACGCGGCGTCTTCGGTTCACTTGCTGGGAGTCTGAAATGAGCGACCAATTGGAACAAGGCCACGTGGCGGTGGTGACGGGCGCGGCGCGGGGCATCGGCTTCGGCATCGCCAGCCGGCTGGCCCGGCAGGGCGTGGCGGTGGTGATCCTCGACCGCGACGCGCAGGCGCTGGCCGGCGCGGTGAAGTCGATCCAGGAAGCGGGGCACAAGGCCCACGGCGTGGTGGTCGACCTCACCAACGGCAAGGAAGTCGCCGGCGCGGTGGCGCACGCCGCGGAGTGGGCGGGCCGCATCGACTATCTGGTCAACAACGCCGGTGCCGTGCGCGACAAGCGCTTCCTCAAGATGACCGAGGAGGACTGGGACCTCGTCATCTCGACCAACCTGCGCTCGCAGTTCCTGGCGTGCCAGGCGGTGCTGCCGGGCATGGTGGAGCGCGGCTTCGGGCGCGTCGTGAATATCTCTTCGCGCGCCTGGCTGGGCGGCTTCGGCCAGGCCAACTACTCGGCGGCCAAGGGCGGCGTGGTCAGCCTGACGCGCAGCCTGGCGCTGGAGTTCGCGCGAGAAGGGATCACGGTCAATGCCATCGCGCCGGGCATCGTGGACACGCCGCTGTTCCGCGAGTTCAAGCCCGAAGTGCAGGCGCGCCTGCAGGCATCGGTGCCGGTGCAGCGCATCGGCACGCCGGAGGATATTGCCCATGCGGTGGAGTTCTTCCTCTCGCCGGCTGCCTCGTATATCACCGGCCAGTTGCTTTATGTCTGCGGCGGCCGCAGCCTGGCCAGCCCCAGCGTCTGAGAGGAGTCAAGCCATGAGCGCGAACCTACAGGTCGACGGCAACGTTGCCATCCTCACCATTGCCAGGCCGCAGGCGCTGAACACGCTCGATCTCGCCACGCTGAAGGCGTTGCGCGGGCACCTTGCCGATTTTCGCGACCGCGACGACCTGCGCGTGTGCATCGTGACCGGCGAGGGCGGCAAGGCCTTCTGCGCGGGCGCGGACCTCAAGGGCACGGCCGTGTCTGCCGCCAGCTACCCGGAAGCCATGTTCCGTGAAACCGGCACGGCCGCCGAGCGCGGCCTCTATATCCGCCTGATGGACCTCGCGGGCCTGGATCTCTGGAAGCCGGTGATTGCCGCCGTGAACGGCTACTGCCTGGGCGGCGGGCTGGAGCTGGCGCTGCAATGCGATATCCGCGTGGCATCGAGCACGGCACGCTTCGGCCTGCCCGAGGCGGCGGTGGCCTCGATTCCCGCGGTATCGGGCCTGCACAGGCTGCTGCGGGCCGTGCCGGGCGCGCATGCCATGAAGATGGCGCTGACGGCAAGCCATATCGACGCGCAGCAGGCGCTCGGCATGGGGCTGGTTTCCGACGTGTTCGCGCCGGACGCGCTGATCCCCGGCGCGATGGAGATCGCCAGGCGCATTGCCCGCAACGGCCCGCTTGCGCTACAGGCCATCAAGCGCCTGGCGCGCCAGACGGCGCACCTCAGCGATACCGACGCGCAGCAGCTCACCGAGCTTTACTGGGGCGCGCTGCGGGACACGCAGGACCGCGTGGAGGGCCGTCAGGCGTTTGCCGAGAAGCGGGATCCGCGCTACGCCGGCCGCTGAATCCCGAAGTCCCGCTGCGTTTCAATCACCCAAGACGAAGACAAGCCAGGAGACCACACCATGTACCACCCAACCCTGTCCAAGCGCATCGCCACCGCGATGCTGTCGCTGGCCGGCCTTGCCGGCATGGCCGGCGCCGCGGCCGCGGCGGACGCCGCCAGGTTCCCCTCGCAGACCATCCGCCTGATCGTGCCATTCGCGCCCGGCGGCGGCAACGATATCCTGGCGCGCGCGATCGCGCCGGGCATGTCGAAGCTCCTCGGCCAGCAGGTGATCGTGGACAATCGCCCCGGCGCGGGGGGCAACCTCGGCACCGAGCTGGCGGCGCGCGCCACCGATGGCCACACGCTGGTGCTTGCCTCGAACCAGATCACCATCAACCCGGCCATCGGCAACAAGACGCCGTTCAACGTGGAGCGCGACTTCGCGCCGGTCGGCATGATCGCCTCGGTACCCATCCTTCTGGTGGTCAATCCGAACGAGCCGTACAAGACGCTGCAGGAGTTCCTGCAATACGCCAGGACACACCCGGGCAAGCTCTCCTACAGCACGCCGGGCGTCGGCACGCCCCAGCACCTGGCCGGCGAGCTGTTCACTTTCCTGACCAAGACCGATCTGCTGCACGCGCCGTACAAGGGCACGTCGCCGGCGATCAGCGACGTGGTCGCCGGGCAGGTGCCTACCTCGTTCGCCACCATGGCCTCGGTGCTGACCTTCATCCAGGCAAAGAAGCTGCGCCCGCTCGGCATCGCCGGCAAGCAGCGCGCGCCCGGCCTGCCGGACCTGCCGACCTTCGAGGAAGCGGGGCTGAAGAACTACGATGCCGCGCTCTGGTACTGCATGCTGGCACCGGCCGGCATGCCGCGCGCCAATGTCGACAAGCTCAGCGCGGCGCTGGTGCAGACCGTCAAGAGCCTGCGGGCGGACGGCTCCCTTGCGAAGCAGGGCTTCGAGCCGACGTCGTCGACGCCGGACGAGCTCAAGGCCATCCTGGCCAGGGACGCCACGCGCTGGGCCAACCTGGTCAAAGCCACGGGCCTGAAGGTCGAACTGTAGGCAGGGAGAGCATCATGCTGCGTAAGGCACTGGAGGGGTTGAAGGTGGTCGAGTTCGCGCAGATCGCGGCGGGGCCGCTGTGCGCGATGCTGCTGGCCGACATGGGCGCGAGCGTCACCAAGGTCGAAGGCCCGGACGGCGACCTCGGCCGCCAGCTCGGCCCGGGCTGGATCGGCGAGGACAGCGCCCTGTATCACGGCTTCAACCGCAACAAGCGGGGCATCTGCCTGGACCTGAAGACAGCGGAGGGCCTGGCCGTGGCCAGGCGGCTGGTGGCCCGGGCCGACGTGGTGATCGAGAGCATGCGCCCGGGCGTGATGGCAAGGCTGGGGCTGGCCTACGAGCAGGTGGCCGCGGACAATCCGCGACTGGTCTACTGCTCCGTATCGGCCTACGGCCAGGGCGGCCCGTACGCGCACGAGGCGGGCGTCGACGGCATCCTGCAGGCGGATTCCGGGCTGATGAGCCTGGTCGGCGTGCCCGGGGCCGAGCCGTGCAAGGTGCAGGCGCCGGTGGTGGACATGATGACGGGCTATGTCGCTTGCGTGGGCGTGCTGGCCAAGCTCAACGCCCGCGAGCGCGACGGGCAGGGCGGGCACCTGGACGTCAACCTGCTGAACGCCGCGCTGGCCCTGCAGCAGGCCTCGCTGACCAGTTACCTGGCCGACGGCGTCCTGCCCGAGCGCATCGGCAGCGCCGCGCCGTACTCCGCGCCCAACGAGGCGTTCCAGTGCGCCGACGGCTGGATCATGGTGGCCGCCTACAACGGCAGCCGCTGGCCCACCCTGTGCGGGGTGCTGGGGCTCGCGCACATCGCACAGGAGCCGCGCTTCTCCTCGTCGGCCCGGCGGGTCGAGCACCGCGCCGCCATGAAGGCGGAGCTGGGCGCGGTGTTCCGCACCCGCGCCGCCGCGCACTGGCTGCGGGTCCTGAAGGACGCCGACATCCTGTGCGCGAAAGTCGCCAGCTACGAGGATGCCACCCGCCACCCGCAAGTGCTGGCCAACCGCATGATCGCCAGCATGGAAGGCGGCGCGCATGGCGAGATACGGATGCCGGGATTCCCGATCAACAGTGCCGTCGAGAATGCGTTGCCGCACACGCGTGCGCCGTCGCTCGGGGAACACAATCGCGAGATCCTGGAAGAGCTGGCATTCGGTGCGGATGAGGTGGCGGGCATGGTTGCCGCCGGCGCGCTCTGCGCGGCGCACTGACCTTGCCCCGGACCCGCGCCCGCGCTACCCCTGCGACGGCAGCGTCGCCTGCATCGACTCGCGCCGGCTGAAAGCGTCGAACCACGCGCCGAGCGCGGGCACGCCGGCACGCCATGCCATCTCGGCGAAGCGGAAATCCAGGTATCCCAGCGCGCACGCCACGGCGATCTGGCCGATGGACAGCGGCGCGGCTTGCAGGGCCGCCGCCTCGGCCTGCAACGTGGCGAGCGTGGCGCGCAGCTTGGCATCCCAGGCGCGCATGGTGTCGCCCGACTGCTGCGCCGCCGGGCGGTTGCGCTCATTGCGCCACAGCACCAGCAGGTCGGTGAGGCCGTGGCCGAGCGCGTGCCAGCGCATGGCCTGCAGGCGCGCCTCGCCCGCCGGGGGAAACAGCGAGGGCACGCAGGCCACGCTGTCGAGGTACTCGCAGATCAGCACCGTGTCGAACAGGGCGGCGCCGTCTTCGGTCACCAGCGTGGGGATCTTGCTGAGCGGGTTGATGCGCATCAGCCCGGCGTGGCAGGTGGTCATGGACACCACGGCATCGATGCGGTGGATGGCCTGTGCCAGCCCGAGTTCGTGCGCGGCCACCATGACGCGGCGCACGAAAGGCGAGCGCGGCGACCAGAACAGGTTGAGGCGGCCGGGCAGCGGGGTGGCGGAGGGCGACAGCGACTGGGCATCGGGCTGCATCGGCTTATTCTCCGTGGATATTGCGGTCTTTGATGACGCGGGCCCATTTGGCGGCGTCCGCGCGGATGATGGCGGCGAATTCCGCCGCGCTGCCCGGCGCCGGCACCAGGCCTAGCTGGTCCAGGCTCTTGCGGACCTCCGGCGCGGCCAGCGTGTGGCGCAGCGCTTCATTGATGCGGTTGACCACGGCAGGCGGCGTGCCGGCCGGCGCCATCATGCCGTACCAGTTGCTGGCCTCGACATTGGCGATGCCGAGCTCGGCCAGCGTGGGCACTTCGGGCAGGAAAGGCAGGCGCCGGGGCGCGGCCACGCCGATGGGCCTGAGACGCTTGCTGGTGATGAAGGGCATCAGGCCGGAGGCGTCGCCGAAGAAGGCATCCACCTGGCCGCCGAGGGTGTCGGTGATGGCCGGGGCGGCGCCTTTATAGGCCACGTGCAGGAAGTTGACGCTGGTGGCCGCCTTGAACAGCTCGATCGCCATGTGCGGCATGCTGCCGACGCCGGTGGAGGCGAGGCTGGGCGGCTTGGCGGCCTGCTGCGACTGCTTGACGAAGGCGGCGGCGGTGGCGGCGCTGGCATCGGGCTTGACCACCAGCACCTCGGGCGTGTTGACCACCATCGAGATCGGCGCCAGGTCCTTCTGCGGGTTGTAGGGCAGGTTTGCGTACAGGGCCGGGTTGATGACGATGGCGCCGGCGCTGGTGAGGAACAGCACGGAGCCGTCCGGCGGCGACTTGGCGACAAAGCCGGCGGCGATGGCGCCGTTGGCGCCCGGCCGGTTGTCGATGACCACGGTCTGCTTCAGTTCGGTCTCCAGCTGGCGCGAGATCACGCGCGCCAGGGAGTCGGCCGGGCCGCCCGCGGGGAAGGCCACCACCAGGCGGGTGATGGGTGCGGCCTGCGCGGTGCCGGGCAAGGCCAGCAGCGGCGCGAGCAGGCTCGCCAGCAGTGCGGTGCCGAGCGCGCGGCGTGTGGTGCGTGGTTGCATCTAGGTCTCCTGTCCTGTCGTTCGCATGCGTGGCGCTAGCCGGGGTGTGGGCGCACCAGGCGCTTACCCGCCCGCCGCGCCTTGCGTATTTACGTAAAGCGCGTAGATCGAGGTGCACGACGCCATGAAGAGCCGGTTGCGCTGGCGCCCGCCAAAGCAGAGGTTGGCGCAGCGCTCGGGCAGCGCGATATGGCCGATCGGCTCGCCTTGCGGCGAGAACACGCGCACGCCATCGAGCTCCGGCGTGCCCATGCCCCAGCCGCACCAGAGGTTGCCGTCCACATCCACGCGGAAGCCGTCCGGCGTGCCGGGCCCGGCGTCCACCAGCACCCGGCTGGCGCCGAGCCGGGCGCCGCCGGCCTCCACGTCGAACGCGCGGATACGGCGCGGGCGGGCGCGCGATTCGATCACGTACAGGATGCGTTCATCCGGGGAGAAGGCCAGGCCATTGGGGCCGCTGATGTCGTCGGCCACCACGCTGGCGGCGCCGGTCACGGGGTCGAGCCGGTACAGCCGCTCGGGCAGCTCGGCTTCGGCCTGTTCGCCCTGGTAGTAGCCGGCGATGCCGAAGGGCGGGTCGGTGAACCAGATCGAGCCGTCGGACTTCACCACCACGTCGTTCGGCGAGTTCAGGCGCTTGCCCTCGAAGCGGTCCATCAGCACGGTGATGCTGCCGTCGTACTCGGTGCGCGTGACGCGCCTGCCGCCATGCTCGCAGCTCACCAGCCGGCCCTGGCGATCGCGCGTGTTGCCGTTGGCGTGGCCGGAAGGGGCGCGGAACTCGCTGATGGCGCCGGTGGCTTCCTCCCATTTGAGGATGCGGTTGCCGGGGATGTCGCTCCACAGCAGGTAGCGGCCGTCGCCGAACCATACCGGGCCTTCGGCCCAGCGGCTGCCGCCGGCGATGCGCTCCACCGCGGCCAGCACCAGCCGGTATTTCTCGAAGGCGGGGCTGAGCACCTGCACGGCGGGGTCCGGGTAGCGGATCAGCGGCATTGGAGCGGGGGCAAGGCTGGTCATGGGATCTCCGGGTGGGGTCAGGCGTACAGGCGGGCAGGGTTGCGGACCAGCACGGCATCGGCGCCGGCCGCGCCGCCACAGACGGCGTGGATCCACGCCAGCAGCTGCGCTTCGTCCGGGCGCGCGTAGGCGATATTGGGATGGGGCCAGTCGCTGCCCCAGATGGCGCGCGCGGGTGCGATCTCCAGCAGGCGGCGGGCCACCGGCACGGCGGCGGCGAAGGGCGCCGTGCCGCTGGTGATGCGGTCCGGGCCCGACAGCTTGATCCACACATTGGGCAGCGCCAGCAGCCGCTCCAGCGCGGTGAATTCCGCGTAGTCCACGCCGCGCGCCGCCTCGACGCGCGCCATGTGGTCCACGACCAGCTTGACGCCGTGCGCCTCGAGTGTCTCCAGCGCTCCGGTCACGTCCGTCAGCTGGCCGTGCAGCAGCGCATGCCAGCCATAGGGACGGATGCGATCGAGCATGGCCCGCATGCGGCCCGGATCGATGGCGCCGCCCAGGTGCGACATCAGGCCAAGCCGGATGCCGCGCACGCCGCGCGCATGCATGTCCGCCAGGCGCGCCTCGTCGATCTCGGGATCGATCAGCGCCACGCCGCGGTAGGTGCCGGCGCTGGCATCCAGCGCCGCCAGCAGGGCGCTGTGATCGTCGCCGTAGCAGGCGCCCTGCACCAGCACGCCGTGGACGATGCCGAGCGCCGCGTGCAGCGCGCGCAGCTCGGCGAAGGGTGCCGCGGGCGGGCTGTAGATGGCGTCCGACGGCAGCGGATGCGCATCGTAGGGGCCAAAGATATGGGTGTGGCAATCCCAGGTGCCGCGCGTGGCGGCACCGGCGTCAGGCTGGGTCATGATGGGTCTTGTTCTCCTGGCTGCGAATTGATCGGAGACGGGCGGGGCCGGGCTGTGCCTGGTCCGGGCGCTTGGTCCGGACGCCTAGTCCGAGCTCGCGCCGGTTTCCTTGACCACGCGCGTCCATCGTGCGTACTCGGTCTTGATCAGTTCGCCGTATCTGGCGGCGCTGCCGCCGATGGGCTCGGCGCCCTGGGCATGCAGGGCGGCAATGGTCTCGGGGTCGGCCAGCACCGCCGCGACTTCGCGGTTCAGCCGCGCGGCGATGGCCGCGGGCAGGCCGGCCGGCGCCACGATGCCCTGCCATGTGCCCGAGTCGAAGCCGGGCGTGATGGTCTCCGCCAGTGTGGGCGTGTCGGGCAGGATCGACACGCGGCGGCTGGTGGTGGCGGCAATCGCGCGCAGCTTGCCGTCCTTGATGAAGGGCATGACGGCGTTCAGRCTGCCGGACATCATGAAATCGAGCCGGCCCGAGAGCAGGTCGGGCAGCGCAGCGGCGTTGCCCTTGTATGGGATATGGTTGAACGTGGTGCCGGTCTTCGCGGCGAACAGCACGCTGGTCAGGTGGTCGATGGTGCCGTTGCCGGACGAACCGAAGTTGAGCTTGCCCGGCTGGGCCTTGAGCAGCTTGAGGAAGTCCTGCGGTGTCTTGACCGGCGTGGCGGCATTGACGATCACCACCAGCGGCACCGTGGCGACATAGGCCACCGGCGTGAAGATCTCCGCCGGGTTCAGGCCAGGCTTGTGGAACAGCGCTGGCGAAATGGCGATGGAGGAGCTGTTGTAGAGCAGCGTGTAGCCGTCCGCCGGCGCCTTCGCGACCTGCTCCGAGGCGATATTGCCGCCGGCCCCGGGGCGATTGTCAACCAGCACCTGCTGGCCGAGGCGCTCGCCCAGCTTGCGCGCGATCACGCGCGCGATGATGTCGGTGGGGCCGCCAGGCGAGAAGGCGACCACCATGCGCACGGGCTTGTCCGGGTAGCCCGCGGCGCTGGCCTGCGTGGCCCCCGAAAGCATGCCGGCGGCCACGGCTGCGCCCAGCAGGGCGTTGAGCACGGTGCGGCGGGTGGGGCAAGGACGATTGCGCGATGCCATCTGTGGTTTGTCTCCTGGTTTTCTTGTCGGGTTCGTCCGCTCAGTCGCAGCGCACGCTCATGCCGCCGTCCACCACGAGCTCCGCGCCCGTGACGAAGCGCGCCTCGTCCGAGGCCAGGAACAGCGCGGCGTTGGCCGTATCGCGCCCGTCGCCCATGAAGCCCAGCGGGATGCGCGCCACGCGCTGCGCAAGCAGGGCGTCCACGTCGCCGCCGGCGCGCTGGCCGGCCAGGCGTGCTTCCACCATGGGCGTATGCATCTGCCCGGGGATGACGGTGTTGACGCGGACATTCTGCCTGGCGTACTCCACCGCCACCACGCGCGAGAACTGGATCACCGCGGCCTTGGCCGAGGCATAGCCGACCTGGGCCGCGCCGGTCCAGCGGATGCCCGAGGTGGAGGCGGTATTGACGATGGCGCCGCCGCCCTGCGCCACCATCAGCGGCAGCACCTGCTTGCAGGCCAGGAAGACGCTCTTCAGGTTGAAATCGATCTGCGCATCCCAGCTTTCCTCGCTGAGATCCACCGGGCCGCCGCGGGCGGAGCCGCCCACGTTGTTGACGAGGATGTCCACGCGTCCGAAACGGGCCACGCAGGCCTCGACCATGGCCTGCACCCCGGCGGCGCTGGTCATGTCGCAGGTATGGGGCTCGACCTCGCCCTGCACGGCGCGCACGCGCTCCAGCGTTTCTTCCATGGCCGCCGCGCTCTTGTCCACGGCGAATACCCTGGCGCCTTCTTCGGCGAAGCGCACCGCGACGGCGCGCCCGTTGCCCCATCCGGGGCCGACGCATCCTGCGCCGGTGACGATGACGACCTTGCCCTGCAGTCTCTTCGACATGATCTGTGCTTCCTTGCGTGCTTGCGTGTTCATTGGAGAGGCGGTGCCAGGGATGGCGCGGGGATGTCTATTCAGCCGCCACGGGCGTCGCCGAGTTCCGGCGCCGTGCCTTCGGGCGGCATCACCTCGAAGGCGTTGATCGTCATGGAAATCAGCGTGTAGTAGCCGGCCAGCCCGACCAGGTCGATCACGTTGTCCTGGCCCAGCACGTCCACGGCCTGCTGGTAGAGCGCCGCAGGGATCCTGCGCTCGCGCGTCAGGCTGTGCATCACCGCGATCACCACGGCCTCGTCCTCGCGATCGCACCGCGGCGCCTGGCCGGTGCGGATGGCTTCGACCACCTCGGCGCTGATGCCGGCCTTCAGTGCCAGCGGCTTGTGCGCCCACCATTCGAACTCGGCGCCCCAGAACTGCCCCATCACCAGGATGGCCAGCTCCGACAGGCGCGCCGGCAGCGAAGAGTCATAGCGGCAATACTGGCCCAGCGCCTGCGCGGTCGCGGCCAGCTTGGGGCGGTGCAGCCACACGGCGAGCGGGCCGCGCACCTGCCCGCGCGGGCCGGCGACGATGGTGTCGTGCACGGCGCGTTGCTCTGGGGTCATGTCGGCGGGGGCAAGCGGGGCGAGTCGGGTCATGGCGGCTTTCTTCGGTCGTTGGGCGGAGGTACGGCATGCCGCCACGCTGCCGGTGCGGCGCGCGCGGGAATGGCTTGTCTCCGTATCGTTCTGTTGTGCTGCTGTTCTGTCGCGCACGGATCGCGCCGCTGTGCTGGTCGCAGGTGCGCTGCATTTGCGATGCTGGCTGCATTGTGCGGAGCGGAGCCTGGCATCGTCCAATATATTTTTTGGAACAGACTAATTCCAAATTAGAATTACCGAACCCTGATCCGATGCGAGACGATGCATGGAAATGCGAGACCTGCGAATGTTCCTGGCCCTGGCCGAAGAGCTGCATTTTGGCCGCGCCGCCGAGCGCCTGCGCATTTCGCAGCCACCGCTGACCAAGCACATCCAGCAGCTCGAGGCGCAGCTCGGCGTGATGCTGTTCGACCGCAACAAGCGCAGCGTGCGGCTCACGCCCGCGGGTAGCGCGCTGGTGCAGGAGGCGCGCCGCATTCTCAGCCAGGCCGAGATTGCCATGCAGGTGGTGCGCCGCGCCGAGCATGGCGAGACCGGCACCCTGCGCATCGGCTTTGTGGCAGCCGTGATCTATATCGGCATCGAGAAGCTGTTCGCGCGGCTGGAGCGGGACCTGGCCGGCGTGGAGACCGTGTGGGAGGAGATGGGCTCGTCCGAGCAGGTGGAAGCGCTGCGCCATGACCGCATCGATCTCGGCTTTGCCCAGGTGCAGGCCGGCGCCGGCGAGATGGCCACGCACCTGGTCGCTCGCACGCCGCTGGTAGCCGCGCTGCCCGCCACGCACCGGCTGGCGCAGCGCCGGCGCATCGACCCCGCCGAGCTGGAGGATGAGACCTTCATCGTGATTCCGCGCGAGAGTGCGCCGGGCTACTTCGATCTCATCGTCTCCACCTGCCTGCAATCCGGCTTCAGCCCGAACATCCGGCACTACGTGCGGCACCTGCTTTCGGTGGTGAGCCTGGTGGCGCTGGGGCGGGGCGTTTCGCTGGTGCCGCGCACGCTGGGCCGGGCGGCGCTGCCCGGCGTGGTGCTCAAGCCGCTGGCGGGCACGGCTGCGCAGGCGCAGGCCGAGTATTCGGTGATCTGGCATCCCGGCAACCAGTCGCCGGTGCTGGCGCGGGCGCTGGGCCTGCTCGGCGTGCCGGCGGGCAATTGAGGCCGGCGCGCTCGGCCGGCGCCAGGCGGATCTGCCGCATCAGGTCCGTATCGGAACCTGCCTCGGGCTTGTTGTCGTCCACGACGATCGCGGCCACGTCATGGCCGGCGAGACGCATCGCGAGCGCGGCCAGGCCAGCGAGCTTCGCGCTGGCCGAAGGGGCAGGGCCGCGGTGATCGGCCCCTTTGCCACTCACCCGCCCATGTACATGCTCCGGTCCGCGCCCTGCGCGGGTGCCTGGATTGCGGCCGGCGCCGGCGCTTGCTCGCGCTGCTCCTGCGGCAAGGCAGGCTTCTGCTCGCGGCTCAGGATCTCCTGCTGGCGCTCTTGCACGGCCAGCAAGCGCTGGCGGCGCTGCGCGTCTTCGGCCTGCCGCTGCTGGTAGAGGCGGGCGCTCTCGCGCGCGATGCCGGTAGCGTCGCGCTGCTGGGCGGGCTCCAGCTTCTCGCGGCGTTGAATGCGGCCGGGGTCCTGGCGGTCCAGTTCTTCGGATTGATCGAGGAAGCGGCGGTCGGCTTCACTGGGATACCAACCGCGTTGCATCATGGCATTGCGGATCCTGGCGAGATGGCGGGACTCCTGCTCGAACAGCTTCTGTTCCTGGCGCTCGGCCTCTTCCCGCTTTTCGTGTGCGTAGGCGGCGCGCTCGGCCATGGGGACGTGGCCGTCGGCCTTGAAGCGCGCCAGGGAGTAGGCTGCGTTCTCCCGTTCGGCGGCGTCGGCTCCGGGATCGTGGAGGGTCCGGTAGAGTGTTTCCACGCGCTCCCGGATGCTCGCCTGGTACCTGGCGTTCTCTGCCGCCAGGCAGGCCGTGTCGCCGGGCTTGCAGGCATCCGGGAACCAGCCGAAGCCGTAGTGCATGACCACGACCGCGATGCCGATCACCAGGGCGCCCGTGGCCCATAGCGTCAGCAGTCTGCCGGCCGGCATGCTGGCGCCGATCCTGACGCCGTTGCCGATGTCCTGCGAAGCGTAGACCCGGGCATCGTTGCTCCCGCCCCGTCCGGACGACGCACCGATCCCCACCCGCGTGCCGTTTCCCGTCCGCTTCGATACCCAGAATCTTCTACTCATGGCTCGCCCTGTCTGACCCTTGCACCCGCTCTGTGGCGGATGGCGGCGGCCATCATAGCACCCGGCGGCGAGCCGCGCCGCCCGGGCTATGGCGCGCCGGTCAGGCGCCGTCGGACAAAGGCGATATGCTCGCGCAGCACATAGAACTGGTCGGCGTAGGCCAGCGGCATCCTGAGCCGGTTGACGGCGTCCTCGATGTGGTCCAGCCGGGCGATCAGGGTGGCTTTCTCTTCCTCGGTGGGATCGACCAGCGCCACGCGTTCGATCTCGATCAGCGAGCCGTACCAGCGGTAGATCCGCGACTTGACGCGCCAGCTATAGAGCGAGGGCACCACCTTGAAGGCGGGGATCAGCAGCACCAGGATGGGCACCACCACCAGCAGCGCGCGGTCGAGCAGGCTGGCCAGCCAGAATGGCAGGTGCCGGTACAGGAAGCCTTTGCCCGAGGCGTAGTAGCGCGTGGCGTCGTCGCTGAGCGGGAACTCGTGCACGGTGGCCGAGGGGAATTGCCCCGCGCCCTGCAGCAAGCCGGGCTTGCCGTGGACTTCGCGCGCGGCCTCGATCAGCAGGTCGGACAGCGCGGGGTGCAGGTTGTCGCGCGCCACCAGTTCCACCGTGGGGCTGATCAGGTGGATCGGGTGGACGGGCAGGTTCTTGCCCAGGTCCAGCACGCCGGCCGGCAGGACCAGCTGCTGCAGGTAGAGGAAGCGCCGCGTGTACGCGTCGGCCTGGGCGAAGTCCAGCAGGCGGATGCCCGGCATGCGGAACAGCTTGCGCATGGTGGGGCCGGTGGCGGAGTCGCCGGTCAGCATGGCCACGTCGATCTTGCCGTCGAGCAGCGCCTGCGCCGCCTCGTCGCCGTCATGGGCGAGCAGCGTGGCGCTGCCGCCGGGCTCGATGCCATTGGCCTTGAGCAGCGTCAGCGCCAGCGCGCGGCTGCCGCTGCCTTCGCGGCCGATGGCGATGCGCGCCGTGCGGAAATCCGACAGCTTGTGCTTTTCCTTGCCGCGGTACAGCACGCTGATGGGCGCGTAGAACATGCTGCCGAGCGAGACCAGTCCCTCCTTGTTCACCTCGCCGGAGACGCCGCCCTGGACCAGGGCCACGTCGACGGACTGCTTGGGATCGGCCAGCCGCCCGACGTTCTGCAGCGAACCCTCGGACGGCAGCACAGTGAGCGTGATGCCGTTGCGCGCGAGGATCGCGCGGTACTTCTCGGCGGCGTTCCAGAACGAACTGTCCTTCGGCCCGGCGCTGATGGTGATGGCATTGGGCGGCGCCGGCTGGATCAGCCAGACCGCCAGCCAGGCGGCCGCGATGCAGAACACCACGGCGGGGCCGAAGGACACCGCCAGGTCGCGCCAGGAGATGGCGACGAAGCGGGCGCCCAGGCGGCGGATATCGGTTCTGGCGCGCGCCGCCGCGGGGGCGGAGGTGGCGTCGGGGCTGGCTCCGGGAGTGGTTTCCGGTCTGGCTTCGGGTGGCGTGGGCTTGGCTTGCCCGGAGTCTGGCGTCATCGGCTCGCGTGCGCTGGGATGGAGCGGCAGAATCATAGCACCGGCCCCGGCGGGCTTACCGCGCCGGGCGCCGCGGCGCCGGACCCGCCAGCGATAGCGCTGCTTCAGCTCCGATGGTCTAAGCTGAATATCCGCTCAATACCCGATGGAGGCCGATGTGCGTAGATATATTCCCATTGCCGCTTCGCTGTTCCTGCTCGGCGCAAGCGGTCTGGCCCTGGCCCACAACTGCCCGAACGAGATGAAGGCGATCGATGCCAAGCTTGCCACCAAGCCGGCGCTGTCGGCGGAAGACGCCGCCAAGGTGACCAAGCTGCGCGCCGACGGCGAGGCCTATCACAAGGCTGGCAAGCACGATGAGTCCATGAAGTCACTTGGCGAGGCAAAGAAGATTCTCGGCATCTAGACGACATATAGAAGAAGAACCATCCTGACGGATGCGGCGCCTGCGCCGCATCCGGCTTGCCGAAGAGCGCCATGCCGCTCACTTTCGGCCTGCGTTGCACTCATCCCGCCTGCCTGTCCCCCAGAATCGAGATCAATTCCGGCACCGTGCCTTGCGCGCGCTCGCTGTGGCTGGCCTGCTCATAGGTGTCCCGTACCGCTTCGGCAGTGGCGCGCGCGGCGCCAAGTTCCGCGGCCATGGTGGTGTAGTAGCCCATGTCCTTGAGCGCGTTGGCGAGCGAGAAGCGGAAGCCCGAGTTGTCCTGTGCTTCGATATAGGGGCGCAGGCGGTTGAGCACGACGCCGTCGCCACCGCCCTTGGAGAGCACTTCGAGCAGCACCGCCGGGTCCACGTCGGCGCGTTCGGCGCACGCGGCGGCCTCGGCCAGCACGGCGGAGAAGCCGAGCGAGACGTAGTTGTGCAGCAGCTTGAGCCGGTGGCCGGAGCCGACGGGGCCGGCATGGACGATATTCTCGGCAAAGCAGGCCAGCAGCGGCCGGTATTGCTCGAACAGTTCGCGCTCGCCGCCGACGATGAGATTGAGACGCCCTTCGGCGGCTTCCCTGGGCGTGCGCGTCATCGGCGCATCGAGAAAGCGGCCGCCGGCCCTGGTCACGGCGTCCGCGATGCGCACGGTGGACGAGGGGATGGCGGTGGAGCAGTCGATCACCACCGTGCCCGGGCGCAGCCCGGCGAGCACGCCATCGGGGCGGAACAGGACGTCTTCGACTTCCGGCGTGCCGGTGACGCAGAGGATCACGGCGTCGGCGGCGCGCGTCACTTCGGCGGGAGTGGCGGCGGTGGTGGCGCCCGCGGCCAGCAGCTTGTCCAGCGGCTGGTTGCCCGGATGGTCGAGCAGCACCAGCGGGTGGCCGTGCTTCGCGATATTGGTGGCGATGCCGTGGCCCATCATGCCGATGCCGATCATGCCGATTGTCTTCATGTTGTCTCCGTTTCGATGCCGGGCTGGCGGTTTTCCGATGGCCGCGCGCGCTTCAGGCGCGCTTGCCGCCGAGGCCGCCGGCGCAGATGTACTTGATCTCGACGTAGTCCTCGATGCCGTATTTCGAGCCTTCGCGGCCCACGCCGGATTCTTTCACGCCGCCGAAGGGCGCGACCTCGGTGGAGATGATGCCTTCGTTCAGGCCGACGATGCCGACCTCCAGCGCTTCGGCCACGCGCCAGGAACGCTCGTAGCTGCCGGTGTAGAAGTAGGCGGCCAGCCCGAACGGGGTGTCGTTGGCCATGGCGATGACTTCCTCGTCCGAGGAGAAGCGGATCAGCGGCGCCACCGGGCCGAAGGTTTCCTCGTTCATCAGCCTGGCCTTGGGCGAGACCTCGGTGAGGATGGTCGGCGTGAAGAAGTGCCCGCCCAGCGGGTGCGGCTGGCCACCCGTGAGCACCCTGGCGCCGAGCCCGACCGCGTCCTCGATATGCTCCTTGACCTTGCGCACCGCGGCGTCGTCGATCAGCGGGCCGAGGTCCACGCCGTCGTCCAGGCCGTCGCCCACCACCTGTGCTTCCACCGCGGTCCTGAGCTTTGCCGCGAAGGCGTCGTAGATGCCGTCCTGCACGAAGATGCGGTTGGCGCAGACGCAGGTCTGGCCGGCATTGCGGAACTTGGAGGCCATCACGCCCAGCACCGCGGCGTCGAGGTCGGCGTCGTCGAAGACGATGAAGGGCGCGTTGCCGCCCAGTTCCATCGAGACTTTCTTGACCGTGCCCGCGCACTGCGCCATCAGTTCCTTGCCGACTTCGGTGGAGCCCGTGAACGAGAGCTTGCGCACCACCGGGCTGCCGGTCAGCTCGCGGCCGACCACGCCGGCGGAGCCGGTCACCACGTTGAACACGCCGGGCGGGATGCCGGCCTCGCTGGCCAGTTCGGCCAGGGCCAGCGCCGAGTAGGGCGTGGCCGAGGCGGGCTTGACCACGATGGTGCAGCCGGCGGCCAGCGCGGCCCCCGCCTTGCGCGTGATCATGGCGTTGGGGAAGTTCCACGGCGTGATGGCGGCCACCACGCCGATCGGCTGCTTGATCACCACGATGCGGCGGTCGCTGGCGGGGGCGGGGATGATGTCGCCGTAGATGCGCTTGGCCTCTTCGGAGAACCACTCGATAAAGCCCGAGCCGTAAGCGATCTCGCCGCGCGACTCGCGCATCGGCTTGCCTTGCTCGGTGGTGAGGATGGTGGCGAGATCCTCCTGGTGCTGCATGCACAGCTCGTACCAGCGGCGCAGCATCCTGGCACGCTCCTTGGCGCTGGTGGCGCGCCATGCCGGCAAGGCCTGGCCGGCCGCAGCGATGGCGGCCTGCACGTCAGCGCCGGTCATGCGCGGCACCGTGCCGATCACGGCGCCGGTGGCGGGGTTGGTGACCGACAGCGTCTCGCGGCCGGTGGCGTCTACCCAGCGACCGCCGACATGGCATTGCTGGCGAAACAGCGAAGGACGGGTGATCTTCATGGTCAGGCGCTCCGGGCGGGCATTGGCCGCATCGATGGAAAGGAACAGTGAGAGGGGGAGGGTGAGGGCGCTGCTCGTGCCGCCTGATGCCAGCAGGTTGCCGGGCCGTTCGCCGCGCTGCAGGGCCGCAAGGCCGTCGATGGCTTGGTGTCTCCTGTGCGGTGACTGGCGATGGCGCCTCTGCGGGCGTTCGGAGACGCCGGTCCCGAGGCGGGGACGCGGTCGCGCTGGTCAGTAATTTGTATTACAAATTTATATGATGAGTTTGTCAACCACTTTGTTCCCGGTGCTATCATCGGCACGGAACGATGGCCAGCGCGGGCAACCGCGCCGGCAAGAAGAACAAGAAGCACGAGAAGCACGAGAAGCACGAGAAGCACGAGAAGCCACGGATGCCGCCCGATAGCGAAGCCGATACCGATAGCCGCACCCAGCCAGTCCGAGACGGAGCCCGCATGCGCACCGACACCCTGAACGCCACGGCCTCGCCGCGCAAGCCGCCCGGCGAGATGACGCTGGCCGACCGCATCACCGAGCTGCTGGCAAGCCAGATCCGCAAGGGCACCTATCCGGTCAATGCGCGCCTGCCCACCGAGAAGTTCATGACCGAGGAATACGGCGTGAGCCGCACCGTGGTGCGCGAGGCCATTTCGCGGCTCAAGTCGGAGGGACTGGTGGAAACCCGCCAGGGCAGCGGCACCGTGGTGCTCGACCCCAAGGCCAGCGAGGCCTTCCGCCTCGGCCGCAACGACGATAACCCCGCGCTGGGCGTGGTGCGCATCATCGAGCTGCGGCGCGGCATCGAAGCCGAGATGGCGGCGCTGGCGGCGGAGCGCCGCAGCGAGGCCGGGATGGCGCGGATCCGCCGCGCGCTCAAGGCCATCGACCGTGCGGCGGCGGCCGGCGGCGATGGCGTGGAGGAGGACCTGGCCTTCCACATGGCCGTGTCGCGCGCCACCGGCAACCCGCACTACACCGAACTGCTGGGCCTGCTGACGCGCGCGCTGCAGGACGCCATCCGCCTCACGCGCGGCAACGAAGCGAAGCGCGCCGATCTGGCCGCGCAGGTACGCGCGGAGCACGAAGCCATGTGCGCCGCCATCGAGGCGCGCGATCCCGAGGCCGCGCGCAAGGCCGCCTTCCTGCATATGAAGAACACGGCGGACCGCATTGCCCACGCCGACCAGAGCTACTGGACCGGCAACAGCCGCGCGGCCGCGCAGCGCCTGGCGCGGGCAGACCTGGGCGAGGTGCTGCGGCGGCCGTCCGCGCGACGCTAGTGTCCCGGGTCGAGCCGCGCTGGCGGCCGGGCAGCGTACGCATGGCGTGGCGGACGCAGGCAAGTCCGGGCGGCAATCCAAGGGGGGCCGGGCCTTAGCCCGGGATCTCACGCAGACGGCGCGAACGCCGCGGTGCTGCCGGGCTTGCGCAGCATCTTGTCCACCTCGCCGGCATGGAGTTCTTCGAGCTGGATCATCTGGCGCGCGTATTCTTCGAGCGCCACCGAGCGGTCTTCGACCAGCGCCAGGAGTTCGCGGTAGAGCTTGAGGGCGGCCATCTCGGCGTCGAGCGATTCGCGCAGGATGGCGGCGGTGTCGAAGGTGTGGCTGTCGAGCAGCTTGCCGATGGCCAGGGACGGATAGGCGCCCAGCGTGGTGATCCATTCCCCGGCCTGCTGCGCATGCAGCAGCGATTCGTTGGCCTGGTCGCGCAGCCACGACACGATGGGAATGCGGCCGAAGCCGAACACCAGCAGCGAGTAGTGCGTGTAGCGGACCACGCCGGCCAGTTCGGCCTCGAGGATCCCGTTCAGCACGGTGACGATCTTTGCCTTGTCCTCGTTGTTCATTTCAGCCATGGCTGTGTCTCCGGTTGGCTACGTCCCGCCGCGCGATGCCGTGGCGATGCTATGCCTTGGTCGCGATCATCATCGAATCCGCACCGCTGAGCGGTTCCACGCGCGCCTGCGCGAAGCCGGCCTGCCTGGCCCAGTCGCAGCATTGCGTGCCGGTGTAGTCGAATCCGCCCGGTGTCTCGATCAGCATGTTCAGGCTCATCAGCAGGCCGAACGCGTTCTGCCGGCGCGCGTCGTCGATCATGGCGTCGTAGACGATCAGGCGACCGCCCGAGGGCAGCGCCGCGTGGCACTGCCGCAGCAGATGCAGCTTCTGCTCCAGGTCCCAGTCATGGAGGATATGGCCCATCACCAGCACGTCGGCCTGCGGGCAGGGATCGTTGAAGAAATCGCCGGGGTAGAAGCGCAGCCGGTCCTGCAGGCCATGCTCGGCGACGTAGGCGTCGAACACCGGCCCGACCGCGGGCAGGTCGAAGCCGCCGCCGCGCAGGTGTGGATGGGCCAGCGCAAGCTGTACCGGCAGCGCACCCTGGGCGGCGCCGATATCGATGACGGTCTTGCATTCCTGCCATGGAAAGCGCTGCGCCATGGCTTGCGCGGCGGCCAGGCTGACCCCGGTCATCGCCCGCAGGAACCCGCGCAGCCCCGCTTCGTCGCGATAGAGCGTGGCGAACGGGTCGGTGCCCTCGGCGGCATCGCCCTGCGGCTTGCCGGTGCGCAGCGAGTCGGTGAGCGCCCCCCAGGCGGGGTAGAGGCGTGCGTTGGCCATCTCCAGCAGGCCGCCGACATAGGTGGATTTCGCCTTGTCGAGAAAATGGTCCGCTTCCGGCGTGTTGCGGTACCTGCCGGCGCCGCCTTGTCCACCGCCTTCCTGTCCGCCGCCTTGCCCGCCGTCCTCGCGGTCGAGCACGCGCAGCGCAACCAGCGCATCGAGGAAATCCGCGGCGCCGCGCGGATGCAGGCCTAGCGCCGCGCCCAGCGCGCCGGCATCGAGCGGCTGCCGCGCCAGTTGGGTGRACACGCCAAGTTCCACGGCGCTCAGCATGGCCTTGGCGGCCCAGAATCCCATGCCGAGCTGCAGCAGGTGCTGGGGCGAAAGCGCTGCCCCTGCGTCTGCCGGCGCACGCTGGGTGTCGGCTTCGTTTTGCATAGGTCACCTCATCACGGTGGGCACGGCGGTGGGGAGGATGCTAGCTAACTCTAGATGCCGGGCCGGTCGAAATCCAGCCGGGCCCCGCCTGCAGGCGAGGGTGCGTATTACAACGCCGGGTAAAGCGCACACGCGGGAAGCGCATGGCGCACGTGCCGCTTGCTGCTCGCTGTCGGCATGGGCCGCCCGCCTGCGCCCGCCGTGGCGGGGCCATGGCCGCCGGCCTGGACCCGGTACGGATTTTGCCCCGATCAACCATGGTGGAGGGGCGTTGGTCCCCTCCGGAACGACATTGGGGATAGCCATGGGTACGTGGACAGACGAATACGGCCGGCAACGGTATGCGCCGGGCGGCGCGGATGCGCCCGGCAACGACGACGGAGCGCGTGCGACAAGGCGCGCGCAGCGGCACGCGTGGTATTCCGGCGATCGCAACGACGATAGCTGGCGTCTCGGCGAAGACGAAATCGCGCGCTACGAATCGCGCTATCCGCAGGCCCGGTTCCGCCGGCCGGCGAGCGCCATTGCCGGCATGGGCGGTGGCGAGCGCCAGCCCTGGGGGCAGGGCCGTTGGGACCGCGGCCGCGATGAGGCGCTCGTATCGCCCGCGTCGCGCCGCCCGGACGGCGATGGCTATGCCAGCACCCAGGGCACGGCCGCACCGGATGGCGCCCCCGGCGGGCGGGGCTACGTCAGCGGTTACGCCAGCGGTTATGCGGACGGCTACCGCGCCGCGCAGCGGGCACGCGCGACGCCCGGCGTCGCCACGGCGGGGCCGGGCGCGGGGATGGCCGGCCCGGATGAATACCAGGGGGCCGGGTATGAGCGGAGCGGGTACGAACGCGGCCGGCGCATGGGTCCGAAGGGCTACCGCCGCTCGGACGAGAGCCTGCGCGAGGAAGTATGCGAGCGGCTTGCCTGCGACCACACGCTCGACGTGAGCGAAGTCACGGTTTCGGTAAGCGGGGGCATGGTCACGCTGGAGGGCACGGTCACCCAGCGGCACATCAAATACGAAATCGAAGAGGTGGCCGACGATGTGTACGGCGTCACCGAGGTGATCAACCAGATCCGGGTGCGGCCGTATGGGGTGCTGGCTTCGGAGTAGGCGGGCGGCGGCGTCGGCACGGCGTCGCATTCCGGCCCTGACGCCGCGCGGCGCCACCCATGCCACGGTGGCCCGCCACGCAGGCGGCGGGGCCTACGGCGCCGGCACCTGCCGGCGGGCGCGGCACAAGTGGGTGACGGCCAGCGCCAGCCCGAGCAGGCAGGCCAGGCTCCAGGCGTAGGCATGGGTATAGCCAGGCCAGTCCGGGGGCATGGCACTGGCTTCCAGCACGCCGTAGAAGACATTGCCGATCAGCGCCACCCCGACCGAGTTGCCGACCTGTTGCACGGTAGCCAGGACGCCGGAGGCGACGCCTGCGTGCCGCTCTGGCATGCCCGCCAGCACTGCGGATGCCAGCGGCGCCATTACCATGCCGATACCGGCGCCTTGCACCGCCAGAAGCCCGAGCATCGCCGCCACCGGCGCGGTGGCATGCGCATGCCACGGCAAGAGCGCATTGGCCAGTTGCAGCCAGTGGCCTGCGGCCAGCAGCAGCGCGCCGTAGGCGATGGACGAGCGACCCAGCCGCGCGGCAATGCGCGGCGCCGCCAGCGAGGCGCCGAAGAAGCCCAGTGCCAGCATGGTGAAGGCCCCGCCGCCTTGCAGCGGGCTCAGGCCGAGTCCGTCCTGCAGGTACAGCGCGAGCACGAAATAGAACGATGCATTGCCGGCATAGAAGGCCAGCGTCACCGCCAGCCCGCGCGCGAAGCCCGGCGTGGCGAACAGCGCGGGGCTGACCAGCGGCTGGCCGCCACGGGCCTGCAGCCGGCGCTGCTGCCATGCGAACAGCGCCAGCAGCGGCGGGGCCAAGGCCAGCGCCAGCAGCGTTGCTGGCGGCCAGCCTTGCTGGCGGCCCTCCACCAACGGCCACACCAGCGCGCACAGGGCCGTGGCAAGCAAGGCCATGCCGCGCAGGTCCGGCTTGCTGCCCGGGACCCGCGGCGCGGCGCGCAGCACGCGCGGCGCCAGCAGCAGCGCCGCCGCGGCCACCGGCACGTTGATCAGGAAGCAGGCGCGCCAGCCCAGGCCGCCCGGGTCGGCACGGATCAGCGCGCCGCCGAGCAGCTGGCCGAGCAGCGCGGCAAGCCCGAGCGTGAGCCCGTAGGCGGCAAAGGCGCGCGCGCGTGCCGGCCCGGTGTAGGCCAGCGACAGCATGGCCAGCACCTGCGGCTGCAGCAAGGCGCCGCCCAGGCCCTGCGCCACGCGCGCCGCCACCAGCGCGCGGGCGTCCGGCGCCAGTCCGCACGCGGCGGAAGCCAGCCCGAACAGCGCCAGGCCCAGCATGAACATGCGACGGCGCCCGAGCATGTCGCCCAGGCGCCCGCCGGTGATCAGGCCGGCCGCGTTGGCCACGCCGTAGCCGGCCACCACCAGCTGCAGCGCACCGGCGCTGGCGTGCAGGTCATGCCGGATGGCCGGCAGCGCCACGTTGACGATAAAGAAGTCCATCACCACCATGAAGGTGCCGCTCAGCATGACCAGCATCGCCAGGCGCTCGCGGGTGCGCGTGATGGCAGAACTGGTCGCAGGGGCGGTGGCGGGCGGATGCGAAGCCGGCGCGGCGCGCGGCGAGGCGAGCGAGGGCAGCGCTACGGCTGGCTCGGGGCTGGGCGAGGACATGGCGGGGTTCCGGTCGGGATCCATCAGGCAGGGAACAGGCAGGCGACAGGCAGGCGACAGGCAGGCGTCGGCGGATCGTCAGTCAAGTCCGCGCACGAAGCCGAGGATGTCGGCAGACAGCCGCGCCCCGTGCGTGTAGGGCAGGCCGTGCGGTGCGCCTGCGTACACGGCGAGGCGCGCATCGGGCAGCAGCGCAGCCGTGCGCTGCGCGGTGAGCGGCAGGGGGCAGGACACGTCGTTGTCGCCGTGCACCAGCAGCGCCGGCACGCGGATCGCCGGCAGCTCGGCGCGGAAATCCGCATACGCGTTGGCATGGTTGCAGCCGAGCAGCGCCGGCAGCGAAGTCTGCAACGCCATCGCGCGCACCCATTCCAGCCGTGGCGCAGAGCACAGCCCGCCGCCGAAGGGCGCGAGGTTATTCTCCACCCACAGCGGGAAATCGCCGGCCAGTTCGCCTGCGACCTGCTCGAGCAGGGCGGGGGCGATGCCGTCGGGGTTGTCCGCGCTCTGCGCCAGGCACGGCGTGGTGCAGCCCACCAGCACCATGCCGGCGACGCGGCTGGCGCCATGGCGCGAGAGATAGCGCACGATCTCGCCGGCAGCCATCGAATGCCCCACCAGCGTGACGCGCCGCAGGTCCAGGGCCTCGATCACATCGGCGAGGTCGTCGGCCAGCGTATCGAAGTCATAGCCGCGGCCCGGATCGCCCGAGCGCCCGTGGCCGCGCCGGTCGTAGGCAATGCAGCGCAGGCCGGCGGCGCGCAGCGCCACCATCTGGGCACCCCAGGAATCCGAGTACAGGGCCCAGCTGGCAACGAACAGCACCACCCCGGCGGCGCTGCCGTCGTGCCAGTCGCGCACGAACAGCGAAACGCCGTCGCGGGTTTGCACGTAGTCCATCGGGAGGAGTGGGGCGGTGGTAGACGTGGTAGACGTGGCGGCGGGAGAAGCGGGAGAAGCGGGAGAAGCAGGATAAGCGGGTTCGAGGCGGGCAAGGCTGGCTGCGGGCATGGCGGTCGGCTCCGGTTGAGCTTGCCTGGCGGTTCCAGGCAAGCTCAGTGTCGGCGCTGGCGCGCGGCGGGCCAATTACCGGGGAGGTAATCGGAAGCCTTCGGAAGGCGTTGGCGGCGGTGGCTCGCTGGCGCGGAAAACGCGAGGCGACGGCATCGCGCAGGGAGCGCATCCGCTGGCCGCGGGGCCTGGTCTCTCTCCCGGGCAGCCTTGTTGCCCGCCGAATCCCCTTGCTGCGATACTGCGGTTCTCATCAGAGACGAGATACCGCCGGCATCCGCGGCGGCCCCGGGAGACGGCCATGGCGCAATTGCGGTTCCACGAACTGCCGGCGCAGGAGCGCGACGACTTCGCGTCCGCCTGCGCGCTGCACGGTTTTGCCCTTGAGGACTTCGAGGTCAGCGCGCAGGATGGGCGGGACGGCGCTCCTGGGCACGCGTCCCGCAGCATCACCGTGGCCCGCGTGACCGGGGGTGAAGCCAGGGAATACCGCGACGGTGTCCAGGGTGCGTGGACGGCCGTCTTCGAACGCGACCTCGCGCAGGATGTGTTCGGATTCCCGCTGGCGGATTAGCCGGTGTCTCCGCCAGGCGGGAAAGCATCCGCCCGGCCGGCCGGGTTGTCGGGCCGCGGGACCTATCCGGACGCCTTGGCCGCCGCCTGCGTGCGCGCGCGCACGGTAGCGCGGCTCGAGCTTGCCGGTGACGAGCGGATGGCCTCTTCCAGCGCATCGGCAAGCGCGCGCGTACGGCGCTCGGCTATCTGCTGCAGCGTGGGCTCGCACGATGACGGGGGCTGGGCGGGCAATGCACCCACCTGCGCCGCGCCATCCGGGCGGCTGGCCGCATCGGTCATTGGTTTCGGGTCATGGAACATGTGGGCAAAGGTGTTGGGTCCTGGGGCTGCCGTCACCGGCAGGGCATGGCGCCGCCACGTGCGGCCTGGCCGCATTTTGCGCCGGCGCGGCACCGGTGCGCTGCCCCCTTGTTGGTGTAGGCGCGAAGAACTATTGACGCGGCTGCGGCGTTCGGCGCATGGCGGATTCCCTGCGCGGCCGGGCGCGCATGCCGGGCGGAAAAAATGGGGACGCGGCACTCGGCCCGCGTCCCCGCAAGCCCCAGCCATGTGACAAATGGCTTCCCGTCATGCGATGCTGAACTGGCAGGAATCGTGCCACTCGCGCCAGGACAATTCGCCCGGGCGCAGGCGATGCCGGGTGTCCGCGGGTGGCCGGTCTCTGCGCGGTCGGCGCGCGGCAGCCTGAGGGGTCGCCGGTGCACGAATGCCGGCCGCGGGGTATCCCGAACTTTCCTGCTCATGTAAAAAAGTCGCATGGCCCCGTGCGGTGGTCATCCCGCGCGCGACAGGTAAAAAAATGCCCGCCGGTCTGGTCCGGAGGGCATTGACGAAGTGAGATGGGCGAGCGCTTTGGTTTCCCGCCCGCGCATAGTGTCTCACCATGAGCGTCGATCGGCTGCCCCAATACCGGGGGGTTTGTGCTTCGTCACTCACTTGACACGCATCAAAAAATAAATGCGACAGCGATGGCAGCGGAGCCGGTGTCGGCCCGATCCAGGTGCTGCATGGGCTATGCATTGCGCTGTGCGTGGACCGCTCTCCTGGCTTGCCGGCGCAGGTTCCTCGCCTTGCCATTTGCCCAGCTCATTTGCCATGTGATCCCGGCACCCGGAACGAGGCCACCCGGGCGGCGCACGGCATGGTGCGCATGGCAAGAGTTTCAAGGCCGCGCCGGACCGCATGCGCCGGACTCGCCGGATTCGCCGGCGAGCTCGCGTACGAGCCGGACTACTTCGTCGGGGTGGCAAGGCTTGGGGCAGTAGCGCACGCTAGGGTTGGCGATGGTGGGCACAGGGCGCATGCTGGTCGAGATTACCAGCGGCGTGGCACAGAGCGCGTGGTCGTGCAGCAGCATGCCGCACAGCACCGCGCCGTCGCCATGCGGCATGATCCAGTCGGTCACTACCACGCTGGGATGCACGCGTTGCGCCATGAAATAAGCGCTGAATCCGTCGGCGGCGCGCTCCACGATATARCCGGCGTCCTCAAGCGCGCACGCCAGCGCATCTGCCACGCCGGGTTCATCGTCGACCACGAGGATGGTTTGACAGGGACGCCGCATGGAATCTGCCTATGATGAGTTTGTCGTAGAAGACACTGCTCCACGCAAGGCCCGGGCCAGAAGCCCGCTGCCTGCCACCGCCAGCCGGAACCTGCCCATGCCCGTCGTGCAACCCGTGCCACCAGTGTCAGATATGCCAGGGCGCCCAAAGGGGCCGGACATGGCTGCCGCGCCGGTCGCGCGCAGCGATATCCCGGCCCGCCTTGACCGCTTGCCGTGGTCGCGCTGGCACTGGCGCGTGGTCATCGCGCTGGGCGTGGCATGGGTGCTCGACGGACTGGAGGTGACGCTGGTCGGCTCGCTCGGCGGCGTGCTGGAGCGTCCCGACGGCCTCGGCCTGGATGCGGCGCAGGTGGGCTGGCTCGGCTCCCTGTACGTCGCGGGCGCGGTGGCGGGCGCGCTGGTGTTCGGACGGCTGGCGGACCGCCTCGGACGCAAGACCTTGTTCCTGGCGACGCTGGCCGTGTACATGGCCGCCACGCTCGCCACGGCATTCTCCACGGGCTTCGTGTTCTTCGCGGTGTGCCGCTTCCTGACCGGGCTCGGCATCGGCGGCGAATACGCGGCGATCAATTCGGCCATCGATGAGCTGATCCCGGCCCGCGTGCGCGGCCGCGTCAACCTGGCCATCAACGGCAGCTTTTGGCTCGGCGCGGCACTGGGCGCCGGGCTGAGCCTGCTCCTGCTGGATCCGCGCGTACTGGGCCCGGCGCTGGGCTGGCGCGCCGCGTTCGCACTCGGCGCCGTGCTGGCGCTGGCCATCCTGCTGGTACGGCGCGATGTGCCCGAGAGCCCGCGCTGGCTGCTGTCGCACGGGCGCGAGGCGGAGGCGGGCCGCATCGTGGCGGACATCGAGTCGCAGGTGATCGCGCAATACGGCGCATTGCCGCCCGCGGCGGGCACGATCACCTTCGTGCGCCGCGCCACGCCCGCGCTGCGCGAGGTCGCCGGCGTGCTGTTCCGGCGCTAGCGCATGCGCAGCGCGGTGGCGCTGGCGCTGATGGTGTCGCAGGCATTTTTCTACAACGCGATCTTCTTCACCTATGCGCTGGTGCTGACGCGTTTTCACGGCGTGCCGGACAACCGCGTGGGGCTGTATATGTTTCCGTTCGCGCTGGGCAATGTGCTCGGGCCGCTGCTGCTGGGCCCGCTGTTCGACAGAGTCGGCCGGCGCCGCATGATCGGGCTGACCTATGTGCTGTCCGGCGTGGGCCTGGCGCTGACCGGCTGGGCCTTCGTGCAAGGCTGGCTCGACGCGCGCAGCCAGGCCCTGTGCTGGTCGGTGGTTTTCTTCCTGGCGTCGGCCGCGGCCAGTTCGGCGTATCTCACGGTCAGCGAGGTGTTTCCGCTGGAAACGCGCGCGCTGGCGATCTCGGTGTTCTACGCTGTAGGAACAGGGAGCGGCGGATTTATCGGCCCGCTGCTGTTCGGCGCGTTGATAGAAAGCGGCAGCCGCGTGGCGGTGGCTACCGGCTACGGCATCGGGGCGCTGCTGGTGATCGCCGCGGGCCYGTTTGCCTTGCGCTACGCGGTCAACGCAGAGATGCGCCCGCTGGAAGACATCGCGCCGCCGCTGTCCGCGGACCCGGCGCAAGCGACGCGGGAATAGCGCCAGGCCCGGGCATGCCGCCCCTGTACTCTGCCCGTGCTGCATGCAAGGCGCGCATCGCCGGGCGCGCTGTCAGCCCCGGCCATGCGCAGGGCAAGCTGGCACGATTTGCGCGTGAAGCTCGCCCGTTCCCAGCCGACCAGGAGCCACCATGACGATGGATGACTATCAAGCCTGCATCGACGCGTGCAATGCCTGCGCCGCGGCGTGCAACCACTGCGCGGCGTCGTGCCTGCAGGAAGGGCAGGCCGCGGACATGACGGAATGCATCCGGCTGGACATGGAGTGCGCCGCCTTGTGCCAGCTTGCCGCCGCCGCGATGGCGCGCGGCAGCCCCTATGCAGCGGAGATATGCCGCTTGTGCAGCAAGGCCTGCGAGGCCTGCGCCAGCGAGTGCGGACGACATGCCGTGCGGCACTGCCAGGTCTGCGCGATTGCCTGCAAGCTGTGCGCGGACGCGTGCCACGGCATGGCATAAGGCGCGCTGATGCACATCACACGCGCAATGATCTGCGCGCGTGACATGCACCTGTGACATGCACCTGTGACACGGGCGGAGCAGTCGGCGCGCGCAGGTAACGATTACCATCGTGCGCCTTTGTTTCCGGCCACGTGAACCCATGCGTGTTCGTCCGCATCGCGCCCGGCGCAGGCCGCCGGGAGGCCGCCAGGCAAGCGCTGCCAACGCATGCCGCCCGCCCCGCG
This sequence comes from Cupriavidus sp. 05N38, assembly GCF_056397345.1. Classification (NCBI taxonomy): domain Bacteria; kingdom Pseudomonadati; phylum Pseudomonadota; class Betaproteobacteria; order Burkholderiales; family Burkholderiaceae; genus Cupriavidus; species Cupriavidus sp. 05N38. Next base: position 95,545 of record NZ_JBFTNF010000023.1, read on the forward strand.
CGAGCACTCCCCCCCGAGCGGCCCGCATGCTTGTCGGACGGCGTCTGACTGGCACATGTCTGGCTTGGGAAGAGACCAGGCGCTCCGCATGCGAGCGACCCTTTTCCTCTCTTTTCCTCTCCGAGGAGGTACCTATGAAGCATTCATTCGCCAAGGCCCTGCTGATGGCAGGCGCCGCCATGGCTTCGGTTTGCGCGCTGGCCCAGGGCGTGGGCGTGCAGGAGCCCCGCAGTCCGTATTCGCAGGGCGGCATGTCCAATAGCGGCGCCGGCCTGACCGACCCCTACGCCGGTGCCCGCGCGCCGGACAAGTTCGACCCTTACACGCAGGGCGCCAGCCAGCCCGTGCGCACCGACCTGGCCCCCACGCAAGAGCCCTACATGGACCAGAGCCAGAATGCGCAGCTGGCCTACATGGACCGTTCGCGCTGGCTGGGCCCCACGCTGGGCACGCGCCTGGGCCTGCGCAGCCGCTTCCTGGACGGGGCCTGAGATCCGGCGCCTCATAGGCTGGCCGTGATCTTGATTTCCGACTTCCGCCCCAGCAGGTGAAGTGCCGGGGGCGGCATGCATCGGCGCCCATGCCAGTCGCGCAACGCCATGGCCGGGAAGATCAGGCCGAGGGCACCGGATCCTTGCGCCGGAATGCCGCCTGCGCGGTGGCGATCACCCGGCCCTGGCTGTCGGTGACTTCTGCATTGGAGAAGAACACGCGCCGTCCGCCGCCCACGCGCCGGCCTGTCACCACCAGCGGTTCGAGTTGCCCCGACGAGACATAGTTGACGTTGAGCGAGATGGTGGTGGCGGCGCGCCGCACGCCACCTTCCGGGAACAGGCCGGCATAGCCGCCGGCGGCGTCCAGCAACGTGGCCAGGATGCCGCCCTGGACCACGCCGGTGTTGTTGAGATGCGCGGGCTGGGGCACCAGCGCCATGCGTACCAGGTCCGGCTGCCACTCCACGATGGTGACGTTGAGGGATYCGAGGAAGGGGTTCTCCAGCGCATAGGGCTGGTTTGCGGGGGTCTTGTCGGACATGGCTTGCAGCGGTCGGCAATCGAATGGAATGGCCGACATGATAGCTGGCGGCGGCGAACCGTTCTTCATATCATCGAAGGGCAGCCTTCGGCTTGCGCCACGATGCCGTGCCGGGCTGCCTTGCCTTCAGGGAGACCGCCATGCCCCGCCGTCCATCTGTCCTGGCCGCAGCGTTTGCGCCGGCCGTCGCCGGCGGCTTTGCCGTGGCCCTGGCCATGCCTGCCGGCGCCGCGCCGGGTGCCGATGCGAAACTCGTCGCCGAGGCCACGCAAGGCCAGCTCAAGGCGCTCAAGGGCAAGGTCTTCGACAAGTCATGCAATGAGTCGGTGGACTACGATGCCGCCGTCGTCGACCTGAACGGCGATGGCCAGCCCGAGGTTTTCACCAATTTCTACGGCACTTGCGTGGGCGGCATGGCCGGCGTCTCGATGCAGTTGTACGTGAAGGATGGCAGCGGGCGCTGGCAGCCGCAGTTCGGCTTTCCGGGGCAGGCCACGGTGCTCAAGACGAAGCACCTCGGCTATCCGGACATCGAGATCGGCGGGCCGGGCAATTGCTTTCCGGTCTGGCGCTGGAACGGCGCGCAGTATGCGCCGTACAAGAAGTGCGCGCGCTAGCGGCGGCGGCTCAGGGCAGCGCGCGCAGTGCCAGGAGCCCGCAGCCACCCAGCGCGCCGCTCAGCGCGCCACTCAGGCTGGCCGCGCGCAGCCAGGCCATCGACTGCCGCAGGCCGGCCTTCATGCCGCGCTCCGCGCCGCGGCCAGCACGGCCGCCATGACCGCGGCGGGAATCGCCAGTCCGGCCCACGCGCGCAACGCGCTGCCGGCGGCGAACACCCATAGCACCGCGCACGCGTACAGCGAGAACGACAGCAGCGTGGCGGTCGTCACCGCCTCGGACGGCGGCATCGGCAGCACCACCGCCAGCAGGCCGGTGGCCAGGGCTGCCAGCACATAGCCGCCACCGATCGCGGCCACCACGCGCGAGGCAACATCCAGGCGGTAGCGGCCGTTCCGGCTCAAGCCCATGTCCGCGCCTCCCGGGCAGCCCGGCCGGGCACAACAATCCGTAGCGGGGCAGTGGAAATGAGTCGATGCATTGGCTATATGTCCTATGGAAGAGGGCCGTATTGCGCGGCAGGCGGCCCGCCGCGCAAGAGGCCGGCCGCAGGCGACGCCTGATGGCCCTGTTGGTCGCATATGATAATCGTTCTCATTTGAGTTGTGTGGATCCGGGCGGATTCCCGGTGCTGGCTGGCCTGTTATGTGCTTGCTGCCGGAGGCCGTATTACTGGGCGATCTGCCGCGTTTTTGGCTCTCGCAAGAGGCGGTTTCCGCGCTCGGCTATCATGTGCGAGCTTCGGGGATATGGGTGTGCGGTGAGCGCCGCATGGAGAACCCCCTGTCCCGCATCCTTTACTGGTTTCTATCGTGTCTTCCGCTATTCCCGCTGTTCTTTCCGCCGACGTCAAACGAGTAGCCGCCATTGTCTGGATACGGGTCCAGATGGAGCGGCTGGGCATCACCGCCGATGACATCGAGGCGGCGCAGGCAGCCGCGGCGCCGAAGGCTGAACCTGTGGCCGAACCCGGCGGCGGGCAGCAAATCCTGCCGGTGGCGGAACTGCTTGCCGCGCCGCTCGCGGAGCCTGCCGCGAAGATTGCTGCCGCCCTGGACACGGAAGTGGCGGCGGAAGTTGAGCCGCTAGTGGAGGCGGACGTTGAAGCGGAGGTTGAGGCGGAAGTTGAAGCGGAAGTTGAAGCGGTCGCCGAACCCGAGGCGGAAGCCGACGTCATCGCGGAGCCGGCCGGCCCGGTTCAGGGGCTGTTGCCAGCGGCACCTGTCACGGCGCCGCCGATGGTGGCGCCGCGGCCGCGGCGCAAGAGGAGGCGTGGCCAGCGCAATGCGGCCGATGTCGCCTCGCCCGGATCGGCACTGGCAGTAGCGCCGGAAGCCGCGGCGTCAGCTGCGGGTTTGCCGAAAACTGTGGCGGAGCCAGAAGCCGAACCGAAAGCCGAGCCAAAAGCCGAGCCAAAAGCCGAGCCAAAAGCCGAGCCAAAAGCCGAGCCAAAAGCCGAGCCAAAGGCCGAGACCGCGCCCGTCGTCACCCCTGCTGCGGCCCCGGCGGCTCCCTCCGGCCCGCGCCGCTACCGCAACGCCGAAGGGCAGGTCTGGGACGGCGAGGGCGCGATGCCCTCGTGGCTGCTGCGCGCGGTCAATGCCGGCCAGTCGGTCGAGCATTTCCGCGTGGGCTGAGGGCAGACGGGGCGCCGGCAGTCCGGTGCCCCGTCTGCCCGCGCCGCTCAGGCTTGCTCGTTGAGCAGCACGCGGCAGCGGATAAAGGCGCTTTCCTTGCCGAGTGCGGCGACCAGTTCGTCCGACGGCGCCTTGTCCAGGTCGGTCACCACATAGCCCATTTCCCCGCTCGTCTGCAGGTGCTGCGCCACGATGTTGACGCCGTCGCGCGCCAGCAGCGTGTTGAGCGTTGCGAGCGCGCCGGGCGCGTTGCCGTGCACGTTGAGCAGCCGCGCCGGCGAGGTCAGCGGACCCGGGCTCACCTCGGGGAAGTTGACCGCGCCGATGGTGTCGCCGGTGCGCAGGAAGGCGATCAGCTTGGTGGCGACCTCGGTGCCGATATTCTCCTGGGCTTCCTCCGTGCTGCCGCCGATATGCGGCGTCAGGATGGCATTGGGCACGCCCTGCAGCGGGCTGTCGAAGCGGTCCGCGTTGGTCTTGGGTTCTTGCGGGAAGACGTCGATGGCCAGGCCGGCGATATGGTTGTCGTCGCAGGCCGCGCGCAGCGCCTCAATATCCACCACCGTGCCGCGCGAGGCGTTGATCAGGATCGCGCCGCGCTTGAACTGGCGCAGCACCACGGCGTCGATCATCTTCCTGGTCTGGGCCGTGGCCGGCACGTGCAGCGTCACGATATCCGCATGTGACACCGCATCCGCCAGCGAGCGCGCCGCGCGCGCCGAGCCGAGCGACAGCCTGGCCTGCACGTCGTAGTACACCACGCGCATGCCCATGGCTTCGGCCAGCACCCCGACCTGCGAACCGATATTGCCGTAGCCGATGATGGCGATGGTCTTGCCGCGCGCCTCGAACGAGCCCGTGGCGCCCTTGGCCCATTTGCCGGCATGCGCCAGCGTGTTCTTCTCCGGCACGCGGCGCAGCAGCAGGATGGCCTCGGCGATCACCAGTTCGGCCACCGAACGCGTATTGGAGAACGGCGCGTTGAAGACCGGCATGCCCGCGCGCGCGGCGGCATCCAGGTCGACCTGCGAGGTGCCGATGCAGAAGCAGCCGATGGCCAGCAGGTGCCTGGCCGCCTCGATCTCCGGCGCGCCGAGGTGCGTTGCGGAGCGGATGCCGAGGATCTGGTGCGCTTGCGGCGCTTGGTGCAGTTCCTCGCCGGCGAGCGCGCCGCTGCGGCGCTCCACGGTGACGAGCGCCTCCTTGAAGCGTTCTACGGCGGTGTCGTGGATGTTTTCAAGCAGAAGGGCAGAAGTCATGGCGATGGCAGCAATAGCAATGGCGAAGGGCGGTGGCGAAGGCGGCGGCGGCGCGGGGGAGGCTGCGCATGGCGCGCGCGGCGAAGGGCGCGGGCCGCGGGCGCACGGCGGAACGAGCCGTGCCATGGTAACGCAGGCAGCGCCGCCACACCGAACACCCACATTGGCGCCAATGGCAAATGCCGGACGCCCGACGGGGTGCGCCCATCCGTGCCTTGCCGCGCAGGATTGACAGCCAGTTCCGGGCGTGCGTACACTATTTCGGAACGATGTTCTGTCTAATAGAATATTGTGATGAAAACAGGACAGCCAAGACGCCGCGCAACGCAATGCGCGGCGCGGATCATCCCCGGAGACCTTGATGCACACCCGCTCACCCGCCCGCCTTCTCGCCGGCATCGCGCTGGCCGCCCTCACGGGCACCGTCAGCATTGCCTCCCGTGCCGACACCTGGCCCGACAAGCCGGTGCGCATCGTGGTGCCGTACTCGGCCGGCGGCACCACCGATTTCGTCGCGCGCCAGGTGGCGCAGAAGCTCACCGAGAGCACCGGCAAGTCCTTCTTTGTCGAGAACAAGCCCGGCGCCAGCGGCACCATCGGCACGCTGCAAGTGGCGCGCGCGGCCCCCGACGGGTACACGCTGCTGGCCAACGACACCACGTACACCATGCTGCCGTCGCTGTTCAAGACGCTGCCATGGGACTACAACAACGACCTGGTGCCCGTGACCACCATCGCGCAGACGCCGGTGATCCTGATCGTGCCGGCCAACTCCCGTTTCAAGACATTGCAGGAGCTGATCGACTTCGCCCGGCAGAATCCCGGCAAGCTGAACTTCGGCTCCGGCGGTAACGGCAGTTCCACGCATCTCTCGGCCGAGGTCTTCAAGAAGGAGGCCAAGGTGTCGATCACCCATATCCCGTACAAGGGCGCGGGCAATGCGCTGATGGACCTGATCGCCAATAACCTGGATATCCTGATCACCGCCACGCCGACCGCCGTGCCGCAGATCAAGGGCGGCAAGGCGCGCGCGCTGGCCGTGACCGGGGCGACGCGCGTGCCCGCGCTGCCGGACGTGCCAACCTTTGCCGAAGCCGGCCTGAAGGACTACAAGGTGATCAACTGGTTCGGCCTGGCGGCGCCCAAGGGCACGCCGCCCGCGCTGGTGGCAAAGCTGCAGGCGGAGGTGAGCAAGAGCGTCAACAGCGCCGAGGTGAAGGAGCGCCTGGCCAGCCTGGGCGCGCAGCCGGGCGGTATCTCACCGGCCGATTTCGCGCGCCGCATCAAGGACGACACGGCCCTGTGGACCCGGGTGGCGAAGGCCGCCGACGTGAAGGCGGAGTAGGCGGAACGCGGCCAGATGGCGACCAGATTGCGGCCAGATGGCGGCCAGATGGCGGCCAGATGGCGGCCAGGTCGCGACAGGAACCCGACAAGAACCCGATAAGGAACGACCATGTATTTCAGAACCGTGCCCAGGGAGATCCCGCTGCAGGTCTTCTCGTCCATGCCCGCCCATTTCCGCAAGGCCGGCGTGCGCTCCGAGTGGGCCGATGCCAACAAGGGCGGGGCCTGCATCGACAGTTTCCTGGAGGGGCCGGTGTTCGATGCAGCCGGCAACCTTTACGTGACCGATATCCCGTTTGGCCGGATCTTCCGTATTTCCCCGGCGGGCGCGTGGTCATTGGTGGCCGAATACAAGGGCGAGCCCAACGGCATGAAGTTCCTGAATGCGCGCGAGCTGGTGGTGGCGGACTACCGCAACGGCCTGCTGCGCGTGCAGGTCGAGACGGGCGAGGTGACGACGCTGCTGGGACGGCGCAACGCCGAGCAGTTCAAGGGCKTAAACGACCTGGTGATCGCCCGCAACGGCGACCTGTATTTCACCGACCAGGGCCAGACTGGCCTGCACGACCCCACCGGGCGCGTCTACCGCCTGCGCGCCGGCGGACAGCTCGACCTGCTGCTGGGCAATGTGCCCAGCCCCAACGGGCTGGCGCTGTCGTGCGACGAGAAGGTGCTGTTCGTGGCGGCCACGCGTGGCAACTGCGTGTGGCGCGCGCCGCTGCAAGCGGACGGCAGCGTGTCCAAGGTGGGGCAGTTCTTCACCTTCTACGGCACCAGCGGGCCGGACGGCATGGCCATCGACGGCCGCGACCGGCTGTTCGTGGCGCATGCCAGCCTGGGCTGCGTGTGGGTGCTCGGCAAGCGCGGCGAGCCCGAGGCCATCCTCGCCAGCACGGCGGGCGCCACCACCACCAACCTGGCCTTCCAGCCCGGCACCCATAAGGTGTTCGTCACCGAATCGGAAACCGGCTCCATCCTGTGCGCCGACCTGGCCGAGGCCGGGCTGGCCGGCTGAGGCTCACTTCGGCAGCAGGTCCTGCAGGTCTCGCAGCGTCGCGCCCCCGCTGGGCACGCCCGGTACGGCGGCGAGCGGGCCGGCGCCCTGGCTGGCGGCCGGGGCAGGTGCCGCCGCGGGACTGGCGGCGCTGACCGGCGTGCCGTGCGCGATGACCGGCACCGCCGACGGGTCCAGCCGGCCGTTCTGGCCCAGCGCGACCTGGCCGCAACCGCTCAGGAAGCCGTCCTTCTTCAGGCTGTTGGTGATGTCGATGGCAAGCACCGCCGCGCGTTCCTCGATGGGGATCGCCTGGGCGCCGCGGCTGAACGAGTACTTGCCCTTCCACACCGCGCGGTTCTGCATGGCATCGGTCAGCGTGGTGCCGTAGTTGATCGACATGCGGTTGCCGTAGGCGCCGATCACACCCCCGCCATTGGCGATGGTCAGGATGGAATCCGCCCGGAAGCCGCGCATCTTGTTCGTGAGGGCGGACGAGTCCAGCTCCAGGCCCGATAGCTCGTCATAGGCCGCTTCCACGCCACACTGCTTGGCCAGCTCGCGGAACTTGGCGGCGAACGCCAGCGAGAAATCGTTGTTCCAGCCCATGCCCGTCGTGCCCACCACATACATGCGGGCGGGCTTGCCGTTATAGTCGGTGGCGCGGGTAGAGACGGCGACGGTCGCCGGCGCGCACCCGCCCAGCAGCAACAGGACGGCAGCGGCGGCAGCGGTGCCAATACGGTATGTGTGGTTCATGCTCGTCGTTACTTCACATAGGAAAAGTAGTAGGGGCTGGAGACGGACCGCATCACGTAGCGCCCGTTGCCTTCGGTCAGCCGGTAGCAGGTTTGCATGCTGCTGAACCTGGGGTCGCCCATTTCGATGCAGACCTGACCGGCCTCCTGCTCGATGCGGTAGCGGCCGGGCGAAGTGCCGCGGCTGACCGAGTTGGTGACATCGAGGCTGCCGCCTTCGCGGATATCCATCCACAGCGTGACACCCGAAGGCGCGGTGGCGTTGATGCGGCCGAGATGCGCGAAGTGCGCGGCCAGCTCGGCGCCGGTGAGCTGCCGGTCTTGCGCGCCGGCCGCCGGCTGCGGCGCCGGAGGCCGTGCTTGCGCGGCGGGCGCCGGGGGCGCTGTCTCGCTGCGAAAGCGCTGCAGCGCCAATGCCGACCTGGCCGGCACCTCGCCGATCCATTGCGCGGGCACGGCGAAGTTGAGGTTCTGCGCGTCGGTGCGCATCAGGTAGGTGATGCCGATCAGCTGGCCGTCGGCATTGAACAGGCCGCCGCCGCTGGACCCGGGCGAGATCGGCGCGGTGGTCTGGATACGCACCACGCGGCCGTTGGCGTCCTTGTTCAGGGAGGAGAGCAGGCCGTCGCTGAGCGTCAGCTCAAAGCCGCGCGGCGCACCGATGGCATAGACTTTCTGGCCCACCTTGAGCGACGCGAGCGGGGCGATCTTCACGGGCGGCGCGCCCAGCCCCTTCGCCTGCAGCACGCACAGGTCGCGCTCCACATCGGCATGCACCAGGCGCGCGACGTGCATGGTGTTCTCGCGCCGGATGCCGATGGACTTGCCATTCTTGAGGACATGGCAGTTGGTGACCAGTTCTTCCGGGCCGGTGACCACCGAACTGCCCAGGCCGATCGTGCCGCCCTGCGCGTCGAACACCGTGACCACCCAGATGCTTGGCGACTCCCGTTCATACAATTCCGCCGAATCCAGCGCAAGGCCGGAGAGGGGGATGCCGGCAGTCAAACACGAAATTGCGACGTAACCCGCGATTTTTTTCGCCCGACCCATGATGTTGTTGTTGGTGACTGTTTTCTTGCCGGATTCAGCCGCTGCCCGGGCTGTCCGGTCTTTCCCGGCCTGCTTTGCAGACGCTGCAGGCGATCTGGCCGGGGCTGCCTATCATAAACGTTCCGCCCGCCGCGCTAAAGCTTTGTGGCTGCCAGCCGACAATTAACGGGCAGGAATATCCCCGGGTGGTGCCGCGGCTTTTCCGGCCGGACTGCCGGCATCCTCGCCACCCGCCCACCCAACCGCAACCTGGAACAGGACAATTCATCCATGGATACCTCCATCGTCAGCGCGGCGAGCAACCCCGGGACCGACCCGGTCAGCTTGCTGATGCTGCGCAAATCGCTTGACCTGCAGGCCAACAGCGTGGCCACGCTGATGGCATCGGCGGCGCCGGTCGGCGTGCCCGCCAGCAACCCCCCGCATCTGGGCCAGAACATCGACATCAAGGTGTGACAACGGGGCAGCCCGCGTCCGGGGTGACCCCGGGCGGGGGCTGTCTATTTCGGGGTGCCGGCGTGCCGGCGCCGTTCCCGTTCATGCGGTAATCTCCACCATCCCGTCACAATGGCGCGGCCGCTTTCATCGAACGGGAACACACGAATGAACGTACTGATATTCGGCGCGACCGGCATGGTCGGACTGGGCGTGCTGCGCGAATGCCTGCTGGCCGAAGACGTGGCGCGCGTGCAGACGGTAGGCCGCACGCCGACCGGCCAGCAGCATCCCAGGCTGACCGAACTGGTGCATGCGGACCTGCTGCACTACGACGGGATCGAGCCGGCGCTGACAGGTTTCGACGCGTGCTTCTTCTGCCTGGGCGTGTCCTCGGGCGGCATGTCCGAAGCCGAGTACACGCGCGTGAGCTACGACATCACGCTGGCCGCCGCGCAGGTGCTGGCCCGGCTCAACCCGCAGATGACCTTTGTCTATGTTTCCGGCGCGGGGACCGACAGCACGGAGAAAGGGCGCTCGATGTGGGCGCGGGTGAAAGGGCGTACCGAGAACGCGTTGCTGAAATTGCCGTTCAAGGCAGCGTATATGTTCCGCCCGGGCGGTATCCAGCCGTTGCACGGCATCCGTTCCAAGACGGCGGCCTACCGGATTCCCTACATGATTGCGGCGCCGGTGCTGCCTTTGCTGCGGCGCTTGTTTCCGGCTTATCTCACTACTACCGAGCAGGTGGGGCGTGCCATGCTGATTGTGGTGCGGAGGGGGTTTCCTCGGGGGGTTGTCGAGGCTCGGGATATTGATGGTATGCGGTAGTTTTTGCTTTTTTTTGGCTTTTTTGGGCTTGGCGGCTTGAGTCTCATTTGGCGTTTATGCGTATGAGGGTGTGCTTTGCGTCTCTGGGCCTAGCGGCGCGGGCTTGGTAGCCCGTTCGCACACATGTAAGTGTCACTTTTCTTTTCTCGAAAAGAAAAGTAACCAAAAGAAAGCGATTCTTGCAGAAGGCTGGGCGCTCAGATTTTATGGGTGGTGGTGGTTTCGTGGTGGGTCTCATGGCTTTGGCTGGGCTGCTGGCGCTACCGGTTTGCTCGCCTGCGGCATCGCGGGTGGCGTTCGATTCGTGGTGGCGCTGCATGATGGCGTTGGCCCAGGTAGTTC